>JAGSYU010000147.1 GCA_018262575.1 Pseudomonadota bacterium | reverse complement strand
GTTTCCTTGCCAAGGAAAAGCGCGGTGAAGGTGAGACCAGCCATCACCGTCAGATAAACGCCGACCCAGAACGGGCTGCCGGCACCATAGGTCCAGAGCGCCACGGCGATGAACGGCGCGACGGCGGCACCGAGGATCGACGAGACGTTGTAGGAGATGCCGGAGCCGGTGTAGCGAACGTTGGTCGGGAACAGTTCGGGCAGCAGCGCGCCCATCGGACCGAAGGTCATGCCCATCAGCGTGAAGCCGATGATCAGAAAGGCCATCACACCGAAGCCGCCGAGCGACAGGATTGGGACCCAGAGAAGGCCGAACAGCATGATGGCGGCGGTGACCCAGAGCAGCGTCCGCCGACGGCCCCAGCGGTCGGCCCAGGGGCCGGACAGCATGGTGAAGATGCCAAAGAACACCACGCCGGTGATCATCATCATGACGAAGCTGCGGTAGTCATAGCCGAGACCCGGCACCGGTGCCGTGGTGGCGGCGCGGCCGTAGCTCAGCGAGAAGGTGGTCATCAGGTAGAACAGCACGTAGGTCGCCAGCATGTAGAAGGTGCCGAGGATCAACGCCTGCCAATGATGGCGCACCGCATCGGCCACCGGCAGCTTGCGCAATTTGCCGGTCTTCGCTGTCTTCTCGAAGGCGGCGCTTTCCACCAGACTGAAACGCACCCAGAGGCCGACGATCACCATCACGGCCGAGAACAGGAAGGGAATGCGCCAGCCCCAGTCGAGAAAGGCCAGCGACGGTCGCGTCGGGTCGTCGGACGGCAGAACCGCCGAGATGATCAGGAACAAGCCATTGGCGATGATGAAGCCGATGGGCGCGCCAAGCTGCGGAAACGTGCCGTAGAAGGCGCGCTTTCCCGCCGGAGCATTTTCGGTGGCGACCAGCGCCGCGCCACTCCACTCGCCGCCAATGGCGAAGCCCTGCGTGAGGCGCATCAGCACCAGGAGGAAGGGCGCGAACCAGCCGACGGAGGCATAGGTCGGCAGGCAGCCGATCAGGAAGGTCGCGATGCCCATGGTGAGCAGGGCGGCGACCAGTGTCACCTTGCGGCCTCGCTTGTCGCCGAGGTGTCCGAAGAACACGGCGCCGAGCGGCCGGGCGACCATGGCGGCCCCGAAGATGGCAAAGGAGGCGAGCAACGCCGTCGTGTCGTTGCCGGCCGGGAAGAACAGGTGCGGAAAGACCAGCACGGCGGCGGTGGCGTAGACGTAGAAGTCGTAGAACTCGATGGTGGTGCCGACGAGGCTGGCGAGGATGACGCGCGCGCGCGAATTGCCGGCGCGGACGGTGCCGGACGGGCCGGCGAGGGTGGTCGTGGACATGGCTTTCCGTTCGTCTGGAGCATCCACCCGAGAGGTTGCAGATCCCTCGGCGAAAGTGGAGGCGCGAAAACAGGGCGCGGAGCAAAGGCCCCTTCAGGGCCGGTCGGCTTTTGCTTCCTTCGGTCTTTGCAGCATCCGCGAGAACCAAAACGGCTCGCAGGACGCCTGTGGAAGCGGCCTTATTAGACGAAGGTCGTAGTCATGTTAAGCGATGGGAGTCGGTTTCCGACACTTTGTTGCGCATGGCAGCCATGAAATGTCCGAATTATTCGCTGGCGACCCTGTTTTTGAAAGAATGCACCAGTCGCTGACGCTCGACCGCTGAGGTGGCCATGATTGTTGCAAGGGTAACGCAGCGACTGAAGCCGCTCCATCGTCCTGATGGTGGCAGCATTCTTTGTTGGTCGCCAGAACAGAAAGCCCCTCTTTGTTCCCTTACTGTTCTTGACAGGTTGCTTGGCGTCCGCTTAGGTTGTAGCGGGTTCAGGGGACGAACAATGGTCGCGCACGTCAGAACCGTTTGCTTTCAGGGCGTCGAAGCGACGCCGGTCGACGTCCAGGTCCACATGGGTCCCGGCAAGGTGTTGTTCAACATCGTCGGCCTCGGCGACAAGGCGGTCACCGAAAGCCGCGAGCGTGTCCGCGCTGCACTGGCGGCCTCAGGCCTCGCTCTGCCGGCCAAGCGCATCACGGTGAATCTGGCGCCGGCCGACATGCCCAAGGAAGGTAGCCACTACGACCTGCCGATCGCGCTTGCCATGATGGCGGCAATGGGCGCCCTGCCAAGTGACGCGCTCGCCGACTATGTCGTGCTCGGCGAATTATCCCTGGATGGGACCATCGCGCCGGTAGCCGGTGTGCTGCCGGCAGCGATCGCCGCCAACTCTGAGGGGCTGGGGTTGATGTGCCCGCGCGCCTCCGGCGCGGAAGCGGCCTGGGCCGACGCCGAAATGCCGATCCTGGCTCCGATCAGCCTGATCGCCGTCGTCAACCATTTCAAGGGCACGCAGGTGCTGTCACGCCCCGAGCCGAAGGTGGCCGACGCCATCGGGACGCTGCCGGATCTCGCCGACGTCAAGGGCCAGGAGAGCGCTCGCCGGGCGCTCGAGGTCACGGCCGCCGGAGGCCATAATCTGTTGATGATCGGCCCCCCCGGGTCCGGCAAGTCGATGCTGGCAAGCCGCCTTCCCTCCATCCTGCCGGCGCTGACGCCGCAGGAACTGCTCGAGATCTCGATGATCGCCTCGGTTGCCGGTACGCTCGCCGACGGCCGTCTGTCCGACCGGCGGCCGTTTCGGGCGCCGCATCATTCGGCGTCGATGGCCGCGCTGGTGGGCGGCGGCGTGCGGGCGAAACCCGGCGAGATCTCGCTCGCCCACCGCGGCGTCCTCTTTCTTGACGAACTGCCTGAATTCAACCCGGCCGTACTCGACAGCTTGCGCCAGCCACTTGAGACTGGCGACGTGGTGATCGCCCGCGCCAACAACCGCGTCACCTACCCAGCCCGCTTCCAGCTCATCGCCGCCATGAACCCCTGCCGCTGTGGCATGGCGGGTACGCCGGGTCACACCTGTCGACGCGGGCCGGCCTGCGCCGCCGACTATCAGGAACGTATTTCCGGCCCGCTGCTCGACCGCTTCGACCTCACCGTCGAGGTGCCGGCCGTGTCAGCCTCCGATCTGATCGGCGCGCGGCGGGGTGGCGAGTCCTCGGCGGCCGTTGCCGCCCGTGTCGCGGCGGCGAGGACCATTCAGTCCGAGCGCTACGCTTCGCTCGGTCTCGGTGCCGCGATGACCAACGCCACGGCGCCAGCGGCGGTGATCGACGACGTCTCGGCGCCAGACAACGCTGGCCTTGCGTTGCTGAGACAAGCCGCTGAACGGCTGTCGCTGTCGGCGCGCGGCTATCACCGCGTCCTGAAGGTTGCGCGTACCTTGGCCGATCTCGAGGGTGCCGAGGACGTCGGCCGCCTGCATATCGGCGAGGCGCTTGCCTATCGCACCGGCGCGGATCGGCGGGCGCGAGCGGCGTGATCGACGCGACGGCTAAATCGAAGGTGGAGTTCCGCCCAGGCAGCCGACATGCGTGCCGACTATGTCGCGCTCGGGGAGCCTTTTTTGACTTCACCAGTATCGGTGGCTCGTGTGCTGCCCGTGGCGATCGCCGCCAACTCTGAGAGGGCAGCCGGGCCAAGCTGATATCAGGGGCCAGAAGAAGGCTTGCGGGGTGCTCGAGCATCACGGCGGCTGGCGGTCACAATCTCCCGCATAATGGGCAGCCCGGATGGCTGCCAAAGATTGTGATCCAATCCCCCTGGCGCAGATGCCTACCGTTATGATGCCGATATTGGTACAGACGATGAGAATTGGGAGCGACCCCTTTGCTGATCAAACCCCGCCAGTTGCGCCCCGGAGACAAAGTGGCGACGGTGTCGCCATCATGGGGAGGACCATCCGCATTTCCAAATAGATACGAGACAGGCAAGCGGCAGCTAGAGGAGACTTTCGGCGTATCGGTCGTTGAGATGCCGCATACCCTTGCCAGCCCCGAGTTTCTATCATTGCACCCTGAAGCCCGAGCCGATGATATCATGCGGGCCTTTGGCGACCCTTCAATTTCAGGGATCTTCGCCACCATTGGCGGAGACGACAGCATTCGGCTCATTCCCTATCTAGATTTAGAAATCATTCGCCAGAATCCGAAGGTCTTCATCGGATTTTCGGATACGACCGCACTGCATTTTGCGTGTCTGACGGCCGGGGTCTCCTCATTCTATGGACCGAGTATAATGGCCGGGTTTGCCGAGAACGGTGGTATTCATCGCTATACCATCGACGGTGTGCGGCGGGCGCTTTTCAGCGCCGATCCAATCGGGCAGATACCTCAAAATCTGGACGGTTGGACCGCTGACCGGGTGGACTGGGCTGATCTTGAACTTCAGCATGTGCCCAGAGTGTTGCAGAAGGCAGCCTTGCCAACTCTGGTACAAGGAACCGGAGTGGCAGAAGGCCATCTGATTGGCGGATGCGCCGAAGTCCTGGAAATGCTCAAGGGAACGGCTTGGTGGCCCTCGCTAGATATGTGGCGGGGCGCAATCCTATTCTACGAAACGTCGGAAGATGCCCCGTCGCCTCAGTTCATACGCTATTGGCTCAGAAATTTTGCCGCCCAGGGCATTTTGCAGGTCTTGAACGGCATCTTGATTGCCCGGCCTGATCCAAAAGGCATCTCAGGTTATCAAGAGCAAGTGGAAGGGGCTTTCACGGACTGCTTGGCGGAGGCGGGCCTGCCGGCAGTGCCGGTCCTTTCTGGTCTGGATTTTGGGCACACCCAACCAATGCTAACCCTACCTTATGGTGCGCGAGCACGCGTTGACTGCACTCGCCTACAGGTCTCGATCTTGGGCGGGGCGTGATCGTGTCCCTCCCCGCGGTGTAGCAGGACGCCAGCAAATCCGCCTTTGTTCGCTGTCGATAGAACCGTGCGGTGCGGGCGGCGTGAGCGACGGCCAGACCGATCAATCCGGGGTGCGTGGCGGAATTCTCTGTATTTCGCCAGTTCATCAACGGATTGGCAACCTTGCCAGCCTAGCCTTCGCATGCCCTGCCGAGACCGGTGGGGCCGGCGCATTCCTCGCTGGGGGCGGCGCACGACCGCGTCGCACCTTCGGGACGGATATGACCGGCCAACCTGCCCCCGACCTCACACCGCCCCGCCAGACCGCCGGACGGCTTCGTCCGCCACGTGCTCGCTGGCGCCGCGGGCTGTTTGTAACTGCCGCCGCGCTGGCGCTGGTCGCCGCGACCGTCACGGTCCTCACGTCGCTCCCTGGGTCTCCGCCGCTCCTTGCCGGCATCGCCGCTCTTCTTGTCGGCGGTGGGTTGTTCGAAGCCGGCCGCCGCTTGGCCCGCCGCGACCTCGGTCGCCTTTACGACGCCGCCGTCGCTTCGGCCGCCGAGGGCGATGGTCTTGGCGATCTCGTTATCTGTCGCGACACAGCCGGCCGGATCACCTCCACCAGTTCCGCTACCACCGCGCGGCTTGGCCAGCCGCCGGGCGCCTTTATCGGTCTCGACTTTTCCGTCTTCGCCGCCGATCTCGCCGCTGGCGAGCTGTTCGCCGCCTCCGACGTGGTGGCGAGCGACGTCCGGCAGCCGCGCGCCGACCCCTGGCAGCAACTGCGGCGTCGCCTGACAGCGCTCGCCGCTCTGTCCGGCCATGGTGTTGCGCGGCAGGATCCGAGCCATCTTTCCGGCGATATCTCAATCGAGACGGTGGATGGCCCTCGCTGGTTTTCCTTCTCGGAAGCGCCGGTCGTCGAGGACGGCAGGGTGACTGGGACACGCACGCTTGGACGCGACATCACCGAGCGCAAGGCGATCGAAGCGGCGCTCGAGAAGACCCGCGATCAGGCGGAGGCGGCGAGTGCCGCCAAGAGCCGCTTCCTCGCCATGGTCAGTCACGAGATTCGCACCCCGCTCAACGGCATCCTCGGCATGACCGCGCTGATGCAGAAAACGCCGCTGTCGGCCGAACAGCGCACCTACGCCCGCGCCATTGAGACTTCCGGCGAAGCGTTGCTCACCTTGATCGAGGATCTGCTGGATTTCTCCAAGATCGAAGCTGGCCGGCTGACGCTGCAGCTGGAGCCGACCTCGCTCGTCGCCATCGTCGAGGACCTCGTCGAGCTGATGGCGCCACGTGCCGAGATGAAAGGCATCGAGCTCGCCGCCTATATCGATCCGCGGCTCGATTGTCTGGTTCATGCCGATCCGATCCGGGTCCGGCAGGTCTTGTTCAACCTCGCCGGCAACGGCATCAAGTTCACGGCCGAGGGCGGCGTCGCCATCGAGCTGCAGATGACAGGTGAGGCGCAAGGCGCCGTCGGCGTGTCCTTCCTGGTGCGCGATACCGGCGTCGGCATCGCCGAGGCCGACCAGCAGCGCATCTTCGGCGAATTCGAACAGGCCGATCCCGGGCCGGCTCGCTCCCACGGCGGCACTGGCCTCGGTCTTGCCATTGCCCGCGAACTGACGCGGCTGATGGGTGACGACATTCGCCTGGTGTCGGCCCCCGGCGAGGGGGCGAGCTTCGGCTTCTCCCTCAGCTTCCCGCTGGTTGAGGCGGGCGTGCTCGCCAGTCCGGCTATCCCGCCAGCGGCCCCCTCCGCCGGACACGCCGAGGATGCAGATGACCCGGCCGCTGGCGATGCCGTCGGCGCCCGTGCCGCTTTTGCGCTGCTCGCCGCCAGCTTCGCGGCGAAAGATCCGATGCCGGTACCGGCATCACCGGTGCCCCCTTCGGGCGACCGCCAGTTTGCCGGTCGCCGCATCCTCGTGGTGTCGCACGCCCTCATCGAGGGGCCGTTCCTGATCCGCCGCCTGTTCGACGCTGGCGCCGACGTGACGCTGGCCACGCAGAAGGACATCGAACAGGAGGTCGTCGGCTCCTGGCAGCCCGACGCCGTGCTGATCGACGCTGCCGCTGGCGATCCGCTTGCCATCATCGAGCGTATCCGTGCTTTTTCGTCGACTCCGGTCGGCGTGCTGATCACCGCGTCCGAACGACCGATGCTGCCAGAATTGCAGGCCGCCGGTTATGGCGCCTATCTGGTCAAGCCGGTCAGGGCGCGCTCGCTCTCGGCCGTCGTCGAAACGCTTCTCGGCCACGGCCAGTTCGCAGCCGCTGCCGACCCGATGATTCCCGTCGGACCGACGGCGCCGACGCATCGTCTGTCGGTGCTGCTCTGCGACGACAACGAGATCAACCTCCTGCTCGGCCGGGCACTGGTCGAGCGGGCCGGGCACGCCGTCACGCTCGGTGCCGACGGCCAGAAGGCGTTGACCGCCACCGCGGCCATGCTGTCCTCGGGCGGCAGCTTCGACGTGGTGCTCATGGATTTGCACATGCCCGAAATGGACGGCATCGAGGCGGCGCGGCGTATGCGAGCGATGATCGCCGACCGCGGCGGCCGTCAGCCGGTGATCGCCGCGCTGACCGCCGACGCTCTGCCGGAAACGCGGGCGCGTTGCGAGGAGGGGCTGTTCGATGCCTGGCTGTCGAAGCCGCTGCGGCCGGCCGACCTCGAGACGCTGCTCGAGGCGAGCGCCAGCGGTGAGGTCGCCCACGCCTCCTGAAAAGATCCTGACGACACTCTGAAAGCAAACAGGAGGCGGGACCCGGCGGTCCCGCCTCCATTTGTTTGGCAAGTGTGCCGGCCTCAGCCGCGCCGACGGCGCAACTGGTCGAAGTAGACGATCAGGATGATCAGGAGACCGGTGATGATGCGCTGCCAGAACGAATTGACGTTCAGGAGATTGGCGCCGTTGTTGATGGTGGCGAGAATGAAGGCGCCGATCAGCGGGCCATGCACCGAACCGACGGCGCCGAACAGCGACGTGCCGCCGATCACCGAGGAGGCGATGGCCTGCAGCTCCCAGCCGTCGGCCTGCATGGCGTTGCCGACGCCGATGCGAGCGGCGAGCAGCAGTCCGACGAAGGCGGCGCAGGTCGATGACAACGTGTAGGCGAGGTAGACGGTCAGCTTGACGTTGACGCCTGACAGGCGCGCCGCCTCCATATTGGAGCCGACGGCGAAGATGTAGCGGCCGTAGCGGCTGTGATGGAGGAAGATATAGGCGGGTATGCCGACCAGGATCACCATCCAGAACAGGTTCGGCAGTCCGAAGAAGTCGTTGCGCGAGAATTCTGTGAAGGTGTCATTGACGATGTTGATGGTGGCGCCATTGGTAATCAGCAGGCCGAGGCCACGCAGCGAGGTCAGCGTCGCCAGCGTGATGATGAAGGGCGGCAGGCCCATCTGCACGATGCCGAAACCGTGGAACATGCCGATGGCGACGCCGACCCCCAGCGTGATGATCACCGTCGTCATGATGGAGAAGTCGTGGGTCAGGAGCCAGGCGGCGATGACGGTGCAGAAGCCAACCACGGCACCGACGGAGAGGTCGATACCGGTCGTGATGATGACGAAGGTCTCGCCGACGGCCAGGATGGCGATCATCGAACCCTGACGCATCAGGTTCATGATGTTGGTTTCGCTCAGAAAGCTCTTGGTCGTCAGGCTGAGGACGATGCACATGGCGAGCAGAAGCCCGATCAGCGTCAGGCCGAATAGCCAGTTGGCGCTGCTCTTCTGGATGGCCGCCGCTGTCTTGTTATCCGTGGACATGAATTTCCCCCCGTGAACGCTCCCCGTTCACACACCGATCGCTTCAGACAGAATTTCCTCATGGCTCGCCGCGTGGTAGGCGTGCCTGGCGATGTCCTCGCCACGGCGGAAGACATGCAGCTCGTCGGCGAGCTCGTAGACTTCCGGCAGATAGGACGAGATCAGGATGATGCCGGCGCCCTCGGCGAGCAGCCGGGCGAGCAGGCGGTAGATCTCCGCCTTGGTGCCGACGTCGACGCCGACGGTCGGCTCGTCGAAGATGAACAGCTTGGCGCCGTGGTTGAGCCATTTGCCGATGACGATCTTCTGCTGGTTGCCGCCCGACAGCGACGACACCAGCGCGCCGCGACCGGAGGTCTTCACCTGGAGGTCGGCGATCTGCCGGTCTGCCCGCTGGCGATCGGCAGAGAACGGCACCAGTCCGGCCATGGTGATGCGCGGGAAGATCGGCAGGTTGAGGTTGAAGCCGACCGGCAGATTGATGCAGAGGCCCTGGTCACGCCGGCTTTCCGGGGCGAGCGCAATGCCGAGGTCCATCGCCTGGCGCTCGGAACGGATGTCCACCTCCTTGCCCTGCCAGAAGAGGCTACCGCCGGTTCTGCGCTGGCGGCCGAACAACGACATCACGAATTCCGAACGGCCGGCACCGATCAACCCGTAGAGGCCGACGATCTGGCCTGAACGGACGCTGAGCGACACGTCACGGAAGCCAGGGCCGCTCAAGTTCTTCGTCTCGATCAGCACGTCGCCGGCCGGGAAGAACTCCTTGTGGTAGATCTGCTCGAGCGAGCGGTTGATCATCAGTGAGATCAGCTCGGTCTCGTTGGTCTCGGTGGTGACGCGGGTGCCGACCAGCGTGCCGTCGCGCAGGATCGACACGCGGTCCGACAGCTCGAACACCTC
>JAGSYU010000033.1 GCA_018262575.1 Pseudomonadota bacterium | reverse complement strand
CACCGGCAGCGTGACGATGCGCGCGTCGACCAAGAGCAGCGACACCAGGAACTCGTTGAGCGCCAGGATGAACATCAACAGCGCGCCGGTGATGATGCCTGGCGTCACCGCCGGAATGGTCACGGCAAGAAAGGTGGAGAGTGGCGGCGCGCCACAGTTGGCGGCGGCAAGCTCGAGATCGGGATCGAGGCTGGCAGCGCTGGCCGTCACCGCCCAGATCATGAACGGCAGGTTGATTACCGCGCAGGCAACTCCCACCGGCCAGAGCTGGCCGAGCAGCCCCCATTTGCCGAAGATCAGCATCAGCCCGATGCCCGAGCCGATCAGCGGCACGGTGAAGGGCAACAACAGGTAGACCTGGACGCCGGCGGCAAAGCGCACGCGATACTTGGCCAGCGCGATGCCGGCCAGTGTTCCCGTGGGAATGGAGATCGCCGTGCAAATGGTGGCGACGATCAGCGAGCGCAGGAAGGCGTCACGCAGGTCGGTGGCGCCGGCGATTGCCGCGTACCACTTGAGCGACAGACCCTCGGGCGGGAAGGTGATCATGTTGCCGGCCGTGAACGACGCGCCCAGCACCACCAGCGTCGGCGCCGACAGCATGACCAGCGCCACGGTGACGAAGGTCCACAGCGTCACGGCCTTGGAACGGTCGCCCTTCACTTCGCCCTCCCCATGGCCAGCGTGCCGGCCCCGAACAGCGCGAACACCACGCCGACCATCATCGAGCCGACGGCGACCAGCAGCAGCGCCAGCGTCGCCCCCATGCCCTGATCGGAGGTGCGGAAGAACTGGTCGTAGATGGCGTTGGCGATGAAATCCTGCGAGCCGCCGCCGAGGATGGCCGGCATGGCGAAATCGGTCAGCGACAGCGTCAGCACCACGAGGCCGGCGCCGATGAAGCCGGGCTTGGCCATCGGCAGCACCACGTGGAGAAAGGTCTTCACCCAGTTGGCGCCGAGCGAGCCGGCGGCGGACTCCATCTCCTCGGGGATGGCGGTGAGCGCTGGCGCCAGCATCAGCACGGCAAACGGCAGCATGTACTGCACCAGGCCGAACAGCACGGCCGGATAGTTATAAAGAAGACGTACCGGTGCCACGCCGACGAGACCGAGCGCCTCGTTGACCATGCCCTGCGAGCCCAGAATGATCAGCCAGCCGTAGGCGCGCACCACCTGGCCGATGAAGAAGGGCAGGAACAGGGCGATCAGCAGGACCTTGCGCAGAGCGGCCGAGCGCGTTCGCACCATGACGTAGGAATAGGGAAAGGCGAGGATGAGCGTGATCACCGTGACGATCAGCGAGCCGATGAGGCTGCGGCTGGCCACCGTGAAGAACAGCTTCTCGGTGAACGCGCGGTCGTAGTTCCTCAGCGAGTAATCATCGGACGGCAGGAAGGTCGCCGTGTCCAGCGTCCGCAGGGAGCCATCGGCCATGTCCCACAGGCCAAGCACCAACAGCCCGACAAGAAGGACCGCCGGCAACAGCATCAACCAGGGCACCGCCGCCGCGAAGCTCCTTGGCCAGACGGCGACGGCCGTCGCTTCAAGGGCATCCATCAGGCGCCAGGAGAGGGGATAGGCAGTACGGCTCGGACGCATTGTACAATCGGATCGGTTGTCTTGAAGGTGGCCCGCCGCCGGGAGAGCGGCGGACCTTGAGGAAAAGGCTGACGATCAGCCCTGCATGATTTCCTTGAACTTGCCGAACCACTCGCTCTCATGCTCGACCTGCACCTTGGAGGAGATGCGGATCAGCTTCTTGAAATCGGCTTCGGTGGTCGGATAGGACGGATCGCCGACGAGATCAGCCGGCGGATTGACGCCCGGCACCACGCCCGGCAGGCCGAGGCCATCGAGCCAGACCTGCTGCGCGTCCTTGGTGATGGCGAAGTTGATATACTGCTTGGCCCAGTAGAGCTCGTTCTCCGGCAGACCCTTGGGGATCCACAGGCCGTCGGTGTCATACTTGGCGCCCTCTTCGGGCACCGTCCAGGCGATGTCGACACCGTTCGCCTTGGCTTCGCGGGCGTTGGTGGAGATGGTGCAGGCCGCGTCGATCTCGCCCTTCTGGAACCAGGCGGTGAAGTCCGGGTCCTCGCCGAGCAGCGGCTCCTGCTCCTTGATCTTGGCGATGAAGTCCCAGGCCGGCTGCATGTTGCCGGGGATGTCCTCGAGCTTGCCGCCGCCGGCCACCTGCGCCGGGAAGTGGAAGCCGATGCCGTCGTTGTACAGGGCGATGCGGCCCTTGAACTTCGGGTCGAGAAGGTCCTTCCACGACTTCGGCGCGCCATTCGGGAAGGCCGCGGGGCGGTAGGCCAGCACGTAGACGTAGCCGTAGGTGTTGACGATCGGATAGCCGTCGAGGCCGACCGGCTTGGCCAGTTCGGTGACACCCGCGAGGTTGGAGAGATCGGAAAGATCTTCCGTCACGCCCCGCAGCGCCGACTTGGTGGCGTTGGTGGTGGTGTCCCAGTTGATGTGGATCGGCGGCACGCGCTTCTGCGCCACGGCGGCCCACACCTTGGGCTGGATCTCGTTGTCTTCGGTGAGATCATGACGGACGGTGATGCCGGTCAGCTTGGTGAAGGGATCGGAGACGCCAGCCTTCAGGCTGTCGGCCCAGGACCCGCCCCAGGCGCGGACGATGATCTCCGTCGGCTTCTCCGGTTCGGCGGCAAACGCGCGGCCGAATGGCATGCCGGCGAGGCCGGCCGCACCGGCAAGGCCGACGCCCTGCAGGAAACGGCGACGGCCGAGACTGAGGGAAGGCTTGGTCGATCCAGTCATTGTCGTTCTCCTCTGGCTCTGTTCTTTTCTTCGCATCGGATTGTCCGAAAACCGGATTCCACTTTTCGGTCCGATGCTTTAGCGCCGGTCCGCTCAATCCCCGAAAACCAGCACGTCTTTCACATTCCACCCCAGCGCGACCGTCGATCCGACGTCGTGCTGGCTGTGGGTCACGGGGTCATGGTCGAAGACGCGCAGCATCGTGCCGCCGAGATCGGCCACCGCCACCTCGTAGACCACGCGCTCGCCTTCGAAGATGCTGTCGGTGACGGTGCCGTCGAACACGGTGTCGACGTCGCCGAGCGCCTCGCGACCGCCGCCGATGCGGATCTGTTCGGCGCGGAGCGCGCCGCGTGCCGGCGCACCCGCCGTCGGGCGAAAGCCGTTGCCGGTTCGACCGGCGAGGCCGGGGCGGCTGAAGGCGATCAGGTCGCCATCGACGCTCGCCACGGTTCCCTCGATGAAATTGGTGACGCCGATGAAATTGGCGACGAAGGCATTCTTCGGCTGGCGATAGGTGGCCTCCGGCCGCGCCTTCTGCTGGATGCGGCCGTGGTCCATGACGATGATCTCGTCGGACACCACCAGCGCCTCGCGCTGGTCATGCGTCACGTTGATGGTGGTGACGTCGAGTTCGCGCTGGATGCGGCGAAACTCGAGCTGCATCTCCTCGCGCAGCTTGCGGTCGAGCGCGGCGAGCGGCTCGTCGAGCAGCAACAGGTCCGGCTCGAAGACCAGGGCGCGGGCAATGGCGACGCGCTGCTGCTGGCCGCCGGACAGCTCGTGGATGCGGCGATCGCCGAGTTTCCCGAGCTTGACGAGGTCAAGGTAGCGCTGGACGCGATCGGGAATGGTGCGCGCGTCGAAGCGGCGCATCCGCAAGGGAAAGGCGACGTTCTCGGCCGCCGTCATGTGCGGAAACAGGGCCAGCTTCTGGAACACCATGCCGATCGACCGCTTGTGCGGCGGCACGCTGCCGACGGCAAGGCCGTTGATGACCACGTCGCCCGAGGTCGGCCGACCAAAGCCGGCGATCATCCTGAGCAGCGTCGTCTTGCCCGAGCCCGACGGGCCGAGAATGGTGAGAAAGCGCCCCTTTTCGAGGTCGAACGTGGCATCGCGCACCGCGTGCACGCCGTCGAACATCATATTGACGTCGCGTACCGACACCGCGAACGGCGTATCGGCGGCTATCGTTTCCGTCATCCCCTTACTCTCTGACCCTCACGTTCCGGCATTCTTGGTCCCCGACCGCCGGGAAACGTCGCAGTACCATATACATCTCTAGACAGGCCGTCACCCGACTTGAGAGGCATTTTTATGCATGCCTCAAATTGAGGCAAGATAACCGCCATCGACCGGAATGCACTGGCCTGTTACGTAGGCAGAGGCATCCGAGGCGAGGAAAATGACCGCACCGGCGAGATCGCCGAGCGCCCCGAACCGGCCAAGCGGAATCTTGCCGAGCATCGAGGCCTGCCAGGCGTCGTCTCGGTAGAAGACGTCGGTCATCGCCGTGCGGAAGTAGCCCGGCGCCACGGCGTTGACGCGGATGCCGAGGGCAGCCCATTCGGTGGCCAGGGCATGCGTCATGCCGACGATGCCGGCCTTCGACGCGCCATAGGGTACGGCCGTCGGCACGCCGACATAGCTGGTCAGCGAGGCAAGGTTGATGATCGCCCCGCCCTGCCCGGCGCCGTGCATGCGCCGCGCCGCCGCCTGCGCCATGAAGAAGGCGCCCTTCAGGTTGGTGTCGACCACCCGGTCCCACACGTCTTCCTCGATGTCGAGCGACGGCGTCACCTCTTCGTAGCCGGCATTGTTGACGAGGATATCGAGCCCACCGAGCGCGTCGGCGGCGCGCTCCACGGTCACCCGGCTGCCGGCAACGTCGCGCACGTCCTGGGCGAGCGGCACAGCGCGCGCGCCGAGCGCGTCGATGGCGGCGACCGTTTCCTTGAGCGAGCCGATGTCGCGGGCGGTGACGGCAACGTCGGCGCCAGCGCCCGCCAGCGCCTCGGCGATGGCCCGGCCAATGCCACGGCTCGCCCCGGTCACCAGCGCCTTGCGACCGGCGAGGCTGAAGAGGGCGAGCGGCGACATGTGAAAACTCCGGAAAACAGAATGCGCCGGCCCTCACGCAGGAGCGGTCCGACGATGCGGCCGGCAATGCAGCATTTCCGGGCTATGTTGTCCATAGAGGGTGATGCCGATTTTCGATGGCCCATTCGGATTCTGCGCAGCTGTCTTGCGCAAGCTGGTCATCGCCCCACTGCGCACCCGGCGAATGACTTGCATCAGGGCAGAGGTTGTCTATACATATAGGTCCGAAATTCACCGTAGAGATCGCGCCATGGCCGCCCGCCTGTTCCGCAACGCCCGCCTCGTCACGATGGCCGATCCGGCTTCCGTCACGCCGATGGATCGGGCCGCGATCCTCGCGGTGGACGGCCGCATCGCCTACGCCGGCCCAGAAGCCGATCTGCCGGCAATAGCCTCCAACGCCGAAGCGATCAACCTTGAAGGGCGACTGGTGACGCCGGGCTTCATCGACTGCCACACCCACCTCGTCCATGGCGGCAACCGCGCCCGCGAGTTCGAGCTGCGCCTCGCCGGTGCCAGCTATGAGGAGATCGCCCTGGCCGGTGGCGGCATCGTCTCGACCGTGGCGGCGACGCGGGCAGCCGGCGAGGACAGCCTTGTGGCGAGCGCCCTCCCCCGCCTCGACCGAATGATCGCCGAAGGCGTCACCACCATCGAGGTCAAGTCAGGCTACGGCCTCGACCTTGAAAGCGAGCTCGCCCAGCTCCGCGCCGCCCGCCGCCTCGCCGATGAGCGAAAGGTGACGGTCAGCACCAGTTTCCTCGGCGCCCACGCGCTGCCAACCGAATTTGCCAACAATCGCGCCGGCTATCTGGCACTCATCCGGGACGACATGCTGCCGGCCATCGCCGCCGAAGGGCTGGCCGACTGCGTCGACGCCTTCTGCGAGACGATCGCCTTCTCGCCCAAGGAAGTGGACGGGGTCTTTGCCGCCGCCAGGCGCCTCGGCCTCAAGGTGCGGCTCCACGCCGACCAGTTGTCCAACCTCGGCGGCGCGGCGCTGGCCGCCCGCCATGGCGCGCTATCGGCCGATCATCTCGAGCACACCGACGAGGACGGTGCCGCTGCCATGGCCGCCGCCGGCACCGTCGCCGTGCTGCTGCCCGGCGCCTTCTATTTCATCCGCGAAACCAAGCTGCCGCCGGTCGATCTGTTCCGCCAGCACGGCGTCCGTATCGCCATCGCCACCGACTGCAACCCCGGCACGTCGCCGCTCACCTCGCCGCTGCTGGTCCTGAACATGGCGGCGACGCTGTTCCGCCTGACGGTGGCCGAGTGCCTGGCCGGCATGACCATCCACGCCGCCGCCGCCCTCGGCCTTGCACAGGATGCAGGGTCGATCCAAGTTGGCAAATGGTGCGACCTTGCCGTCTGGGACGCCGAAAGCCCGGCCGAACTCGTCTATCGCATGGGCTTCAACCCGCTCGCTGCGCGCTATTGGAGAGGTGAATGAAAGACACCCCGATCATCCACCGCCTCGTACCCGGCGACGTGCCGTTGTCGGTCTGGCGTGCCATCTACTTCGGCGACGACGTCGCCATCGATCCCGCCGCGCGCGGCCCCGTCGACAAGGCGGCCGCGACAATCGAAACGATCATCGGCAAGGGCGAACCGGTCTACGGCGTCAACACCGGCTTCGGCAAGCTCGCCTCGGTACGCATCGACGCCGCCGACCTCGAAACGCTGCAGCGCAACATCGTGCTGTCGCACGCCGCCGGTGTCGGCGAGCCGCTGTCGATACCCGTCGTGCGGCTGATCATGGCGCTGAAGCTGGCCAGCCTTGCCCAGGGCGCCTCCGGCGTCCGCTGGACAACGCTCACCCATCTGGCCGCCTGCCTCGAACGCGGCCTGATCCCGGTCATTCCCGGCCAAGGCTCGGTCGGCGCCTCCGGCGACCTCGCCCCGCTCGCCCACATGACGGCGGCATTGATGGGCGTCGGCCAGGTGTTCGTCGACGGCCGTCCGGTCGATGCCGCCGCCGCGCTGGAAGCGAACGGTCTCGCACCGCTCGTCCTCGGCCCCAAGGAAGGGCTGGCGCTGCTCAACGGCACGCAGGCGTCGACGGCACTGGCGCTGGCCGGTCTGTTCGAGACGGAGCGGGTGTTCCAGGCGGCGCTGATCACCGGCGCGCTGTCGGTCGACGCCGCCAAGGGCTCGGACGGTCCGTTCGATGCGCGCATCCATCGCCTCCGCCGCCACAAGGGCCAGATCGACGTCGCGACCAGTCTGCGCGGCCTGCTGTCGGGCTCGGTCATCCGCGCCTCGCATCTCGACGACCACGGCCGCGTGCAGGATCCTTATTGCCTGCGCTGCCAGCCGCAGGTGATGGGCGCCTGCCTCGACCTGCTCAGGCAGACGGCGACAACCCTCAACGACGAGGCCAACGGCGTTTCCGACAACCCGTTGGTGTTCACCGACACCGGCGAGGTGATCTCCGGTGGCAACTTCCACGCCGAGCCGGTGGCCTTCGCCGCCGACATCATCGCGCTGGCCCTCTGCGAGATCGGGTCGATCGCCGAGCGGCGCATCGCCATGCTGGTCGACCCGGCGCTGTCCGGCCTGCCGGCCTTCCTGACGCCAAAGCCCGGCCTCAACTCCGGCTTCATGATCCCGCAGGTGACGGCCGCCGCCCTCGTCTCCGAGAACAAGCAGATGGCCCACCCGGCCTCGGTCGATTCCATTCCGACATCGGCCAACCAGGAAGACCACGTTTCCATGGCCGCCCATGGCGCCCGCCGCCTCCAGGGCATGGCGCGGAACGCCGCCCACGTCATCGGCATCGAGTATCTCGCCGCCGCACAGGGCATCGGCTTTCACGCGCCGCTGGACACCTCGGCACCGCTGGCCGCCGCCATCGAACTGTTGCGCGTCGACGTGCCACCGCTCGCCGACGACCGGCATTTTGCCCCCGATATCGAGGCGGCCACCCGTCTCGTCACCTCCGGCCGGCTCGCCGCCACCATCGGCAACGATCTGCTGCCGGCGCTGGTGACACAATGAGCGGCGCCGAAGACCCGGTCATCCGGCGCGGCGCGGCACCGCTCGTCCTTTCCCTGCCGCACGTCGGCACGGCGATTCCCGACGACATCGCGGCGCGGCTGGTCTCGCCCTGGCTGGCCGTGAAGGATGCCGATTGGTGGATTGACGAACTCTACGCCTTTGCCGGCGACCTCGACGCGACCATTGTCCGCGCTCACTGGTCGCGTACGGTGATCGACCTCAACCGCGATCCCTCCGGTGTCTCGCTCTATCCGGGACAGGCCACCACCGGCCTCTGCCCGGTCGAAACCTTCGACGGCGAAGCGCTCTATCGTCCTGGGGCCGAGCCCGATGCCACGGAGATCGGGGCGCGGACCGCCACCTTCTTCCAGCCTTATCATGCAGCGCTATCGGAAGAAATTAGCCGGCTACGCACCCAACATAATCGAGTGGTGATCTACGATTGCCATTCCATTCGTTCCGCCATTCCCCGTGTGTTTGCCGGCAAACTACCTGTCTTCAATCTCGGGACCAACAGCGGTGCGTCGGCCGATCCGGCACTGGTGTCAGGCGTTGCCGACGCCGTTTCCAGCTCGACTCGCAGCCACGTCGTCGATGGCCGCTTCAAGGGCGGCTACATCACCCGCCACTACGGCCGGCCGGAGAATGGCATTCACGCGCTGCAAATGGAGCTTGCCTGCCGCGGCTATCTCCGCGAACCGGTCGGGCCGGTCACCGAAGCCAGTTGGCCTGTTACCTACGACCCGGCCTTCGCGGCCTCGACGCGAGCAACCCTCCAGGCCGTGCTGACGACCTGCCTCGCCTTCGCGCGCGGCTGAGGATCACTCCACCGCCTTGAGCTGCCGCTTTCCCGACGCGCCCGACAGGGGAACCACGTCGACGGCCACCGTCAGGCTATGGGCGCCGGAGGTGACGATGACGCCATCGAGCGGCGACACGTCGGAATAGTCGCGGCCAATGGCGAGGATCAGATGGTCCTCGCCGGCCGCGATGCCGTTGGTGGGATCGAGCCCCACCCAGCCCGCCTCGTCGCCGCACCACACCTCCACCCAGGCATGCGTGGCATCCGCCCCTTCGAGCCGAGCCCGGCCAGGCGGTGGCTCGGTGCGGAGATAGCCGGAGACGTAGCGGGCTGGCAGCGCGAGCCCCCTGAGGCCGGCGATCATCACCTGGGCAAAGTCCTGACAGACACCCTCCCTGGCAACAAAGGCGTCGGACGGACTGGTGTAGGCGTCGGTGGCGCCGGGCACATAGTCGAAATCGGCCTTGATCCGCTTCATGAGGTCGATCGCCCCGACGAGCACCGGCCGCCGCGCCGGAAAGGACAATGCGGCATAGCCAGTGATGGCCGCATCGAGCGGCACCGACGGCGAGGCGAAGAGACCGTGCGCCGGTGAGGCAGGGCCGAGGTCGTCGCTCGACGCGGCAAGGACGCGCACCTCTTCGGCGGGTGGCGTCAGCGCCGCGAGATAGGGATCGGTCGGGGTCACCTCCACCTCGGCGTCAAGGCGGACGACCAGCGCATCGTGCGGCCGGTCGAGCGCGAAATGACAGATGCGATTGCCGAAGAAGTCGGTCGTCTCTCCACGCTCGGCCGGCTCCGGCGTGATGGAGAGCGTCGCCCGCCGCACCGTCTGCCCCGGACGATCCACCGGCAGCAGGCGGGCGACATGGCTCGAATAGGGGATGGCCGCCGCATAGGTGTAGCGGGTCTCCTGCCGCAGCTCGTAGATCATTCGAGCTCCTCCGGCCGCGCGTCGCTGGGGCGCTGGGTGAAGAAACGGTCGGTGACAAGGCCGGACAGCCGCAGCAGCCGGCGGGTGATCTTGTCGATATCGCGCACGCTCATCTTCTCGGCGGCGGTATTGGCGATGCGGGCGTCGAGCTTGCGGGCAAGGCGCAACAGCTCCACCGGCCGGCCATCGAGGCGGGTGGCCGGCAACGCTTCCAGATGCTCGACGATGCGCGCCATCTGGAAAGCAACGGAGCGAGGATTGGCGTCATCGAGCATCAACAGATCGATCACCGGCAACGGAGCCGGCCGCATGACATAGCGCCAGCGGTAGGTGATCTGGCTGTCGCCCGCCTCAAGCGCCAGGTCCAGCGTCTCGGTCGACGGCGCCTCGAGGGCGAAGCTGCGAACGACCGCCGCCGTGGCGAGCGCCCGCTCGATGCGACGGCCGAGGTCGAGGAAGCGCCAGCCCATGGCGCGGTTCATGTTCTCGGCGGCAAGGCCGGCGAAGGCGGCGATGCGGCGCAGGCCGTGGTTGACCTCGTCGAGCATCTGGGCCGGCGTGAGACGCTGCCGGCCGGTGGCTTCGAACAGGGCGGCAATTTCCGTCACCGCCCGGAAGGCATCCGGTGCCAGGCGATCGCGGATGGCCGAGCCGGACGCTCGCGCCGCGCCGGTCAGCGCCGGCAGGCCGGAGGGCGAAGCCGGATCGCTGAGGGCGGCGGCGATCAGGTCAACCGGCGTGCCCTCGCTCTCGGTCTCGATGGCCCCCATGAAGCGCAAGTGGTCGATCAGCGCCCTGACGATCGGCTGGTCGCCGTCGCCGCCGGCCTCGACCAGCCGGTTGATCAACGCTCTCAGCAGGCGCAGCGTGCCTTCCGCCCGTTCGAGGTAGCGCGCCAGCCAGTAGAGGTTATCGGCCGAGCGCGACGGCAGCGTGCCGGTGGAGCGGCGGATGGCGACCCGGTCGGGCTGCGGCAGCAGCGAGGTCTCTTTGACAGGCGTGTCGGACAGCACCCAGACGTCGGCCGTCTCGGCGCCCTGCTGCATGGACACCAGGCGAGCGTCGCCCGCCCCGGAGATGCGGCAGAATCCGCCGGGCATCACCGTCCAGTCATCATCGCCGACCGCCGCCACGAACAGACGCAGCACGAAGGGCTTGGGCACCAGGCGGGCCCCATCCCAGACCGGCATGGTGGACAGGCCGACATTCTCCTGGCCGACCACGTCGAGGCCGCGCGTCTCGATCAGCGCTCGCGCCGCTTCCCGCTCGTCCTTGCTCATCGCCGCGCCAAGCCGGCTCCAGAACGGCAGGCCCGGCAAGGCATTGGAAAAGGCCGAGGCGATGGCCATCCGGTCGAAGCGGTCGAGCACCTCCTGCCGTTCCTCCTCCTGGCCGCACCACCAGGTGGCGAGGTTGGACAGGATCAGTTTCTCGCCGAGCAGGTGCCGGCAGAGCGTCGGCATGAAGCCCATCAGCGCCCGCGATTCGGCAACGCCGGAGCCAAGCGCGTTGGTGACGTCGACCCGCCCGCTTCGTACCGCCTGCACCAGACCCGGCACGCCCAGCGCCGAGGCCGTCCTGAGTTCCAGCGGATCGGCAAAGTCGCTGTCAAGGCGTCGCCATAGCGCGTCGATGCGCTTCAGGCCGGAGACGGTGCGCACATAGACCGCGTCGTCGCGCACCGTCAGATCGCCGCCCTCCACCAGCAGGAAGCCGAGGTAGCGGGCGAGATAGGCGTGCTCGAAATAGGTCTCGTTGAGGCGGCCGGGGGTGAGCAGGCCGACCCGCGCCTCGGCACCGGCGTTGAGGGCGGCGAGATCGTCCCGAAAGGCCTGGAAGAACGGCGCCAGTCGCTCGACGTTGAGGCCGCGTGCCACCTCCGGCAGCGCCCGCGTCACCGCGAGGCGGTTTTCCAGGGCGTAGCCGGCACCCGACGGCGCCTGCGCGCGGTCGGACAGCGCCCACCATTGGCCGTCCGGTCCCCGCCCCAGATCGACGGCGAAGAAGCGCAGGAAGCGCCCCCCCTTTGGCGTGACGCCGACCAGCGGTCTCAGGAAATCCGGGCTGCCGGCAATGGCGGCGGCCGGCAGCACGCCGTCGCGGACCAACTGCCCCGGACCGTAGACATCGGCGACCAGGGCCTCGGCGAGACGGGCCCGCTGGATGGCGCCGGCCGACAGCTCGGCCCATTCGGAGGCGGAGATGAGAAGCGGCACCGGCGTCAGCGGCCACGGCCGCTCGGCCCCAACCGGATCGTCGTAGACGCGGAAGAAGACGCCGGAATTCTTGAGCTGCTGCTCGGCACCGGCGAAAGCCTCGCGCACGCCCTCTTCGCCGAGTTCGCCGAGACGCTTCAGAAAGGCCGGCCAGGGGCCGCGCAACGTGCCGTCCGGCGCCATCATCTCGTCATAGGCACCAGCGAGCGGCCGATAGTCCCCCGTCAGCAGGCCCAACCCGGAATCATGGCCGGAATCATGGCTGGAATCATGGCCAGCATCACGCCCGGCGGCGGTCGGATCAGGCTGAAGCGTGCTCATCGGGCTTCCGGTATGGACGGCGGACGGGACTCTCCCCGCACTGAGTTAAAGCAGACTGGCGGGACATCGCCAAGCCGCCGTCCGGCACCCGGTTCAGATACCCGGGGGCCGGCGCAGGTCGAGCGTCGTCGGGAATTCGCCGGAGGCGACTTCGGCCGGCAGCACCACCGTCCCCAGCGAATGGCCGAAATCCCTGAAACGGGCGAGGCGCCGCGCCTCGGCCTCGTAAGCGTTGACGGGAAAGGTATCATAGTTGCGCCCGCCGGGATGGGTGACGAAATAGCTGGCGCCACCGAGCGAGCGCTTTGACCAGCGATCGAGGATCTCAAAGGTCAGCGGCGCGTTGACCGGCAGCACCGGATGGATGCCGCTCGCCGGCTGCCAGGCCTTGAAGCGGACGCCGCCGACATACGTGCCGTTGCTGTTCGTCGCGGCAAGCGGGACGCGTCGGCCGTTGCAGGCGAGCACATGGCGGGCGGGATCGAAGCCGGAGACGCGCGCCTGCAGCCGCTCCACCGAGCTGTCGACGAAACGCACCGTGCCACCGGCCGCCCCCTGTTCGCCGGTGACGTGCCAGGGCTCCAGCGCACCCCGCAGCTCGAGCGAGACGCCCTGCTGCGTGACGGTGCCGAAATAGGGGAAGCGGAACTCGCGCTGGGCGTCATACCAGACCGACTCCATCGGGTAGCCGGCCCGGTCGAGGTCGGCGATCACCTCGAGGAAATCGGTCCAGACGAAATGCTCCAGCATGAAACGGTCGAACAGGGCCGTGCCGTGGCGCGTGAAGGCACCCTCAAGCGGCTCCTTCCAGAACCAGGCGATCAGCGCCCTGAGCAGCAGTTGCTGGGCAAGCGACATGCGGGCGTCCGGCGGCATCTCGAAGGAGCGGAACTCGACGAGGCCCAGCCGGCCGGTCGGCCCGTCCGGCGAGAACAGCTTGTCGATGCAGATCTCCGAGCGATGGGTATTGCCGGTAACGTCGGTGAGAAGATTACGGAACAGGCGATCGACCAGCCATGGCAGCGGCGCCGGCCCTTCGCCATGTGACGGCACCTGGGCCAGCGCGATCTCCAGTTCGTACAGGCTGTCGTGACGCGCCTCGTCGACGCGCGGCGCCTGGCTGGTCGGCCCGATGAACAGGCCCGAGAACAGGTAGCTGAGCGAGGGATGCCGCTGCCAGTAGAGGACAAGGCTCTTGAGGAGATCGGGCCGGCGCAGGAACGGACTGTCAGCCGGCTTTTCGCCCCCCACCACCACATGATTGCCACCGCCGGTGCCGGTGTGGCGACCGTCGATCATGAACTTGTCGGTGCCGAGGCGGGTGAGCCGCGCCTCCTCATAGACGGCCGAGGTGATGGCGACGCAGTCCTTCCAGCCGGCAGCCGGATGAATGTTGACCTCAATGACGCCCGGATCGGGCGCCACGCGAATGACGTTGAGGCGCGGATCGGCCGGCGGCGGATACCCTTCGACGTGAACCGGCAGACCGAGATCCTCGGCCGCCGCTTCAACGGCGGCGATCAGCTCCAGATAGTCGTCGGCGCCGGCCACCGGCGGCATGAACACGCAGAGCCGTCCGCCCCTCGGCTCGACGCTCAAGGCCGTGCGCACCGCGCCGCCGTCGGTCAGAAACTGGGCGACCTGCGGATCGTCAGGCGCCACCTCGCGCGAATGCTCGCGCACCCGGGCCAGTTCCTCCGGGTCCGGCAGATCAGGCAGCTCGCCCATCAGGTCACGGTCGACGTGGAATGGATAGGCAGACGGCGGCACCCACGGCAGGGCGGCGAGCGGCAGGCGGAAGCCGGCCGGCGAATCGCCGGGCACCAGGAAGAGCTTGCCACGCCGGAAATTCCACACTTCCGACAGCCAGCCCCCGCTGGCGGCCGCCTGCCAGCGCTGCACCGGCAGTACGTAGGCGCTGGGCGTTCCGAGGCCGCGTTCGAACACCTGGGCGATGCGGGCACGCGCCTCCGGATCGTCGAGCTTGCTGTCCTCGGCAGTAACGTTGTCGGGCAGCGCGGCTTCCTTCAGAACCCAGTAGGCCGGGTCCTCGTAGGCGGGGACGGCGCAGCGGCTGGGCACGCCGAGCCGACGGGCGACGCCGCGGATCAGCGCGCAGGCCGCCTCGGCATCGGCCGGAGCCGGCTCACGTTCGGGCGCAACGAGGTCGAGATTGCTCCAGACCGGCTTGCCGTCCTTGCGCCAGTAGAGCGAAAAGGTCCAGCGCGGCAGGCTCTCACCGGGATACCACTTACCCTGCCCGTAGTGCAGGAAGCCGCCCGGCGCAAAGCGGCCAGCGAGGCGGCGGATCAAGTGGTCGGCGATGCCTCGCTTGGTCGGTCCGACAGCGGCGGTGTTCCATTCCTCCGACTGGTAATCGTCGATGGAAACGAAGGTCGGCTCGCCGCCCATGGTAAGCCGAACGTCGCCAGCCTGGAGATCGGCATCCACCGCCTCGCCGAGCTTGTCGAGCCGCGCCCAGGCCTCGTCCGAGAACGGCCAGGTGACGCGCGGCCGCTCGTCGATACGGGCGATCTTCATCTCGAAGAAGAATTCGGTCTTGGTGTCCGGCGCGCCGCTGTAGGACCCGACGATCGGCGCCGCCGAGCGGTAGTGCGGCGTGGCGGCGAGTGGGATGTGGCTCTCGCCGGTCAACAGGCCCGAGGTGGGGTCAAGGCCGATCCAGCCGGCGCCGGGTATATACACTTCGGCCCAGGCGTGCAGATCGGTGAAGTCGACCTCGGTGCCCGAGGGCCCGTCGAGCGCCTTGACGTCGGGCCGGAGCTGAATGAGGTAGCCGGAGACGAAGCGAGCGGCGAGGCCGAGCCGGCGCAGGAGCTGCACCAGGAGCCAGCCGCTGTCGCGGCAGGAACCGGCCCGGCGCGACAGCGTCTCGTCCGGGCTCTGCACGCCTGGCTCGAGGCGGATCTCGTAAGCGATATGCTGGTGAAGGACATGGTTCACCGCAACGACGAAATCGGTGGTCTGGGTGCGTTCGCGGGGCAGCGCCGCCAGAAAGGTCTCGAACAGCTCGCCCTCCGCCTCGCACTCGAGGAAGGGTGCCAGATCCTTGGCGAGATCCGGAGCATAGTCGAACGGCCAGTGCTCGGCATACTCCTCGATGAAAAAGTCGAACGGGTTGTAGACCGCCATCTCGGCGAGCAGGTCGACGCTGACCGAAAATTCGCTGGTCGGCTCGGGGAAAAGGAAGCGGGCCAGCCAGTTGCCGTGCGGGTCCTGCTGCCAATTGACGAAATGGTTCTCCGGCGTGACCTTCAGCGCATAGGCCGGCACGGCAATGCGGCTGTGCGGCGCCGGCCTCAGGCGCACCACCTGGGGAGAGAGAACCACCGGCTTGTCATAGACATAGCGGGTGACGTGCGTCAGCTTTGTCAGGACGGCCATCATCTCTCCCTGCGGTCGCGTCAGCCGCGACCGCATTTAAGGGTGAAACACCCATCCGGGAAAGCCCTGAGCTTGGGCGGCGCCTGCTCGCTTTATAGGCAGGCCATCAGGGCTTGCGCGCCAGCGGGTCGATAATGATGTCGTAGAGCTTGGAGGTCGACTGCGTGGCGATCTCGTCATAGAGCGCACTGTCGGTGGGAAGCCCGGTGGCAGCAGCGTCGACCGGCGGCGGCACCACCCAGCGCAAATGGTCCCAGCCGCGACTTTGTCCCTCGATCTTCAAGACGTCGACGAACTTGCGGCCGATGCCGCGGTTACGGAAGGGCGGCAGGACATAGATGTCTTCGAGATGGCCGACCCGATGGCCCGACATGGTGTCCGGCAGATCGAAGAACACCGCGAAGCCGACCAGTTCCTCGTCAACGAAGGCACCGAGCACCTCGGTGGCCGGATCGACGGAGAGAAGCTCGGCGTAATACTCGTCCGGACGACGCGGCGCCCCGCGCTTCATCGCCTGTGCATAAGCAGCGATGATCGGCGCCAGCCTGTGGGCATCCGCCTGGGTGAGAGCGGCAATCGTCAGCGACATGGTGAAAGTCCCCCGGGAAAGCGACACTTACGCGCGACACTCGCATTACTTGCCCCATGCGGCCGTCTTGGGCAAGGCTGAGACGGACGGGAGACGCGTTTTTTGAACCGCAAGGCGTCGCTCACCCGCTCACGCCGGCGTGACGCCGGCCGGGCTGGTCTTCGGCGGTTGTCGCCGCTATCGTCGCGGGCCAAATCGGTGAACGCTGGGGGAAAGCCGCGATGAGCGACATCTTCGACCATTTCCGCCGCCAGGCCGAGGCCTGCCGCGCCATGGGTTCGCCCTTCACCGCCCGCCTTGCCGATCTCGCGCCGTGCTTTATCGACCCGACCACGCTGACCGGCCGTCGCATCCTCGCCTGGAACGGCCACGCTGGCGAGGACGCCGTGCCGCTGCGCCTGTTCGGCGGCCTGCAGCGGTTGGTGCTGACCGGCCGCGACATCGGGCTTGCCGCCGTCTATCCGCCGGCCGCGGCGTCCGACGAGGCGCTCGTCGCCGCCGTCAGCACCGCCGTCATGCGGTTCGACCACGAGTTGCACGACGTCCTGATGAGCCCGCCGCAGACCAACGAGGTCGGCCGCTCGGCCATGCTGCTGCCCGGTTTCCTGTGGCTCGCCCGCCGCTTCGGGCCGAAGCTCGACATCCTGGAGATCGGCGCCAGCGCCGGTCTCAACCTCCACTGGGACGACTACGCCTATCGCTATGGCGACGCCCGCTGGGGCAAGCCCAAAGCCCCGATCGAGCTCACGCCCGAGTGCGACGCGCCACCACCGCTCGATGGGGCGATCGAGGTGGTGCGCCGCCGGGCCTGCGACCTTTTGCCCCTCGATCCATCCGATGCCGAGCACCGCACGCGCCTTCTCTCCTACGTCTGGGCCGACCAGAGCGAGCGCAAGGCGCGGCTCAACGCCGCCCTCGACCACGCCGCCGCTCAGCCCGAGCGGGTGGAGGCAGCCGATGCGGCGGAGTTCCTCAGCCGCGAGCTGGCGGCCCCGCCGGTAGACGGAGCGCTGCGCGTCGTGGTCCATTCGATCTTCTGGCAATATCTCGCCGACCCGGCCCGTCTCGGCATCCAGACGGCGATGCTGCGGGCCGCCGAGACCGAACCGCTCGCCTGGCTGCGGCTCGAGGCGGATGGTCGCACGCCCGGCGCCGGCCTGATCGTCACGCTGTTTCCCTCCGGCGAGCAGCACGTCCTGGCGCGCGGCGACTATCACGGCCGCTGGTTCCACTGGCTCGGCGAAGGCGTATAGTCCCGACTGTCATCTAGTCATGGGATGGCGGAACAGAAATATATCCGAAATTAAAACCTTCAGAAAATTTCTCATTTCCTTTAAAAAGGTCTCTTCTCATTGAGAGAATTAGTTCATTCCTGAATTTTATTTCTTTATTAAAGGATCTACTGCTATTTTTACTGATATTTCATCTTGAAACTTATGCAATTTTATAAGAACAGCAGGAGGTGCGACCAATTGCATATTATTGTAAGCATCAGAGTAAAAAGCTTGCGCCTCTCGTGTACTGCGCTCCTCAGATATCCCCGAAATTGCTCGCATAAATTCTTGGTATTGCGCTAGCTTTATCTTCCGAAGATCGTTCTCGTATTCACGACGTTTGGTGAACCAGAATGCTAGCCATGCAGATAAAATTGCCAATAGCCAAGAGCTTAGAACCGTCACGACAGAGAGGAGCCAAGTCTGCGAAGACATAATAAGTGCTCCAGAACTCAGATGATTTCCAAATGGAGCCAAATTTTAGCACGCAAAAATAGAAACGCGACCCCGATACCGGAGTCGCGTCCCCATTCGGCAGAACACGAATCCGCGTCACTTGAAGTCGCGGATATCCACGAAGTGGCCGGCGATCGCCGCCGCCGTCGCCATGGCCGGCGACACCAGATGCGTGCGGCCCATGTAACCCTGCCGGCCCTCGAAGTTGCGGTTCGAGGTGGAGGCGCACCGCTCGCCGGGCGACAGCTTGTCGGGGTTCATGGCCAGGCACATCGAGCAGCCCGGCTCGCGCCATTCAAAGCCCGCCTCGATGAAGATCTTGTCGAGACCTTCCGCCTCGGCCTGTTCCTTGACCAGGCCGGAGCCCGGCACGATCATCGCCAGCTTGATCGACGCCGCCACCTTGCGGCCCCTGGCGACGGCGGCAGCGGCCCGGAGGTCCTCGATGCGGCCGTTGGTGCAGGAGCCGACAAACACCTTGTCGAGGGTGATATCGGTCATCTTCTGGCCGGGCTTGAGGCCCATGTAGTCAAGCGCCCGCCACTTGGAAACACGCTTGGTCTCATCAGTGATGGCGTCGGGATCGGGCACCACGCCGGTGATCGACACAACGTCCTCGGGGCTGGTGCCCCAGGTGACGATCGGCGGCAGGCTGGCGGCGTCGAGCGTCACCACCTTGTCGAAATGGGCGCCTTCGTCGGTGTAGAGCGTCTGCCAGTAGGCCTTGGCGCGCTCAAGCGCCTCGCCCGTCGGCGCCTTCGGCCGGCCGGTGATGTAGGCGTAGGTCGCCTCATCCGGCGCGATCAGGCCAGCCCGGGCGCCGCCTTCGATCGACATGTTGCAGACCGTCATACGCCCTTCCATCGACAGGGCGCGGATCGCCTCGCCGGCATATTCGATGACGTGGCCGGTACCACCCGCCGTGCCGATCTCGCCGATGATGGCCAGCACGATATCCTTGGCGGTGACGCCGTCAGCCGCCTTGCCGTCGACGCGCACCAGCATGTTCTTCGCCTTGCGCTGGATCAGCGTCTGCGTGGCGAGCACATGCTCGACCTCCGAGGTGCCGATGCCATGGGCGAGCGCCCCGAAGGCGCCATGCGTCGAGGTGTGGCTGTCGCCGCAGACGATGGTCATGCCCGGCAGGGTGAAGCCCTGCTCCGGACCGACCACGTGGACGACACCCTGCCGCCGGTCGAGCTCATTGTAATACTCGACGCCGAATTCGGCAGCGTTGATGGCCAGCTGGCCCACCTGCTCGCGGCTCTCGGGATCTTCGATACCCTTGCTGCGATCGGTGGTCGGCACGTTGTGGTCGACGACGGCAAGCGTCTTGCCCGGCTGATGCACCTTGCGGCCGGCGGTCCTCAGACCCTCGAAGGCCTGCGGGCTGGTCACCTCGTGCACGAGATGGCGGTCGATGTAGAGCAGCGAAGTGCCGTCGGCCTGCGTCTCGACCACGTGGTCGTCGAAGATCTTGTCGTAAAGGGTGCGGAGCTTGGCGGTCATGATGATCGAACTTTCGATTCCGTGAGGCGGGCGAACCACGCCCGGATGTGTCTGGAAAGCGGGAGGACGGACCGAGGGCGTCGGTCGTCTCGTCAGGGCCGAAGTCGGCTGTCGCCGGTCTGCCGAGCCAGAAACCGCCACGGCAGGCGCGCGTGATCGTGGGCCGGGAAGTAATCGGCCGACGTCGGCAGGCGCGTGATCTGCGGCTTCGCATTCATGACCCGCTCTATACTGAAAAACCGGCCCGCCGACAATCGTCGATGTGGTAGCATCGTCGTCGAAAAGGACCGCGACCATGACCCGGCTGGCCGAAACCCCGATGAGTGTCGACGAATTCCTGCTTTGGCAGGAGACACAGGATGAACGCCACGAATTGGTGGACGGCCGCCCCTGGCTGATGACGGGCAGCAGCAGCGCTCATGCAGACATCGCTGGAAACGTATTTGCCACTTTGCGAAACGGCCTCCGAGGCAAGTCATGCAAGGCCCGCTTGGAATTTGCTGTCGCAACGGCGGCCAGCAACGTGCGCTTTCCTGATGTAATGGTCGACTGCGGCCCGACAGCGGCGGCGGACCATATCGCCGCTGGGCCGACTGTCGTCATCGAGGTGACGTCGCCAAGCTCGCTCGCTGTCGACTACCTCCAGAAGCCGCGTGACTACGCCTCGGTTGCCACCATCTCGACCTACATCATCCTTAATCAGGACGCAGTGCGAGCGACGGTGCTACGCCGCTCAGGTACCGAATTGGTCTTGGAGGGTGAGGCGATCGGCCGGGAGGCCGTGGTCGACCTGCCGGAAATCGGCATCAGCCTTTCGCTCGCAGATGCCTATGAAGGCCTCGACCTGCGCGATTAGGCCCCGAAAACGAAAGCGCCCAGCCTCGGGGGAAGGCTGGGCGCGGCGCTAGGGATCAGCGCGGGCCGGGAGGGGAACCCGGCCGACGGTCACCGCCACTGGCGAGACGGGGGGCAGTGCCTGTTTGGCGGTGCCGTCATGATTATGATTTGGTACGGCCCCCCTCGAAAACAAGAGTGGTGCAGTTAACAACCCCGTGAGCGACCCTGTGATCGCCGAAAGTCGCAGGCCTCAGCCAACCAGCGCCTTGAATTCGGAGAGGATGGCAGCGCCCATCGCGCGAGTGTCGATGGTGGCTTCGCCCTTCTGAGCGATGTCCTTGGTCCTGAGGCCCTTGCCGAGCACGCGGGCGATTGCCTCGTCGAGCTTGCCGGCGAGATCGATCAGGCCGAAGGAGTAGCGCAGCGCCATGCCGAAGGAGGCGATCATGGCGATCGGATTGGCCGCGCCCGTGCCGGCGATGTCCGGCGCCGAGCCGTGGACGGGCTCGTAGAGCGCCTTGCGCTTGCCGGTGGCGGCATCCGGCGCACCGAGAGAGGCGGACGGCAGCATGCCGAGCGAACCGGTCAGCATGGCGCCGATGTCGGACAGCACGTCGCCGAACAGATTGTCGGTCAGGATGACGTCGAACTGCTTGGGCCAGCGGACGAGCTGCATGGCGCAATTGTCGGCGAGAATGTGGTCGAGCTTGACGTCGGCATATTCCTCCTTGCCGATCTTCGTCACCACCTGGTTCCACAGCACGCCCGACTTCATGACGTTGCGCTTTTCGGCCGACGACACGCGGCCATTGCGCGCTTTCGCCAGGTCGAAGGCGACACGAGCGATGCGCTCGATCTCGTGCGTGGTGTAAACCTGCGTGTCGACGGCGCGCTTCTCGCCGTTCTCCAGCGTGACGATTTCCTTCGGCTCGCCGAAATAGACGCCGCCGGTCAGCTCGCGGACGATCAGGATGTCGAGGCCTTCCACCACCTCGCGCTTCAGCGACGAGGCATCGGCCAGCGCCGGGTAGCAGATGGCCGGCCTGAGGTTGGCGAACAGGCCCAGGTCCTTGCGCAGACGCAGCAGGCCGGCTTCCGGACGGCAGTTGTAAGGCACGCTGTCCCACTTGGGGCCACCGACGGCGCCGAACAGCACCGCATCGGCGGCCAGCGCCTTGGCCATGTCGGCTTCGGAGATGGCAGCGCCATGGGCGTCATACGCCGAACCGCCGACCAGACCGCGATCGAGCGAGAAATCGGTGAGGCCCTTGCCGTTCAGGAAGGCGATGATCGTCTCGACCTCGGTCATGATTTCCGGGCCGATGCCATCGCCGGGCAGCAGGAACAGCGAATTCTTAGCCATCATCGCATCCTCGAAGCTTGAAAACAGGGCGCACGGCCTCCGCCGGCCGGCTTTCGGCGGTTAGCCGTAATCGCCTTGCCGCCAAGGTTCAAGGGGCAAGCGTACCGGCGAGGACGGCAAACTCGCCGCTGTCGCGGTCGAGCACATGCAGCTCCCCTTCGGCGACATCGAACCAGGCGCCGTGCAGCGCCAGCGAGCCGGTCTCGACGCGAGTCTTGACGAAGGGATAGGCGAGAAGGTTGTCGAGCGACGCCTTGATCGCCTCGTGCTCGAGGGCGGTATAGCGAAGGCCCGGACCGATGGAATGATCGCAGCGCACCCGTTCGGTCGTCTCGTCGAGCACCGACACCCACTTGCCGATGAAGTCGGTCGGCGTCAGCGGAGCGCGGTCGTCGAGCGCCGCCACGATGCCGCCGCAGCGACCATGGCCCATCACGACGATGTGGCGGACGGCAAGCGCCATCACCGCGAATTCGAGGGCAGCCGAGGTGCCGTGCGTCTCGCCGTCCGGCGTGTAGGGCGGCACGAGGTTGGCGACGTTGCGAACGACGAAGATCTCGCCCGGCCCGGCGTCGAAGATCACTTCCGGCGACACGCGGCTGTCCGAACAGCCGATGATCATGATCTGCGGCTTCTGTCCCTCGGCGGCGAGCCGCTTGTAGCGCTCGTTCTCGCTCGGGTAGCGACCGTCGCGGAAGGCTTCGTAGCCGGTCGTCAGGCGCCCCGGGAAAGAGGCGGGCAGCTTCGGGCGGAAGGGGGCTTTCGGTTCGGTCATCAAGGATGGTCCGGCTAGAGCGACGGGACAGCGGACAGACATCCGCCGCCGCGGTTATACGAAGGTCTACTTATAAGCGTCAATCACAGCTTCACGAGGGCAAGATCTCCGTGGAACGCGCGGCGGGCCGGCGCGGCGTGGCGAGCCGGCGAATGTCGACCATGGCCATCGGCCGGACCAGCGCTTCCTGCTCCTCCACCAGTTCCAGTTCGCGCGAGCCGGCTTTCACCGACCGGACGATCACCTCGAAGGTAGAGGCCGATGCGGCAGCGAGCGCCGCCTCGTCGGAAGCGCCGCCGATCAGCCGCGACAGGAACAGCGCCGCGAACAGGTCGCCGGTGCCGTTGGGGGCACCTTCGATCAACTGGTTCTCGGCGACGATGGTTTCGGTGGCGGTGACCAGCGCCGCCGCGATCTTGCCGGCCATCAGCGCCGGTGCCGAGGTGACGACGACGCGCTTCGGCCCCAGTGCCCGCGCCGCCGCCGCGATGTCGGTCAGCGTCTCCACCGGCCGGCCGGTCAGCCAGCCGAGCTCGAAGCGGTTGGGCGTCGCGATGTCGGCGATGGCGACGAGGCGGTCGCGCTGGGCGATGGCGACCGGCTCGGGCACGTAGAGGCTGCCCTTGCCGCCGGCCGTGTCGCCAATCACCGGATCGGCGAGATGGAGTGCGTCAGGGTTGGCGGCTCTGACGGCGGTGACCAGCGCGGCGGCAGCGTCCGCCTGGCCGGCCGAACCGAGATAGCCGGTGATGATGCCGCCCACTTCGGACAGCCAGGGCGCGCGGGCAAGGTCGGCACAGAGTGCCGCGAAATCCGCCTCCGGCAGCGGCATGCGGTGGGCCCGGCCATGGCCGGGATGCCAAGGCAGAATGACGGTCGGCAGCGTCCAGACGCGATGACCGAGCCGCTCCAGCGCAAAGGCGGCGCGCGCGCCCACCGATCCGCGGGCGACAAAGGAGGAGAGGACGATGACGGCGGGACGGCTCATGTCGGCGGCTTTTTCCAGATGGCGGCGGCTTGGCGAGGCGATGGCCCTCCGTTTAGCCTATGATCCAACGTCGTACATCTCGAATCAGCCGATGACCGAAGAAAAACCAGCCCATTCGCTTCATGATCTGTTCGGAAAAGCCGCCCCCAGCCAGGCGGCCGGCGGCGAGGTGGTGCAGGTGCTCACCCCGGTCGGACTCGACCTCAGCTATTCCTACCGCGTGCCGCGCGGCATGCAGCTGCAGCCGGGATCGATCGTGCAGGTGCCGCTCGGCCCGCGCAAGATCGTCGGCGTGGTGACCGCCGAGCCGGCCGAGCTTGCGGCGTCATCGAACCGGCTTCGCCCGATCGAGGCGGCCTTTGACGCACCGCCGCTGAAGCCGGAGATGCTCGCCTTCGTCGACTGGGTCGCCCGCTACACCCTGACGCCGCGCGGCATGGTGATGCGCATGGTCCTGCGCGCGCCCGACGCGCTGGAGCCGGAGCCGCCCCTGCGCGGCCTTATCGCGACGAGCGCGCCGCCCGAACGTCTCACCGATGCCCGTCGTCGGGTGCTGGCGCTGCTCGCCGAGAACGAGGGGCAGGCCTGGACGCGCGCCGGCCTTGCCGCGGCGGCCGGCGTATCGCCGTCGGTGGTCGAGGGGCTGGTGACCACCGGCACGCTGGCCGAAGTCGAGCTGCCGCCGGGCCGGCCGTTCCGGACGCCCGATCCGGATTTCAACCCCATCGACCTGACGCCCGACCAGACCGCCGCCGTCGCCCGCCTGCGCGAGGGAAGCGACGACGGCGTGACGTTGATCGATGGCGTCACCGGTTCGGGCAAGACCGAGGTCTATCTGGAGGCGGTGGCCGACGCGCTCCGGGCCGGCCGGCAAGCGCTGATCCTGGTGCCGGAGATCGCGCTCACCCGCGCCTTCCTCGAGCGCTTCTCCGAGCGCTTCGGCGCCTTGCCGGCCGAATGGCATTCCGAGGTCGGACCCAAGATGCGCGCCCGCACCTGGCGCGCCGTGGCACTCGGCGAGGCGCGCGTGGTGGTCGGCGCCCGATCGGCGCTGTTCCTGCCGTTTTCCAACCTCGGCCTGATCGTCGTCGATGAGGAGCACGACGGCGCCTACAAGCAGGAGGAATGGGCGAGCTACCATGCCCGCGACATGGCGGTGGTGCGCGGTCGGCTGGAGAAGATTCCGGTCATCCTTGCCTCGGCAACGCCGTCGCTCGAAAGTCGCGTCAACGTGACGCGTGGCCGCTATCGGCACCTCGTCCTGCCGGCCCGCGCCACCGGTCGCGACCTGCCCAGCCTCTATGCCATCGACATGCGCAAGGCCGGAACGCCGCGCGGCCGCTTCCTGGCGCCCGGTCTCGTCGCCGCCATCCGCGAGGTGACCGAGCGTGGCGAACAGGCCATGCTGTTCCTCAACCGGCGCGGCTATGCGCCGCTCACCCTCTGCCGCTCCTGTGGTCACCGCTTTCAGTGCCCGCAATGCTCGGCCTGGCTGGTCGAGCATCGGTTCCGGGGGCGGCTCGTCTGCCACCATTGCGGCCACTCGGTGCCTCGGCCCGAGGCCTGCCCCTCCTGCGGCACGTTCGACAGCCTCGTCGCCTGCGGCCCGGGCGTCGAACGCATCGCCGAGGAAATGCAGGCGCTGTTGCCCGACAAGCGCACCGTGGTGCTGTCATCGGATGTCGGCGGCGGCATCCAGCGCCTGAGGGCCGAGTTCGAGGCCGTGGCCAAGGGCGAGTGCGACATCATCGTCGGCACGCAGATGGTGGCCAAGGGCCATACCTTCCCCAAGCTGACGCTGGTCGGCGTGGTCGACGCCGACCTCGGCCTTGCTCAGGGCGATCCGCGGGCCGCCGAGCGCACCTTCCAATTGCTCGCCCAAGTCACCGGCCGCGCCGGCCGCGTGATCGGCAAGGGCCTCGGCCTTCTTCAGACCTACGCGCCGGAAAGCCCGGTCATCGAAGCCCTGGTCTCCGGCGACGCCGAACGCTTCTACCGCACCGAACTGGCCGAGCGGGAGCGATCGGCCATGCCGCCCTTCGGCCGCCTCGCGGCCATCCTGGTGTCCGGCCCCAGCCGCGAGTTGGCCGAGGATCACGCCCGCCATCTCGCCCGCATGGCGCCACACGATCCGGCGGTCGAGGTGCTCGGGCCGGCCGAGGCGGCGCTCGCCGTGGTGCGCGGCCGCCACCGGTTCCGACTGATCGCCCATTCCGGCCGTGACACCGACCTGTCCGCCTACATGCGCGCCTGGATCGCCGCCGCCGACCGGCCGACACGCGGGGTCGAGGCCTATGTCGATGTAGACCCGCAGAATTTTCTGTGATGACCTTCGCAACGCGTGCCACACCTACGAATTGGCCGCCGCGTCGACAGCGATCCGAATGCCGTCTAAAACGATATACTATTCGACTTTAGGATGAGGTTTTTTTACGGGGATGTCCCAAGCGGCCAATTACCTAAGGATATCCGCGCAAAAAACCGAATTCCTGAATCCAGTGAATGCGTTGCGTGAGGGAAAGTCCTGTGGTAGACGGTGCCGAGTTCGCTGCGAGGCCATGCGCCGTGCCGCCGTCGTAGTCTATTTTGCGAATATCTTCAAAGCGTTCAATCGGGTGAACCTTTGATGGTTCGCACCGATGAGGGGGTCTTACGTGAGCGAAGCGGATACGATGGTCTTCGGGGTCGCCGAACGCTATGCCACGGCTCTCTTCGAGTTGGCGAGCGAGACCGGCGAACTCGATGTCGTCGAGGCGGGAATCACCCATTTCGAGGCTCTTCGCCGCGAAAGCGCCGACCTTCGGCGTTTGATGAAGTCGCAGGTGTTCAGCACTGAGGAGCAGCTCAGGGCGATCAGCGCCGTCATCGAGGCCGCCGGCATTGGCGTGACCTTGAGCAATTTCATCAAGCTCGTCGCCACCAACAACCGCCTCGCGGTCATGTCCCACATGTTCCGTGGCTTCCGCCAGATGCTCGCCGATCGGCGCGGCGAAGTGACGGCCGGCATCGTCTCGGCGGTTCCCCTGTCCGACGGCCAGGTCGCTGATCTCAAGAGCGCACTGGCCGACATTTCCGGCAAGTCGGTTCATGTCGAGCTCGAGGTCGACCGGTCGCTGATCGGCGGCCTCGTCGTCAAGCTCGGTTCGCGCATGATCGACACGTCGCTCAAAACAAAACTCGACGCACTCAAGATCGCATTGAAAGAGGTCGGCTGATGGATATCCGCGCCGCGGAAATTTCCGCAATCCTCAAGGAGCAGATCAAGAACTTCGGCCACAACGCCGAAGTATCCGAAGTCGGCCAAGTTCTCTCCGTCGGTGACGGTATCGCCCGCGTCTACGGCCTCGACAACGTCCAGGCGGGCGAGATGGTCGAGTTCCCCGGCGGCATCCGCGGCATGGCGCTCAACCTCGAGAGCGACAACGTCGGCGTCGTCATCTTCGGCACCGACCGCGACATCAAGGAAGGCGACACGGTCAAGCGCACCGGCGCCATCGTCGACGTGCCGGTCGGCCGCGGCCTGCTCGGACGCGTCGTCGACGCTCTCGGCAATCCGATCGACGGCAAGGGTCCGATCGAGTACGAGACGCGCGCCCGCGTCGACGTCAAGGCGCCCGGCATCATCCCGCGCAAGTCGGTGCACGAGCCGATGTCGACCGGCCTCAAGGCCATCGATGCGATGATCCCGATCGGCCGTGGTCAGCGCGAGCTGGTCATCGGCGACCGCCAGACCGGCAAGACCGCCATCATCCTCGACACCTTCCTCAATCAGAAGTCCCTGCACGAGGGCGACGACGAGAAGCACAAGCTTTACTGCGTCTACGTCGCCATCGGCCAAAAGCGCTCCACCGTCGCCCAGTTCGTCAAGAAGCTCGAGGATGCCGGCGCGCTCAAGTATTCGATCGTCGTCGCGGCCACCGCCTCCGACCCGGCGCCGATGCAGTACATCGCTCCCTTCGCCGGCTGCGCCATGGGCGAGTATTTCCGCGACAACGGCATGCACGCGCTGATCGCCTACGACGACCTGACCAAGCAGGCCGTCGCCTATCGTCAGATGTCGCTGCTGCTGCGCCGCCCGCCGGGCCGCGAGGCCTTCCCCGGCGACGTGTTCTATCTGCACTCCCGTCTGCTCGAGCGCGCCGCCAAGCTCAACGAAGAGAACGGCTCCGGCTCGCTCACCGCCCTGCCGGTCATCGAGACGCAGGCCAACGACGTGTCGGCCTACATCCCGACCAACGTCATCTCGATCACCGACGGCCAGATCTTCCTGGAGACCTCGCTGTTCTACCAGGGCATCCGCCCGGCGGTGAACGTCGGCCTCTCCGTGTCGCGCGTTGGTTCATCGGCTCAGATCAAGGCGATGAAGCAGGTGGCCGGCACCATCAAGGGCGAACTCGCCCAGTATCGCGAGATGGCTGCCTTCGCCCAGTTCGGCTCCGACCTCGACGCCTCCACGCAGCGCCTGCTCAACCGCGGCGCCCGCCTCACCGAACTCCTGAAGCAGCCGCAGTTCTCGCCGCTGAAGACTCAGGAAGAGGTGGCGGTGATCTTCGCTGGTGTCTCCGGCTTCCTCGACCCGCTGCCGCTCTCCAAGGTGCGCCACTTCGAAGACGGGCTGCTGCGCTTCCTGCGCGAGCAGCACGCCGACCTGCTGGCGCAGATCTGGGCGGACAAGCAACTCTCCGACGAGCTTCGCGGCAAGCTTCACGGCGCGATCTCGAGCTTCGCCAAGACCTTCGTCTGACGATACCGCCGGATGAACCGAGGAGGGCGGGCTCCGCCCTTCTCTCCCGCGCCCCGATGCCCGACGGGCAGGAGCCGATATGGCCAGCTTGAAAGAACTCAAGAACCGCATCGCTTCGGTGAAGGCGACGCAGAAGATCACCAAG
>JAGSYU010000146.1 GCA_018262575.1 Pseudomonadota bacterium | reverse complement strand
GGATTTCAGCCAGGAAGCCGTCATGGCTTCCGCCACCGGAAGCCACTAGGAGGAGAACAATGAGCATGGCATCTCTGGCCAGCGCCGACGGTTACGGAACCAAGGCCAAGCAAATCGCTGCCCGTTACGGCATCTACATCGCCTTCGTGCTGATGTTCGTCTTCCTGTCGCTGTGGTCACCCTGGTTCCTGACCTTCGACAACATCCTCAACATCCTGCGCCAGTGCTCGATCAACGGTATCATCGCCGTCGGCGCCACGCTGGTGATCATCACCGGCGGCATCGACCTGTCGGTGGGCGCCATCGTGGCCTTGGCGGCGGTATCGGCCGCTTCGGTAGCCCATCCCGACAGCTACCCGGTGATCGTGCCGATCCTGGTCGGCCTGGCGGTCGGCGCGCTGTGCGGCGGCATCAATGGCTTCATCATCGCCAAGGGCCGCATCGCGCCGTTCATCGTCACCTTGGGCATGATGACCATCGTCCGCGGCGGCTCGCTGGTCATGTCGGATGGCCGGCCGGTGATCAACCTCAGCGACGAGTACAACGCCATCGGCGGCGGCTACCTGTGGGGCGTTCCCCTGCCGGTGTTCCTGTTCATCGCCGTGGTGGTGATCGGTGCTTTCCTGCTGCATTTCTGCAAGTTCGGCCGGCACGTCTATGCGGTCGGCGGCAACGAGCTGGCGGCCGTCGTGTCGGGCCTCAACGTCGGCCGCGTCAAGATGGGCGTCTATACGCTGGCCGGACTGTTCGCGGGCTTTGCCGGCATCATCCTGTCGTCCCGCGTCATGACCGGGTCGCCGGCGGCCGGCGCCGGCTACGAACTCGATGCCATCGCGGCGGTGGTCATCGGCGGCACCAGCCTGGCCGGCGGCACCGGCGCCATCCTCGGCACGGTGATCGGCACGCTGATCATCGGCACCATGAACAATGGCCTCGATCTGCTGAACGTCTCTTCGTACTTCCAGCAGATCGTCAAGGGAATCATCATCATATCGGCTGTTCTTCTTGATCAATACACGAAGAACTCGCGCTGAGAATTTGAGGATCGGTCAAACAACAAGCAGACCGAATAAAGGAGGAGACGACAAATGAAAAAAGCTCTCTTGTTCTGTGCGGCGTTCGCCATGGCCGGTGGCCTGATGTCGCCGGCGTCGGCCGGATACCGGATCGGCGTCAGCTACCAGAACCTTCAGAACGAATTCATCGTCAACATCGCCAAGGCCGTCGAAGAGAAAGCAGGGGAACTCGACGTCACCCTGATCGAGAGCGACGGCCAGGGCAAGGCGGAAGTGCAGATCTCCCAGGTGGAGAACTTTATCGCCCAGCACGTCGACGCCATCCTGTTGATCCCGTTCGACAAGGAAGGCTGCGTGCCGGCCGTTCAGAAGGCCGTCGCCGCCAAGATCCCGCTGGTGGTCTTCAACGCCCAGGTGGCCAACGTCGAACTGGCCAACACCTACGTCGGCTCCGACGACATCGAGGCCGGCAAGATCGAGATGCAGTACATCGCCGATCTTCTGAAGGGCAAAGGCAACATCGCCATCATCCACGGCCCGAACGGCCATTCGGCCGAAGTGCAGCGCACCGAAGGCAACAAGGAGATCCTGAAGAACTATCCGGATATCCAGGTGCTGTTCGAGCAGACGGCCAACTGGGATCGCGCCCAGGCACTGAGCCTGACCGAAAACTGGCTGCAGACCGGACGGCCGCTCAATGCCATCGTCGCCCAGAACGACGAGATGGCGCTTGGCGCCTACAAGGCGATCGAGGCGGCCGGCAAGGCCAAGGAGATCCCGGTGATCGGCATCGATGCCATCGCCGACGCCTTGAAGTCGGTCAAGGACGGCAAGATGGCGGCCACCGTGTTCCAGGATGCGCACGGCCAGGGCGCGACAGCCGTCGAGATGGCTGTCAAGATCCTCAACGGCGAGGACGTTCCCAAGTCGGTCAACATTCCCTTCAAGCTCATCACGAAGGAAAATGTCGATAGCTTGAAGTAAGGGTAGAGTGGCGGCGATCCGGCGGCCTGGCTGCCGGATCGCTCTGCGGGGCACGGCCCCGCTCAAAGGGAGATTGGAAGGTTGGCTTCACTCAAGGACGTTTCCAAAGCTGCCGGCGTCTCGCCGTCGACCGTATCGCGGGTCATCACCGGCAGCCGTCCGGTCGACGAGGAGACGCGGGAGCGGGTGCTGGAGGCGATCCGGACGCTCGACTACCGTCCCAACCTCCTGGCGCGCGGCCTCAGGAACAAGTCACGCAAGAGCATCGGCCTGATGGTCCCGAGCATCCTGCACGAGACCTTCGCCAACTTCATCTACTTCGTCGAGGAAGCTTGCGTCAGCAACGGCTTTACCATGCTGCTCGGCAACACCCAGACCAATGCCGAAGCCGAGGAGCGGGTGCTCAAGAACTTCATCGGCATGAATGTCGATGGCGTCATCGTCTCGCAGGTGTCCGATGAGAGTGCCATCGTCAAGAGCCTCAACCGGCTCGGCATTCCCGTGGTGGGCATCGACCGGGCCCCCGACGACGAGGAAGCCGATCGGGTCGTGGTGTTCAACCGGGAAGCCGGTGAGATCGCCGCCCGCTATCTCTATTCGATGGGACACCGGCAGATCGCCTGCATCAGCGGCCCGGAGACGGTCAGCCTGTCGCGCGAGCGGCTCGACGGCTTCCGCAGCGTGCTCGCCGAAAAAGGCGTCGACGTGCAGTATGTGTCCGGCCCGGACTTCGAGTTTGAAACCGGCATCTCCATGGTGCGCAAGCTGCTCGGGCAGGGCTATGAGTTCACGGCGATCTGGGCCCAGAGCGACCTGTTGGCCATAGGCGCCATGCAGGAACTGGCGCGGCTCGGCACCCGCATTCCCGAGGACGTGTCGATCATGGGCATGGACGGCATCCAGCTCGGCGAGATGGTCCGGCCGACGCTGACCACCGTGCGACAGCCGTTCCGCGAGATCTGCCAGCACGCCGTGCGCCTGCTGCTCGAGCGCATCGAACACGGCCCCACCAAGCCGACGCGCATCGTCGTGCGGCCCGAACTCATCGTTCGCGATTCGGTTTGCCACAAATGACCACCTGACGCCCACGCGGGCCATCCAACCCAAAATCGATCAGACTGAAAAACGATCCAAGGAGGTCGCTGTGATTACTTTGTCCAAAATCCGGGGCGCTTTCGAACAAGGCGAGGGCGTGCTGCGTCTCGCACCGGCCTTCGTTCCGCGTCGCTTCTCCTCGGCCGGCCAGCGCCTGCGCCTGCATCCCGACGATTACTATGCGCTCGGCACGGCGCGTGGCTCGATCAAGGAGCGTTGGTTCTCCTCGGTCATCGCCGCCATGAATGGTCCGCTGGCGCCGGCCGACGAGGGCATGAGCTATGTCGATCCGACCGGGCGCCACGAGGACAAGTTCCTGTTCCGCGATGCCGTCGCCGAGCTCGGCGCCGACATCATCGGCGCGGAGCTGAAGGCCAAGCACGGCACGTGGCCGATGTATTCGAAGTTCTTCGACTTCAACGCGCCGCTGTTCCTGCATCTGCATCTGCGCGAGGAGGACGCGCGCCGCGTCGGCCGCAAGGGCAAGCCGGAGGCCTATTACTTCCCGCCCCAGCTCAACAACCACCCGGGCTTGTTCCCGCATACCTATTTCGGCTTCGACCCGGACATGACCAAGGACGAGGTACGCGCCCGCCTCGCTCTCTACCAACAAACGGACAACCGCGTCACCGAGCTGTCGCGCGCCTACCGCATCCAGCTCGGCACCGGCTGGTACACGCCGCCGGGCGTCGTCCACGCGCCGGGCTCCTATCTCACTTACGAGCCGCAGTGGAACAGCGACGTCAACTCCGTCTACGAGAACGTCGTCAACCACGAGGTCTACCCGTACGAGTTCCTGGTCGAGAACTGCCCGGAGGAGAACAAGCAGGACCTCGACTACGTCATGAGCCTGATGGACTGGGAGGCCAACGTCGACCCGTCCTACCGCAAGACGTTTTTCCGGCCGCCGCTGATTGCCTCGGAGAGCGAACAGCACGTCGAAAAATGGGTCGTCTATGCCACCGGCTATATCGCCGCCAAGGAGTTGACGGTCTATCCGGGCGCCAGCGTCACCATCCGCGACGCAGCGGCCTACGGTTGCGTGCTCACCCAGGGACATGGCAAGCTCGGTGTCTACGACGCCGAAACGGCGACCATGCTCAGGTTCGGCCAACTGTCGGCTGACGAGTATTTCGTCAGCGAACAGGCGGCCAAGGCCGGTCTCACCATCGTCAACCGCAGCAAGGTCGAGCCGCTGGTGATCCTCAAGCACTTCGGCCCCAATGCCGGCGATCCCAAGCGCGCCTGAGTCAGGTGTTGCCGCTGGCTGAAAAATGACATGCGGCGGCCGGGTTCCGTGAGGGAGCCCGGCCGCCGGCGCTTCAAGCGGAACGCCTCGATTGATGGCTTCGTCGCAGCCTCACCTCAGCGCCGTGGAATCATAGCGGCCGGGGACCGGGGCGAGCGGCAGGCCTTCGACGACGAGGCGGTGGAGGGCGGTGCCGGGTTTAGGCGGTGCGATGTCGGAGGGGGCAATCAGCCGGTCCTCGCCGGTGGCGCCGGGGTCGTTCAGCAGCATGACCAGCCCGCTGCCGGAGACCTGCTGCATCAGCTCGGCGGTGGGGGCGGCGATGTCGAGGGCGGTGCCGAGGGCTTGCTGGACGTAGAAGGCGAGCTTGCGGGCGCCGGAACGGGTGAAGCCGACGCCGTCTTTGAGGCGCAGCTGCCGCACTTGGCCATCGAGGTCGGGGCCGCTCGCCACGAAGGCGCCGTTCTGGGAAAAGGGCTCCCAGACATCGATGTAGCTCGCACCCTTTTCCGCCGCCTCGTCACGGATGACGCCGTCGATATAGGTGACGTCGTTGGTCGTCTGCGGGCTGGCCACCGGCACCAGCCCGACCCAGTGGAAGGGCACGGCCTGCTCGCGCGCGACGCGCATCAGCTCGTTGAGCCGGGCCTTGTAGATGGTCTCCCAGTCGACCGAGGGAAAGTCGACCACCCGGTCGGGAAGCTCGATCGGTCGGCCGTCGGCGCGGCCGATCATGGCAACGACCGCCGCCGGACGCGGCTTGTCCGACAGGCGCTTTTCGAGGAACGCCTTCCAGTCGGCGTCGCCGGTGGAGGCGAGGCCGGCATCATCGACGGTGTTGGTCTCGATGCGAACGTCCGGCCGGTCGGCAAAGGCGACATCGAGGCCGCGTCCCAAGTCGGCGGCCAGCCGGTCGCCAATGACCAGCACGACACGCGCGTCGTCCTTCTTGGGGTTCTGCGGCCTGGCGGCGACGGCCGCCGGGGCCTTGTGCTGACCGACGGGCGGGACCTTGATGACGCGGGCGCGGGGAGGGGCCGGCGCCACCGGCTCCGGGCGGCCCAAGCCGAACAAACGCATCAGAAACGGCCGGTTGTCGGGCGGCGGCTCGATGATCTCCGTCTGTGTGCCCCGCTGCACGATGATCCGCTGCTGGGCGTGCGAGGGCAGGCCCGCCGCGATCAACACGGCGGCGACAACGGCCGTCAGGGCTGTGGCCCGGCGGATCGGCATGGTGATGTGCCTCCCGACACGCGTCGCTTCTCGTCCCCTGTCCGGCCTCAGCCGCCCCGAAGCACCGTCAGAAGCTCGAGCGACGCGTTGCCGGTAACAGCGAGGCCGCGTTGCGCCTGATAGGCACGGATGGCGGCGACGGTTTGTGGGCCGACCTTACCATCGATCTTCTCGAGTGGGAATCCGATCGCCTGGAGCCGTGACTGCAGCTCGGCGCGGCCGGCCTCGTCGAGCGGCGTGTAGCCACGCGGCCAGGGCGTGACGAACGGGCTGCCACCGGCCAGGCGATCGGCAAGATGGCCGACGCCGAGCGCGTAGGCGTTGGCGTTGTTGTAGCGCTTGATCGCCCGGAAATTGCGCAAGGTGAGGAAGGCCGGGCCGCCGGGGCCGGCCGGCAGCAGCAAGGTGGCCTGGTCGTCGGGGCGCGGGAAGGCGGCGCCCGAGGCGCGGGTGATGCCGCGCGCCGCCCAGTCGGCGAGCGTCGCCGCGCGGCCCTCAAGCGAGGCGTCGAAACCCGGCGGCAGGGCGACCTCGTAGCCCCAGGTGGCGCCGGCCTGCCAGCCGGATTTCCTCAGGTAGTTGGCGGTAGAGGCCAGGGCGTCGGGCACCGAGGTCCAGATGTTGCGACGGCCGTCGCCGTCAAAGTCGATGGCATAGCCGAGATAGGTGGTGGGAATGAACTGAGTCTGGCCCATGGCGCCGGCCCACGAGCCGGTCATGTGGCGGGCATCGACGTCGTGATGCTCGAGGATGCGCAGCACGGCGTTGAGCTGCTGCCGGCCGTAGGCGGCACGCCCGCCGCCGCGCCAGCCGAGCGTGGCGAGCGCCCGTACCACGTTCTTCACCTTGGTGGGATCGCGCAGGATGGCGCCGTAGCTGCTCTCCATGCCCCAGATGGCGACCACCACCTCACGGTCGACGCCATAGGTCGCCTCGATGTTATCGAGCAGCGACCGGTAGCGAACCAGCATGTCCCGGCCGGTGGCGATGCGGCTCTCCGCCGCCATGTCGTCGAGATAGTCCCAGATGGCGCGCGAGAATTCCGGCTGGCTCGTCGCCTTGGCGAGCACGTCGTTGTCCGGGCCAACGCCGCGGAAGGCGGCGACGAAGGTGGCGCGCGACACGCCGCGCGCCTCGGCGGCCGGCCACTGGCTTTCGACGAAGGCCGTGAAGGCGGGCGGTATCGGGCCGTCGGCAAGCGGTGGCAGACCGGGCTCGGGGGCGGCGGCGAAGTCGTTGCCGAGGATGGCGCAGCCGGCGATCAGGGCAGCGAGCGACAGGGCAGCGCCGCCTCGGATGATTCGCGACAAGTTTCGCATGGCTGGCGCTCCTTTCTCAGGCTGCTGTTGTCTTTCAGAGACGGGACTTATGGTAAACGATCAGTTAAATTCCGTACCGTTTCATCCTCCACCGTCCGGCTTCCGGACCGTTGACAAAGGAATTTATCTGCCCCGTTCCACAATTCCAAAATTAAACATTTTTCCGCTATTGATGGTCCCGCCCATGCGGCAGACGTCCAGACGTCCGGACCGTCGTCAGAATTGCCGCTCAGGAGTGCTTCATGTCCAAACGTATTCGTAAAGCCGTCTTTCCCGTTGCCGGTCTCGGCACCCGTTTCCTGCCGGCCACCAAGGCCGTGCCGAAGGAAATGATGACCGTCGTTGACCGGCCGGCGCTTCAGTATGTCGTCGACGAGGCCAAGGCGGCCGGCATCGAGCATTTCATCTTCGTCACCGGCCGTGGCAAGGAGGTGATCGAGAATCACTTCGACCTCGCCTTCGAGCTTGAGGCGACGCTTGCCGCCCGCAACAAGACGGCGGCGCTCGAAGAGCTGCGCGCCGAGCGCCCGGCAGCCGGCACCACCTCGTTCACCCGCCAGCAGGAGCCGCTCGGCCTCGGCCACGCCGTCTGGTGCGCCCGCGACATCGTCGGCGACGAACCTTTCGCGGTGCTGTTGCCCGACATGCTGATGAAGCACACCGTGCCGTGCCTGAAGAGCATGGTCGACGCCTTCGAGGCAAGCGGCGGCAACATCGTCAGCCTTGAGGAGTGCGATCCGGCCCAGACCTCGTCCTACGGCATCGTCGCGCTGGGCAAGACGCTCGGCCCCGACGTGTTCGAAGTCACCGACATGGTGGAGAAGCCGAAGCCGGCCGACGCGCCGTCCAACTTCTTCATCTCCGGCCGCTACATCCTGCAGCCGCGCATCTTCGAGCTGCTCGGCACGCAGGAGCGCGGCGCCGGTGGCGAGATCCAGCTCACCGATTCGATGCTGCGGCTGGCCAGCGAGCAGGACTTCTACGGCGTGCGCTTCCGCGGCACCACCTTCGACACCGGTACCAAGCTCGGCTTCCTCAAGGCCAACATCGCCTATGGCAGCGAGCGGACCGACATCCATCCGGATATCGTCAAGGAACTCAGGGCGACTTTGGGGGCCTGAGTTCGCTCGGTCCTGTCCGACAAAAGCAAAGGGGCGCCCCGCGGGACGCCCCTTTTTCATGTCACGCGGTTGCGCCGATCAGAACTTCAGCGCCTTCACCTGGCGCACCACCGAAATGGCCTTCACCTTGTCGAGAACGTCGGCCGGCACGTCGCCGTCCACTTCGACGAGACAGATGGCGTCGGCGCCCAGCTCGAGGCGGCCGAGGGCGAAGGTGGCGATGTTGATGCCGGCGTCGCCCAGCAGGCCGGCGAACTTGCCGATGAAGCCGGGCTTGTCCTCGTTGGTGACGTAGATCATCGACGGCGCGAACTCGGCGTCCATCTTGATGCCCTTGATCTCGACGATGCGCGGGTGGCCGTCGGCGAAGACGGTGCCGGCGATCGAGCGCTCCTGGCGGTCGGTGGTCAGCGTCAGGCGGATCAGGCTTTCGAAGTTGGCCGAGGCGTTGTTGCGCACCTCGGCGACGGCGATGCCGCGCTCCTTGGCCATCACCGGCGCCGACACCATGTTGACCGACTGCAACAGCGGCTTCAGCACGCCGGTGATCGCCGCGGCGCTGAGCGCCCGGGTGTTCATGCCGGCCACTTCGCCCTCATACTCGATGCGGATCGCGTTGAGGCCGGTCTCGGTGAGCTGGCCGGCGAACGAGCCCAGGAGCTCGGCGAGCTTGACGAACGGCGTGAGGCGCGGCGCCTCCTCGGCGGTGATCGAGGGCATGTTGAGGGCGTTGGCGACGGCGCCCTTCATCAGGTAGTCGGACATCTGCTCGGCGACCTGGAGCGCGACATTTTCCTGCGCTTCCGTCGTGGAGGCGCCGAGATGCGGCGTGCAGACCACCTTCGGATGGTTGAACAGCGGATGGGTGGTGGCCGGCTCGGTCTCGAACACGTCGAGGGCGGCGCCGGCAACGTGGCCGGAATCGAGCGCCGCCTTGAGGTCGGCCTCGACGATCAGGCCGCCGCGGGCGCAGTTGATGATCCGCACGCCCTTCTTCATCTTCAGGATGGCCGAGATGTCGATGATGTTGCGCGTCTTCTCGATCAGCGGCACGTGCAGCGTGATGAAGTCGGCGCGGCGGAACAGGTCGTCCAGCTCCACCTTCTCGACGCCGAGCTCGACGGCCCGCTCGCCCGACAAGAACGGATCGTAGGCGATGACGCGCATCTTCAGGCCGACGGCGCGGTCGGCGACGATCGAGCCGATGTTGCCGCAGCCGATGACGCCGAGCGTCTTGTTGGTCAGCTCGACGCCCATGAAGCGGTTCTTCTCCCACTTGCCGGCATGCGTCGAGGCGTTGGCCTCGGGAATGTCGCGGGCCAGCGCGAACATCAGGGCGATGGCGTGCTCGGCGGTGGTGATCGAGTTGCCGAACGGCGTGTTCATGACGATGACGCCGCGCGCCGTGGCGGCGGGCACGTCG
>JAGSYU010000145.1 GCA_018262575.1 Pseudomonadota bacterium | reverse complement strand
TGGCGTGGGTGCCGCGGTTGCCGAGCCGGATGGCGCCGGCCGACCGCTCGAGATGGGCGGGCTTTGCCGTATCCTCCAGCTTGTCGGCCCGCTCCTTCAGCTGCTTGGTCTTGACCACCAACAGGTCGCTGCCGGAATTGATGCCGATGTTCTTCAGCTTGGCCGCCTGCCGGCGCAACTGGTCGGCCGTCTTGATGTCGCGGTCATAGCGCCTGGCATCGGCGGCGTCCGCCTCGTCCAGCGCCAGCCGCGCCCGGCTGTAGGACAGCGCGAAGCCTTGCGAATTCTGCGGCCGCAGAAACAGCGTGCGGTTGCACACCGCGTCGAGGAAGGCGCGATCGTGGCTGGCCAGCAGCACCGGCGTGTCGCGCGGCAAGGCGTTCAGCCAGCTCTCCAACAGCGCGATCTTGGCGAGGTCGAGATGGTTGGTCGGCTCGTCGAGCAGCAGCACGTCCGGCTCGCTCACCCAGGCGCGGGCGATCAAAGCCAGCCGCTGCCAGCCGCCGCTCAACGCCTTGAGCGGCCGTTCGCGCAGCGCCTCCGGCACCTCCAGCCCGTCCAGAACGACGTCGGCGCGCCAGCTTTCGCTGTCGATATGGTCGGCCGACAGCGCGTCGAGCACCGCATCGCGGAAGGTCGCCGCCATCAGCGCCGGCCGCACATCCTGCTCCACCATGCCGATGGTCAGGCCGCGGGCGCGGGTGATCTCGCCCTCCGTGGGGTCGATGGTGCCGATGATGCATTTCATCAAGGTGGATTTGCCGCGGCCATTGGCGGCGACGATGCCGATGCGGTCGCCGGCATTGACGGTCAGGTTCAGTCCCGAAAACAGCGGGCTGGCGAAGGTCACGCCGAGAGTGCGCAGGTTGAGAAGGCTCATGTCAGGTCTCTGGTCTTGACGCCGGCACAGGGCGCATCGCGGGCGCGCGGCCGATGCGATGCGGGATGCGCGGCAAATGGGAGATCGCAGCCGGCACGAGCGAAGGCTCGGCGCTACGGCTCACAAAGGGCAGACCAGGAGATGAGCGAGAAAGGCCTCTGGTCAGCCCTGCAAACGCATTTGCAGGGCAGAGACGGGACCACGTGTCCGGTGTGACCGGATATGAAAGTTATGCATGTGACCCTCCTTTCTCTTCAAGCACAGCGTCTGAATACCATCGCTTTTTTCTCAACGCAATCGCCGGTGGACCACGGCCAACACGGCTGGCCGAGGCCGACTAGCGGGCCGGGCATGCGAAGAAAGCCCGGTCGAACGCCTCCACAACCGGCATGGCGCGCTCCAGTATCGCCTGACCGGCGGCGGTAAGGCTGACCAGCTTCGCCCTCCGGTCCCTTGCCGTCGCCCGCCGCCGGATCAACCCGTCCTGCTCCAGCCGCGTTGCAATCTGCGAGATGTGCATCCGGTCCATATCGAGAAAATCAACAAGCTCCTGCTGCGTCACGTCCCGCCCGTCGCGCGTCAGCCAGCCACAGACGGCAAGGACGGCAAACTGCGGCTGCGTGAGGCGAAGCGGCTTCAGCTGGGCATTCAGCTGGCGCTGCCAGCGCATGAAGTCCCGCCACAAGACGAACCCCGGACTGTCCTGCGGTCCGGCGTGGATCGACATGTCCTCCCAGGGTTTGGCCGACGTCACCGCCCCTCCCCCTCGCTTGCCCGCTTCAGACCACGCAGGGTGGCGGGAAGGGTAGCGTCAATGCCGGCGCCGATCAGGCGCCGAAACAGGAAGGCCAGCGGGCCGGTGAAGCGAACCCAGTGCGTCGCCGTGGTCTGCGCCGCGTTTCCCCACAGTTCATGGCCGAACAGCATCCGGCAAAGCGGCAACCGCCCCTCAATCGTGAACGACCGGCGCGGGACAACCTCAGCCACCCGGATGTTTGCCTTGGGGCCGCTGCGTGGTTTCAACCAGCCGGTTGCCCCGGCACGCAAGCCGTCGGGCAGATGCACCGCCACCGTCTCGCTGTCCCAGTCCGGCCACGACTCCACCGCCGCGTAAAGCGCAAAAACCGCCTCGGCAGGGGCGTCAATGTCGATCCGGTGAGCGATACTCATCTATGGCTCCTGGTGATATTGTAAATATATTTACAATATGGACGGGAAGGGAGCGAAAGGCAACCCGCATCCATGTCGATGGCCGGCTGGGGCGACCAAGGCGGGGCGGCGGGGCTGAAGGGGGGAACCGGAGGGCTGTGCGGCCCTGATGGGGGAACGGTCAGATGGGGGCGCTGGTTCGACCACGCTCGGAAGTCCGGCGTGGGCCGGAAGCGGACTGTCAGCTTTGCGGCGCATGGGTGGAAAAAAGGACACTACGATGGAGCAAGCCTGTCGCCTGCTAGGATAAGAAATCATAGTTGACCAACGTGGGCGCACGAGCTTGTATCTGCAATCTCGGACGTACTCTCGTTGCTCTAGGAGTCTTCTACATGACGAAGTTTAGCTACCTGAAGATCGAGGGCTGGCGTCAATTTGGCCATGTTGAGATTGAGCTTCATCCCCGCTTAACTATCCTAACCGGCGCCAATGGGGCAGGAAAGAGTTCAATCCTCAGGATCTTCACGCGTCATTTCGGGTTCGATCGACCATTCCTCGCCACTCCAGTCCGAAACGAGAGCGGAGGCTACTCATATCTTACGGGTTTGTTTACTGGCGTTGTCGCGACACTCTGGCGTCGTTTTTGGACCGGCAAGCCCGACACTTCGAATGTTGGCACGATCAGGTACGACAACAAGAGTGAAGGTCAAATCCAAGTACCAATTCGGACTGACGTTCAATACAGCATTGGAATAACGAACCAGCAATCGGTACCAGGAATTCACATAGACTCACATTCGTCCGTCTCTGTGTTTCAACAGGTCGGACAGATACCCACGACAATCATAAATGCCGCGACTGCATTCAACAACTATAATGGAGAGATACTTAACATCTACCAAGGAGGTCACACAGGCTATTCTCCGATTTATCGAATGAAAGAGGCCATCATTGCGATGGCTATGTTTGGAGAGGGCAACACTCACGTTCTGGGAAACAAGGAGGTCCTCAGCGCCTATCAAGGGTACGTAGACGCGTTACGGAAAATGTTGCCCGAGTCACTTGGTTTCATTGATTTGTCCGTACGACCTCCTGAGGTCGTGCTCGTGACAAAATCAGGTGAATTCTTGATAGATGCCTCGTCAGGTGGAGTGATGACCATCATCGACCTAACTTGGCGGCTCCATATGTTCTCGCTGCTGCACGAAGAGTTCGTCGTTACCATAGATGAACCCGAAAACCATCTCCATCCCACCATGCAGCGGTCGCTGTTACGGCGGCTCCTAACCACGTTTCCGCAAGCTCAGTTTATCATCGCTACGCACAGCCCATTCATGGTCTCGTCGGTGCGAGATTCGAATGTCTTCATTCTGCGCTATATCAGCACCGAGACGGGCGAGCTGGAAAGCGGCGAAAAAGTTATGCCGACAGAAACCAGCCGAGTAGTGAGCCTTAAGCTCGACACGATCAACAAAGCAGGAAACGCCAGTGAAATCCTCCGGGAAGTACTCGGAGTTCCCGCCACCATTCCTGAGTGGGTCGAAGAGGGCCTTGCAGACGTAGTCGCCCGCTACCGCAACCGGCAGATCACAAGCGAGACGCTGCTGGAGATTCGGCGAGAGCTCTCACAATTAGGGTACGACGATTTATATCCCGATGCGCTTGCTGCCCTAACTAGGGGGCAATAATGATTAGGATCGAGAAGGGAGATGCGCCCCCATTCTTAACCGCAAACTCAGCGGCTTGGACCGCCACGGTCGTGAGCAAACTTGCGAAGGGTGAAGAACCGACCAAAACGGAAAAAGGACGCTACAACCATCCTGATATCAAAAGTGCCCTTGTTGCTGAGACACACGGCAAATGTGCATACTGTGAAAGTAAGCTCAGACACGTTACTTTTGGTGACATAGAGCATGTCGTACCAAAATCTTCGAACCCTGCGAAATGGTTCAGTTGGTCGAATCTCACGCTTGCTTGTGATGTTTGCAACACGAAGAAATCGAACGCAACCATAGATCACGAAACATTCGTTGACCCATACGTCGCAGACCCAGAACAGGAGTTCTGGCATGTGGGTGCTTTGATTTATCCAAGACCAGGACGAGACGCCGCAGCGTTAACTGAACACCTCTTGGAGTTAAATAGAGCCGAACTCTTTGAACGGCGGGCAGCACGAATCACCGCCTTGATGAAGATGTTGGAGGTGGTTGAGCGCTGCCGCAATCCTTCCCTAAAGCAAATCCTGTGGGAGGACTTCTGCCGCGAAACCGACGCCTCGAAGGAGTATGCTGCTCTTTCACGCTCAGTCGCCTCACTCGCGAAGGCTAAGCTGGGCTATGAATAGGTCCGTGCCCACGAGCGAACATTGACAATTTGGGCGAAGGATTTTGGCATATAGCACAGAAGTGTGTTTCGCGAACGAATGGTTGATTCCGAGCGCGCAAATTGAACCAAGTGACGGCCGCAACGAGGGCGCAATGCTGACATCCTTTCCGAAGAAGGAAAGAGTCCCCCCACCCACCCTTTCCGCCTTTCGGCTCCGCAGTTTCCCCAAAAGCGACCTTCGCCCACCGCTTCCGCGCGGTGCGAGCGGCCGAGATGACCAGCACGGCGGGTCCTGCGCTTCGTCAGGAATTCCACGCGACGCAACGGGCGAATGGAGCGGCACCACTCTCGCCACACCACCCATCGCTATTTATACCATCCGATAAACCCACTACCCTATTCATAAACAAAGCTAACCTTTGCTAAGACTATTGAAATAGCCGGGCGGTAGTATTGCGGGCACTTGGCGCCAGAGACCACCGCAGACCATGCGCAACCCCATTCGCCGATTTCAGTCGACCCACGTGGACGCGCGCGCTGCCGTTCGCGAGTTTCGCGACGGGGTCTGGCAGGCCGACATGGCCTTCGTGCTGTTCTTCTGCTCAAGCCGCTATGCGCTTGATGACATCGCCGCGGAGATGGCGATCCAGTTCCCGGATGTGGCGGTGTTCGGCTGCACGACGTCGGGCGAAATCGGCCCGACCGGATATCTCGACCACAGCCTGTGCGGTGCCAGCTTTCCGCGCGATTCCTTTGCGGCGGCGGGGCGGCTCGTCACCGACCTCAGGCGGTTCGAGTTTTCCTCGGCCCGCGCCCTCGTCCAGTCGCAGTTGCAGGAACTGGACAGCCTGATCGCCCCCGGCGACCGGCTGACCAACCGATTTGCGCTGTCGCTGATCGACGGGCTGTCCATCCGCGAGGAGCTGGTCTCCCGGGCCTTTCAGAACGCCTTTGGCGACATCTTCCTGGTCGGCGGATCGGCGGGCGACGACCAGCGCTTCGTGCGCACCCATGTCTATGCCGACGGCAGCTTTCACCACGACGCCGCGGTGCTCCTGCTGGTGGCGACGTCGCGGCCCTTCCAGACGCTGAAGATCCAGAACTTTGCGCCGATGGAGGAACGGCTCGTCGTCACCGAAGCCGAACCGGATCGTCGTCTGGTGCGGGAAATCAACGGGCTGCCCGCCGTCGAGGAATACGCCCGGGTGATCGATGCCGACCCCAGGACCCTGTGCCCGTCAAGGTTCGCCGCCTCGCCCATCGTCATTCTTCTCGATGGAACAAACTACGTTCGGGCGATCCAGAGCGCCAATGCCGACGGCAGCCTGACGTTCTACTGCGCCATTGACGAGGGCATGGTGCTGCGCGTTGCCAGCATGACCGACGTCATCGCCAACATGGACACCTCGCTGGACAACATCCGCGACACCCTGGGGCATCCGGCGCTGGTCATCGGGTTTGACTGCATCCTGAGAAAGCTCAACATCGCCGGCAAAAACTTAACCAGCACCGTGGAAAGGCTGCTCGACCGGTACAATACCATCGGCTTTTCCAGCTATGGTGAGCAATACAATGGCATTCACGTCAATCATACGTTGACAGGACTGGCGATCGGCGAATTGCCAGGGGATACATAGGGATGGCCGACCGTCGCGCTCTCGGACCCGAGTCCGACCAACAGCAGCTGCTGGCCGAGATCGCCCGGCAGAACAAGGTCATCGAGGCGTTGATGAACCGGCTGGAGCGCAACGCCGCCGGCGACTACCGCACCGAGTTCGACGAGTTGCAGACCGCCGTCGTCCTCCGGGGCGAGGTGCGCCGCCGCACCGCCGCGCTCGAAACCGCCCTTGCCGAAAACGAGCTGATGACCCGCCAGCTGCGCGAGTCCGAACTCAAGCTGCTCAGCGTGCTCAACCAGCCGCTGGTCGGCATCGCCACCTCGGTGGATGGCAAGTTCACCTTTCTCAATCAAAAGCTGGCCGACATCTTCGGCTACCGGGTCGATGAGCTTCTCGGCGCCGATCTGCTCAGCCTCGTCGCGCCGGCCGACCAGCCGATCGTCGCCGCGCAGTTGAGCCTGCGGCCGAAGGACGAAGCGGGGTTCCTCGACCAGACGTTTCGCGGCCTGCGCAAGGACGGCGCCGAGATCGACATCGAGCTGCATCGCAGCGTGCAGACGCTCGGCCAGACGGCGATCGCCACCAGCGTCATGCTGGATATCAGCAAGCGCAAGCGCGCCGAACGACGCGCCGAGGAGCTGCATGCCCTGCTGCTCGAGCAATCCATCCGGGATGCCCTGACGGGGCTGTACAATCGCCGCCATCTCGACGCGGCCCTGCAGCAGGCCTTCGACCGCTGCCGCGACGATGGCTTCCTCAGCATCGTGATGTGCGACATCGATCACTTCAAGGCCATCAACGACCGCTACGGCCACCCGGTCGGCGACCATGTCCTCGTCCTTGTTGCCGACCGCATCAAGCAGCGCTGCGGCGACGACGACCTGGCCTTCCGCTATGGCGGCGAGGAATTCCTGATCGCCCTGCCGGGCCGGACGGCCGCCATGGCGGCGGCGTGGGCCAACGCGCTGCGCGCCGACCTTGAGGCCGAGGTCATCGGCCCCTCGCCCGACCGCTTCCAGATGACCGCCTCGTTTGGCGTCGCCTGCTTTCCTCAGCATGGCGCAACCCATGCCGACATCATCGATCTCGCCGACAAGGCCCTCTACGCGGCCAAGCGCTGCGGCCGCAACCAGGTGCGGACGGCCAGCCTGGAGCCGTTGCAGGACGCCCTCATTCGCCGCCCCGAACCGCCGGTTGGCATCGCCGCCCTCGGCCGGAGATGACCGCGCCGGAGGCAGCCCCGGCCCGACGGCACCAGAGCCTCGACGCTGGGGCCGCGGTGTGAAGGCTCAGTCCGACGGTCGACGGGCCCATCGCGTTCGGTCATCTCCCCCGTCCGATCGATCGCCCCCTAAACTGCCGGTCACCGCCCGCCGGGAAAGCGGGCGGTGACCGCACATTGCAGTCATGTCCCGCGGCGCTGGGCTACTGCGCCGGCACGCAGGGCGCTACGTCCCCGCCCACCGGACGGTTGAGGCGACAGGAAGCCGATCACCGTTCTTCGTGCGGGCTTAACCGGCGTCGGCCATACTGATCCAAAGATGGAGGACGCGGCATGCCGGGGCAGTTGGCGATCGGGGTCATCAGCTACGTCGTCGCGGTAAACCTGCTGGCCTACGCCGCCATGGCGTTCGACAAGGCCAAGGCCCGGGCCGGTTCGCGGCGGATTGCCGAGTCGACGCTTCTGAGCCTGGCCATGATGGGCGGCAGCCTCGGGACCGTGATCGCCCAGCAGACGATCCGGCACAAGACGCGCAAGGAGCCGTTCCGCTCGCAGCTCGTCGGCATCGTCCTGATCCAGCTCCTGGCGCTGATCGTGCTCATCGTGGCGCTGGTCAACTCAGGATCGCCAGACGCGCTGTGGCAGCGCCTTACGTCCTGAGGCGGCCTGTGATGGCGGCGGGGGTACAGGCCTTCGGTGGAACGCCTGTTGCGACCCCAGACTGCCGCTGCGGTTGAGCCGGGCCCCGTCGACCAGTCCACGCCCGGAAGCACGCCGGACGTGGCCACGCCTGCGGAGATCATCACCTTAATCGCCGCATTTTTTGCGGTGAATATGCTTGCCGATGCGGAGAAAGAGGGGCATATTCGCCGCGAAAGGCGCGGTGATTATGGCCTATATCCACGAGCGGTCAGATTGGCCCCGGTTCAGATGGTCCGAGCGGACGGTCGGTGCGCCGTTGGCGGCCGTCCGTCATCGTCAGGGCCGGCTGATCGGCCGCATGGAGGCGCTCGGCTTCAATCTCAGGGCCGAGGCCGTGCTGAACACACTGACCGAAGACGTGGTGAAATCCAGCGACATCGAGGGCGAGCGGCTCGACACCGACCAGGTGCGTTCGTCCATCGCCCGCCGCCTCGGCGTGGATATCGGCGCGCTCGCGCCGGTCGACCGGGACGTCGACGGCGTCGTCGACATGATGCTCGACGCCACGCAGGCCTATGGTGCGGCCCTCACCGAAGCGCGGTTGTTCGACTGGCACGCCGCGCTGTTTCCGACCGGCCGAAGCGGCATGACGCGGATTGTCGTCGGGGCGTGGCGCGGCGAAAGGTCCGGCCCCATGCAGGTGGTGTCCGGTCCCTACGGACACGAGCGCGTGCATTTCGAGGCGCCGAATGCGGCTCGCCTGCCTCGGGAGATGGCGGCTTTCCTCGCCTGGTTCGAACGCGACGGGGACATCGATCCGGTGATAAAGGCGGCCATCGCCCACCTGTGGTTCGTGACCATCCACCCGTTCGAGGACGGCAATGGCCGGATTGCCCGGGCGATCGCCGACATGGCGCTTGCCCGTTCCGAGGCCAGCCCGCAGCGCTTCTACAGCATGTCCGCGGCGATCCGGCTGGAGTGGAAGGACTATTACGCCACGCTCGAGCGCATGCAGAAGGGCGATCTGGATATCACCGACTGGCTCCTCTGGTTCCTGGCCTGCCTTGGCCGGGCCATCGACGGGGCGGAGACAATCCTGGCCAGCGTTCTCCGCAAGGCCGCGGTCTGGCGCGAGATGGAGACGCAACCGCTGAACGAGCGGCAACGGGTGATGATCAACCGGCTCCTCGACGGCTTCGAGGGCAAGCTGACATCGTCCAAATGGGCCAAGCTGACGAAAGTGTCGCCCGATACGGCGCTGCGCGACGTCAACGATCTCGTCGCGCGAGGACTTCTCGTCAAGGATGAGAGCGGCGGGCGGAGTACGAGCTATTCGCTCAGACAGCTGGATGGACCGCCCCCGGACGGTGGTCCGTTAAGAAACTGAAATTTCGTATGAATTTCATTCTGACGGCCTGCCTCGGTCGCCGCCGCGGGTTGGCCGGTGGCCGGGACAGATCTCGCCATCGTTCACGTTCCCCTACACGCGATCGCGATTGCCGATCAAATCGTTCACCCGCAGTTGTCAACGGCGGCCCGTTTCGGCGTGAACGAATGCGACCTAAGTATTGGTCATCGGCAGCGAACAAGACCTCCCCGCTGCCAACACACA
>JAGSYU010000144.1 GCA_018262575.1 Pseudomonadota bacterium | reverse complement strand
GCTGATGATGGCCGCCGCCTTCATGGGCTACGTGCTGCCGTGGGGCCAGATGTCCTTCTGGGGCGCCACCGTCATCACCAACTTCTTCACCGCCCTGCCCCTGGTCGGCCAGCCGATCCAGACGCTGCTGATCGGCGGCTTCTCGGTCGATAACGCCACGCTCAACCGCTTCTACTCGCTGCACTACCTGCTGCCGTTCCTGATCGCCGGCGTCGTCGTCCTGCACATCTGGGCGCTGCACGTCGTCGGCCAGAACAATCCGCTCGGCATCGATGTCAAGAGCGACAAGGACACCGTGCCGTTCACGCCCTACGCCACATCGAAGGACGTGCTGTGGATGGTCTTTTTCCTGATCTTCTACGCCTGGTTCGTCTTCTATCAGCCGAACTTCCTCGGCCATCCCGACAACTATATCGAGGCAAACCCGCTGTCGACGCCGGCTCACATCGTGCCGGAATGGTATTTCCTGCCGTTCTACGCCATCCTCCGGGCCATCGACTTCAACATCGGGCCGATCGACTCCAAGCTCGGCGGCGTGCTCGCCATGTTCGGCGCCATCGCCGTGCTGGCCTTTCTGCCCTGGCTCGACACCTCCAAGGTGCGCTCGGGCCGCTTCCGGCCGATCTTCAAGGTCGCCTTCTGGCTGTTCGGCGTCAACGCGCTGTTCCTCGGCTATCTCGGCTCGGTGAAGACCGACGACATCATCTTCGGGGCGCAGGCCGTTGTCTGGGCGCAGCTCAGCACGCTCTATTACTTCCTCTACTTCCTGGTCATCCTGCCGGTGCTCGGTTACATCGAGAAGCCGAAGCCGCTGCCTGTATCGATCAACGACGCGATCCTGGCGAAATCGGCTCCCGGATCGACCCACTGACGCCCAACGGAGAGAAATCATGACCGCCAAGATGATCCGTTGGGCCGCCGCCGCACTTGCCGCCGGCATTGCTCTGTCCGCTTCGCTCGCCGTCGCCGAGGAGAAGGCGGCCGAGTTCCCGCTGCAAAAGCCCGCCCGCCATGAGTGGTCGTTCGCCGGCATCGTCGGCCACTACGATCAGGCGCAGTTGCAGCGCGGCTATCAGGTCTACAAGGAGGTCTGCTCCTCCTGCCATTCGATGAAGCTCGTCAAGTTCCGCAACCTCTCCGATGAGGGCGGGCCGGGCTTTACCGAGGACGCGGTCAAGGTGCTGGCCGCCACCTATGCCATCCAGGACGGCCCCAACGACGCCGGCGAGATGTTCGAGCGGCCGCGCCTGCCGTCCGACGCCTTCCCCTCGCCGTTTGCCAACGACAACGCGGCGCGGGCGTCCAACGGTGGCGCCCTGCCGCCCGACCTGTCGCTGATCGCCAAGGCGCGCGCCGTTCATCGCGGCTTCCCCTGGTTCGTGTTCGACATGTTCTGGCCCTACCAGGAGCAGGGGCCGGACTACATCGCCTCGCTGCTCACCGGCTACCAGGACCCGCCGGAAGGCGTGACGGTGCCCGAAGGCACCTACTACAACCCGCACTTCATCAACGGCATCTCGCTGCGAATGCCGCCGCCGATCGACAACGACATTCTCGAATATGCCGACGGCTCGCCGACCACCAAGCAACAGTATGCCGAGGACGTGTCGGCCTTCCTGATGTGGGCGGCCGAACCGCATCTCGACGCCCGCAAGGAGCTGGGCCTCAAGGTGATGCTCTACCTGTTCGTCTTCGCCGGCATCCTCTACTTCGTGAAGCGGCAGGTCTGGCGCGGCGTCCGCCACTGACGGCTTCGCCGCGACGATTCGTGAAAAGGGCCCGTCACAGGGCCCTTTTTCATGTCGGCCGAGAAAACAGCGAAAGCTGGGACAAGCCGGCCGAAAGTGTTGCAGCCGGGGGAGCGGATGCCCTAGAACGGACCGTAACTTCTTCAGGAAGCCCTTCCATGAATCTGGCCGACACCATTCGCGCGATCCCCGACTATCCCAAGCCGGGCATCATCTTCCGCGACATCACCACCCTCCTGGGCAACGCCCGCGCCTTCCGTCGCGCCGTCGACGAGCTGGTGCAGCCCTGGGCGGGCGGCAAGATCGACAAGGTGGCCGGCATCGAGGCGCGCGGCTTCATCCTTGGCGGCGCCGTCGCCCACCAGCTCAGCGCCGGCTTCGTGCCGATCCGCAAGAAGGGCAAGCTGCCGCACGACACGGTGTCGATCGTCTACAGCCTGGAATACGGCGTCGACGAGATCGAGATGCACAAGGACGCCATCCTGCCCGGCGAGCGGGTGCTGCTGGTCGACGACCTGATCGCCACCGGTGGCACGGCAACCGCCGCCGCCACGCTGATCCGCCAGATGGGCGGCGAACTCGAGGCGGCCTGCTTCATCGTCGACCTGCCGGGGCTCGGTGGCGCCGACAAGCTCCGGGCGCTCAATGTCAACGTTCGCACGCTGATCGCCTTCGAGGGCGAGTAGCAGGCAGCCGCCTCGCGCGGCTTCGTCTTCCCTGGCGATCTCATCGGCGCGGGCACGGGCTCTCTCATGACGGATATCGTGACCATCGATCTTGCCGGTTCGACCGTCGATCAGGCCGGCCTCGACCGCCTGCTCGCGGCCGGTGCGCCGCGCCGCCTGGTCGGCGCCGACCTCAGCGGTCTGGCCTTCGGTGAGGTCGATCTCGGCGGCTGGCAGTTCGACACCTGCAACATCAGTCGTTGCCGGCTCATCCGGACCCGACTGACCGACACCCGCTGGTCCGCCTGCAAGGCGGCCTTTGCCGATTTCGGCCGCGCCGACCTGACGGACGCGGAGATCGTCTCCTCGGATGTCAACAATGCCACCTTCCGACAGACGATCCTGACCTCCGCCACCATCCGCCGCTCCAAGCTGACCGGCGCCGACTTCACCGACGCCCGCACCGTCGATCTGACGCTGGAGGAGGTGCTGGCGGTCGACGCGCGCCTGCCGAAGGTGTCGTTCCGTGACCGGAAGCTGACCCAGGTCGACTTCTCCGGCGCCCTGCTCGAAGGCGCCGATTTCCGGGACGCGGTGTTTGAAGACTGCTCGCTGCGCGACGCCCAGCTCATCCGCGCCCGCTTCGAGGGCGCCGATCTGCGCGGCGCCGATCTCGGCGGCATTCGCCTTGGCGACGCGGCGCATTTCCGCGGTGCGGTGATCTCCCGCGCCCAGGCGACATCGCTGCTGAAGGAACTCGGCCTCAGGGTTCTCTAGGGTCGCCACTCGGACAGGCTCCCTCCCCTCACGGATCGGGATAAACGCCTCTCAACACCGCGTCGAAATGGCTCCGCACGATCCGATTGCAGTCGCAGGCGATTGCCGCCAGGCTGTCGTGATCGCGGATGGTCAGACGCCCTCGCTGCGTATCGACCACGCCTTCCGCCTTGAAGCCGCCGATGACGCGCGTCGTGTAGCTGCGCCCGACCCCGAGAAGGCCCGCCAGCTGTTCCTGCGTCAGTGTCAGCTCGTCGGACCCCGTGCGCTCGCAGGCGGCCACCAGCCAGCGGGCCGCGCGCTGCCGGATCGTGTGGGAGGCGTTGCAGGCGCTGGCCTGAAACACCTGGGCCAACAGACAGTCGGCGTAGCGATTGAACAGAGAATCGATGGCCGGTTCCTCGGCCTTGAGGGTTTCGAGCTGGTTCAGGGAGATCCGGGCGAAGGTCCCGCCGAACAGCACCATGGCGAGGGCGAAGGCCGGCAGATGGCCGCGACTGACGATGCCGCCCACGGCGCCTTCCCGTCCGATCAGGGCGGTTTCCACCTCCCGTCCGTCGCCGAACGTGACGCGATAGGACGCCATGGCCTTGCCAAGCGGGAAATACGCCCATTCCACCCGGCTGCCCGGCGTCTGTATCGCCCGGCCGACAGAACCGGTCCAGGTCTGAAGGTGCGGGACCAGGAGGTCCCATTCTCGTGGACGCAACGAGTCGATCAGGTTGTTGCCGGTTCTACCCTCGACCGTCGCAATCACCGCCATGTGTCTTCCTGCTTATGCGAAATAGAAAAAGATTATCTTCCTGTGTTCATTTTTGAACATACAAAGATAATCCGCATACCTATGACTATTAATAGCAATGCGAAAACTATTTCAAGCGGCCATGAAAATCGCGAGGTGATACATGCCCGGCGACACGCGAATTCTCGTCCTGGAGGACGAGGCGCTGATTGCCATGGATCTGGAGGAGCTGTTGGTGGCCCGGGGGTTTATAGTTGTCGGACCGTTTTCCACGACCGCCGACGCCCTCGCCAGCCTCGATCAGACCAAGCTCCATGCGGCACTGCTCGATGTGTATCTGCGCCGCGAGACCTCGTTCGACGTCGGTCGCGAGTTGAAGCGGCGGGGCATTCCCTTTGCCTTCACGACGGGCATGGCCGACGCCGATCTCTTGCCGGCCGACTTGCAGGGCACACCGCTCATCCTCAAGCCATGGGCCGAGAAGGACGTGCTTGCCTTCCTGGCAACGGAGCCGGTGCGAGGAGCGCCTGTCGCACCGAACGGCGATGAGACGCACAGCCGCTGAATGTCCTCGCCGGCCAGATTGAAATCTGATCGCCCAGCGACTGCTGCAGGTTGCCGTGCCTGAGCCGCCACCCTGCAAAGCGATACCAAAAGAAGCGCAGCCAATGTCGGACACATGAAAGAAATGGAGACTACTTCAAGGTCGCCTTCTTGAGGTACCGATATAGAGTTGGCTCGGACACCTGCAACAAACCGGAAATTTCCGAAACAGCGCCCTTGATGCGAAACACGCCGAGCTCCGCCAAATCGAGAACCACGGCGCTTTTCTCCGCCGACGTCATGCGCTCCGGTTCAATGCCGAATTTGGACAGGACATGATCGAACCGCGAGGATATCAGCGTCCCCGGGTCGAGATCGAGGTTCTCCTCCGGCAGGATCGGATCGCCATCGGGAGCGGAGTCGGCGGTATTGATGAACTCATCGATCGCCGACCTCGCCGCGACAAATGCCGTGATGTCCACATTGACGCAGAGCATGCCAATGACGTCATTCGTCTTGTTCTTGATGAAGAACGTAGATGCCCGAACCGTTTTCTTCGTCTCGTCGGTCTTCCCGATGTAATTGGCTATGTATTTCTTCTTCTCGTAGACCTTCTTTTCGAGAAGCTCGAGGGCAAACCCGGTTATGCAGCCGCCGACTTGCCGTCCTGAAACATGGTTGTTGCGGATGGCGATGATCGACGATTCGAGCTGTCGCAGATCATGGAGAATGACCTCGCAATTTCTGCCAAGCGTCTCGGCATAGAAGTCCACCATGGGAATGAAGGATTCCAGGATTCTGTCATCCTCGGAGACCGACTGAACCTTCATGCATCACCTAGCGGGCTAGCCGCTCTCCCAATCGTATCGCCACAGCGCCATCAGCAGGCCCGCCTGACTGCGCGCCCCTTGTCAGCGTCTCGGCACAAAGCGTCTCACGCTGATGAGAAATTTCTTATCACATCGAGTGCGCAAATTTCGAGCGGTTTCGGTGCAAATACCAGGCACGCCTACAACTTTTGAAGCATGACACAAAGCGTCCGAGGCGATGGAGCCTCCCGCCCGGCCGCGCGATATGCGCTGGATCATATTGTAAATCATACATTATTTTCAATTCACGCCGTGATTTCCCAGCAAAGGAAGGCGGACACGCGGTTCGGAATTGCCAGGTCCCAACCCCAGCATCGGGCAACAAGACCCTTGCGGCTCAGGTGGAGATAAATTATTATCTTGATGATCATTTTTGGATCATGGAGATCAAGGTGCAAAGACAGATTGTGACGACCAAAGCGCCCGCGGCGATTGGCCCCTACTCGCAAGCCGTTGAAATCGGTGACCTGTTGTTCGTGTCAGGGCAGATTCCGTTCAACCCGGCGACCGGAAAGCTCGAGCATGCGGACATCAAGGGGCAGGCCCGCCAGTCGCTTGAGAACGTCAAGGCGATCGTCGAGGCAGCCGGGCTCACGCTGGCCAATGTCGTGAAGGTCAATGTCAGCCTCACCGACATGAACGCCTTCGCCGACGTCAACGCCATCTACGCGGAATATTTCACCGGCGAGATCAAGCCGGCCCGCGCGGTTGTCGAGGTCGCGGCCCTGCCAAAGCAGGTGCTGATCGAGATCGAAGCGATCGCTCATCGGTGAAGGACTTGGGAGGACGAAATGGCTGCCAGAGATAAACTCGTCGGAACGTTCAAAACACTTCAGGGAGGCCTGTTTTCAACCGTCACGAAGGCTGACGTCGGCACGGCCCTCAATGACCTGATGAAGAACGGCTGCGCCCTCATGTGCTGGGCGGACCCGTTCTTCCCGGATCACGTCATCCCGGCCCACGTCGAAAGCGCCGCCGTGCGGTCGCTGCAGGAAGGGATGGGGCCGCATTACACGATGCCGATCGGTGATGCCGAGCTCAAGACGCTGATCGCTGCCAAGCTCGCCAAGACGCATGGCATCACGGTCAACCCCGAGCGCAATATCATCGTCACGCCCGGATCGGACTCCGGCCTGCTGTTTGCGATGATGCCGTTCATCGGCGCAGGCGATGAAGTGCTGATCCATGCCCCGAGCTATCCCAGCAACTTCCTCAACCCCGGCCTGCTCGGTGGCATCGCCATTGCCGTGCCGACGCTTGCCGAAAACAACTACCAGATCGACATCAACGAGTATCGCAAGCGGCTGACCAAGAACACGAAAATGGTTCTGCTGACGCAGCCGAACAATCCGACGACAACCGTGCAGCGCAAGGAACAACTCGAAGAGCTGGCCAAGTTTGTTGTCGAGAATGATCTGATCCTGGTCGTCGACTACGCCTTCGAGGACATCGTCTACGACGGCATCGAGATGTACGACATCTCGCGCTTCGACGGCATGTGGGAGCGCACACTCTCCGTCTACTCCATTTCCAAGGGCATGGCGTTGAGTGGTCTGCGCGTCGGCTATGTGGTCGCCGACGACAAGCTGATGGACGTGCTGTTCGCCTGCGCCGTCAACGTCATAGGCGCCACCAACACCTCGGCCCAGCAGGCGGCCATCGCCGCGTTCCGGGACTACGCGTTCATCTCCGACTACAAGGCGATCTTCGACAAGCGTCGCCGCAAGGCCTTCGAGTGCTTCAACTCCATTCCCGGCGTATCGATGACCCTGCCGGAGAGTTCCTATCTCTCCTGGGTCAATATTTCCAAGCTCGGAACCTCGGCTGAAGTCTCGCAATACATCCTCAAGAACGCCAACGTCTTCGTCAACGAGGGGACACCTTACGGTCTCGGCGGCGAGGGGCACCTGCGCATCGTCCACGGCTGCTACCGCAGTGAAGAGGTCGTCGACCAGGCGCTCGGCCGGATCAAGACCGCGCTCACCCGCCTGGCGGCCGAAAAGAGCATTCGCTGAATCATAAAAAGAGGGGCAAGACATGGAAGAGAAAACTTTGGAGTTCCACGGCGGGTGGACATTATCCCTCCTGCCGATGGTCCTGTTCATCATCGCCTGTACGTCGTGTTTCGTCGTTCTACACGTGTTCGACATGAACCTTCTGTCGATGTGCGCCTTCCTGGCGATCATCATCGGCGGCATCTTTGCCAAGAACTATGAAACCTACTGGACGGCCGTCATCAAGGATGGCATCGGCTCGCAGATGGCCGTCACCATCTTCGCCATCCTCCTGGTCATCAGCATGTTCGCCAAGCTGATGGCCCAGAGCGGCGTCGCCGAGGGCTTCGTCTGGCTGGCCAACACCATCAACCTGCACGGCAGCCTGCTGACCGCCTTTGTCTTCCTGGCGACCTGCGTCATCTCCGCTTCGACCGGAACGTCGATCGGCACCCTGTTCACCGGCTTCCCGGTGTTCTATCCCTCCGGCATCCTGCTGGGGGCGGACCCCGTGGTGTTGGCCAGCGCCATTCTGGCGGGCGCCATTTTCGGTGACAACGTCGCCCCGATCTCGGACACGACCGTCGCTTCGGCCTCGACGCAGACGTATCAGAACCGCCCGGGATCGGCGGAGATCGCCGGCGTCGTCACCACGCGCTTCAAGTTCGCGTTGTGCGCCGCCATCATGGCTGCGATCCTGTTCTACCTGTTTGGCGGCACCTCGACCCCGATCAGTACCGAGTCTCTCGCGGCGCATGATTACTCGCCAAAGGGCCTGATCATGCTGCTGCCAATGGCGGTGCTCCTGTTGGTCGCCGTCAAGACGCGCAACATCTTCAAGGCCATTCCGGTCGGTATCGTCGTCGGCATCCTCGTCGGCCTGCTGTCCGGCGTATTCACCTGGGAAAGCATCTTCTCGCTCGATGGCGACAAGATCGGCGGCTTCCTGTTCCTCGGCTTCAACGGCATGATCGGCACGGTCACCTTCGTGCTGTCGCTGTTCGGCATCATCGGCATCTTGAGGGCCAGCCGAACGATGGATCGCGTCGCCGAGTACATCGGCAACAGCAAGCTCGCCCAGACCACGCGGGGCGTCGAAACCGCGATCGGACTGGGCATCGCCGCCGCGACGGTCCTGCTTGGTGGCGTCACCAGCGCCTCGATCCTGGCGTTCGGGCCGGTCGCCGACGAGATCGGCAAGAAGAAGATGCTGCATCCGTTCCGGCGCGCCGTCCTGATCGACTGCATCGCCATGACCTTGCCGGCCATCGTGCCGTTCCTCAGCGCCTTCATCTTCATCGTCCTCGCCGTCATCGGCGGTCTGCGCAGCGAATATGCCTTCATTCCGCAGATCAACCCGATGGCGATCGCCATGACATCCTTCTACTCGCTCTCGCTGTTCGTGGTGTTCGTCTTCTCGATCTACACCGGCTGGGGACGGACGTTCGAAGGCAAGAACGGCGAGCCCGTCAAATCCCTGTAGCTGGATCCGCCGGTCGCGTCTTTGATGAGGGGGCTTCGGCCCCCTCATTTCGTTATGTGCGCCCTGCGACGCCGTCGCCCCAAGCCGCTATACTGGTGGAGGCTATCGCGTCGCTCGAACGGCGCTCGGCCGGAAAGGGATGGCATGCCAGACAGCCTCAATCGCGTCGAGCTGCGCCCCTGCACGGCAGCGGACATCCCCAGCCTCATGGACGGGTTGAATGACTGGCGGGTCGCCCAGTGGCTGCCGACGGTGCCATTTCCCTATACGCACGCCGATGCCCGCGCGTTTGTTGCCCGCTCAACCCGGGCAACTCCCCCTGACGCCTTTGCCGTCGTGCATCGGGTCGAACAGCAATTCCTCGGAGGTCTCGGATTGACCAGAACCGGCGGTGTCGCGGAGCTCGGCTACTGGTTGCTTCCGAAATTTCACGGCCGGGGTTTGATGGCCGAAGCCGTCGCGCTCGCGCTCCGGCACCATGTCGGATCGCTCGCCGCGATCTTCGCGACCGTCGATCGGAGCAATACCGCCTCCATCAAGCTTCTCGACAGGAGCGGGCTTCGCTTGACCGGCGAACACGTCCGGGAGACGCCCAATCGACAGGGGAATATCGTGGTCCTTCGCTACCAGAAAGACCTCGCGCAGTCCGC
>JAGSYU010000143.1 GCA_018262575.1 Pseudomonadota bacterium | reverse complement strand
CCACGCGACTGCAGAAGAGCCGCCAGAGCTGCTGCCGCAAGCCCCTTGCCCAAGGACGAAACCACGCCGCCAGTAATGAAGATGTACCGCGCCATGGGCCTTCAACCTATCTCTTCGCGACCCCGTTGGGGAGAGGGCCGACCGGGTTATCCAAAACAAAACGAAAAAGCCGTTCCGGAAGGAGTTAACCCTCCGGCCGACATTTCGCTTCAAGCTATTGTCCTGTCTCATGAAAACGGCCGCGGAAACCCGCGGCCGCCTGTATCCGCTTTTTACCGGACGGGGATCGTCTTCAGGGCGTCGGCGAAGGCGTCGCCGGTGCTGCCGGGGTCGAATCAGTCGCCGGAGCGGCGGGAGTTTCGGTCGCGGGCGCCGGAGCCTGGGGCGCCGGGGCAGCCGGGATTTCCACCGCGGGGGCGACCGGCGAGTTGCCTGACTGGGCGGCCGGCTTGCTGATCTGGTTGAGCTGGTCGAGAACGCCACCCTTGCCGGTACCGATCGGTTGATCGGCGGCCGGAACGGCCGACGTCGGCTGAACCTTGTCAAGGATCGAATCGTGCGAGCCGGTGAAGCGCGGCAGGACCGACAAGCCGATCGAAGTGAGGAAAAACACCGCCGCCAGAATGGCAGTGGTGCGGGTCAGCACGTTGGCGGTGCCGCGGCTGGTCATGAAACCACCGCCGCCGCCGATGCCGAGCGCACCGCCTTCGGAGCGCTGCAAGAGCACGACGCCCACCAGGGCTGCGACCACCATCAGATGGATAACGAGAAGAACGGTTTGCATGTAACCCCAAAACTCTCAAAGGGCATCCCAGCCAGGGACGCGCCAAAGGGCACACCGACCGCCCGTGCGGTCCGAGTCCGCGGCGTTGTACACGAAGGACGGCAGCCTTTCCACCTTTCTATGGCGTTTATTTTGGAACGCCGGCGCCCTATCACAAGCCTTCCCACAGTAAAGGAGCCAATCGTGATCCTCGCAACGCCACGTCTGGTGCTCGCCCCCTGGACGGAGCGCGATCTCGCCCCCTTCGCAGCGCTCAACGCCGATCCGGAGGTGATGCGCTTTTTTCCAAAGGCGCTGTCGCGCGAAGACAGCGACGCCCTCGTCGACCGCCTGCGCGGCATGTGGACAGAGCACGGCTACGGCTTGTCGGCTGTGCGGCGACGCGAGGACGATGCTTTCATCGGCATGGTCGGCATTCAAAAGGTGCTGAACCCCGCCTATCCCTTCGCACCGGCGGTCGAGGTGGGCTGGCGACTTGCCAAAGCGTTCTGGCGGCAGGGATACGCCAGCGAGGCGGCGCGCGGCGCCCTCGCCCACGGCTTCGATGTCCTCGATTTGCCGGAGATCGTCGCTTTTACGACCGTCACCAACCAGCCGTCGCAAGCGGTGATGGCAAGCCTTGGCATGACGCGCGATCCGGCCGATGACTTCCTGCACCCGTTGCTGCCTGAGGATCATCCGCTGAGGCCGCATGTTCTCTACCGACTGAAGCAGCAGGATTTCCGGCGTTAGATCCTAGTCGAGAAGGAGCAATGCCGCCGCGTTGAAGTCGGCCCGCCGAAAATCGCGGCGCTGCCGCGCCTCGTCATCGGCGCCCCAGAGTTCGGCGTTCCAATCCTCGTCGACATGCGCGGCGAGCCAGACATCGTCCGGCAACAGGCGCTTTTCCACAAGCGCCAGCGCCAGAAAGACCGATCCGGTCAGCGTGGTGACCAGTTCGATCGCCGCAAGGCGCGTGGCATCGTCCGGCAGAGCAGAGCGCACTGCGGCGAGAAGGTCCGGCGGCTGGGCAACCGCCACCACGCCCACCGTCGCCACCGGCCGGATGTCGAACCGCTCCTCGATCCAGTCGAGCACCGGCTCCCAGGCAGCGCGCTGGCGGCCGTCAAGGCGCGGCGGCTCGCCCGCGCGGTAGCAGGTGAGATCGGTACCGGCAAAGGCCGCGACCGCGTCCTTCACCGTGTCGATTTCGCGCGATACGCCATCGATCGCCGAGTTGACGAGCCGGGTCAGCGGCATGGTCATGGGATCGACGAACTCACCCTGCCCGGCCCATTCGGCTTCGAGGGCACAAGCCGCCCTCAGCGGGGCAACGGCGAGCAGGTTGCGTCCTGGCGTCCGCACAGGCTTGCCGTCGAGCAAGACGCGGTAAAGGCCGGAGACCGGTTCGATCGATACCGCCTTGTAGAAGCGCTTCGGCAGCACGCGCTGCACGTTGGCACGCGCCCGCTCGGTCGCCAGCACCGGATCGAAGGACGTGGCAAGCTCCTCGAAGAGATCGGCCATCGGTTCACTCCATCCGGTCAAGGAACCTTGTCGCCAACGCCGGCACCTCGGAAAAATCGTCGGCGAGCGCCTGGGCTCCAGCCTGTGCCAATTCATCGCGGCCATTGTAGCCCCAGGTGACACCGAGCGCGAAGGCGCCAGCCGCCCGGGCCATCAGCATGTCATAGCCGGTATCGCCGACGACGACCGTACCGGAAACATCGCCGCCAAGCGCCGCCACCGCGTCGACGACCATGAAGGGGTGCGGCTTCGACGGGCCGTCATCGGCGGTGCGCAGCACGGAAAACAGCCCACCAATCCCGTGCGTTTCGAGAATGGCCTCAAGGCCGCGCCGCGACTTGCCGGTGACGACGCCGAGCAGCACGTCGTCCATCGCCGCCAACGCGTTCAACGCGTCAAGCGCGCCGGGATAAAGCGGCGCTGTCTCGGCAAGACGGAACTGCATCGCCTGATAGGTATCCCGATAGGCCTCGACGACAAGGTTTGCGGCAACGGCGTCGAGATCGGGGTTGAGGCGGCCAACCGCCTCGGGCAGCGACAGGCCGATGATGGAGAGCACACCGGCCCGGTCGGGCGCCGCGTGACCCGTCTTGGCGAAGGCTTCCGTCATGGTGGCGACGATCATCTGCTGGCTGTCGACCAGCGTGCCGTCGCAATCGAACAGGACGAGCTTCGGCGTCATCAACCGGCTTCCCATCGTCACGCCAGTGCGCCGCCGCCGGCCGTCTTCAGCCACGCCTCGCCACAAGCTTTCGCCAGCTCCCGGACTCGCAGGATGTAGCTCTGCCGCTCCTGCACCGAGATGACGCCGCGCGCGTCCAGCAGGTTGAAGCGGTGGCTGGCCTTGATGCACTGGTCATAGGCCGGCAGCACGCATTTGTTGAGGCCATCCGTACCCGCTGCCGCGCCCTGTTCGAGCAGGGACTTGCACTCGGTCTCGGCGTCCTTGAAATGCTGCATCAGCATGTCGGTGTCGGCATATTCGAAATTGTGGCGGGAGTATTCTTCCTCGGCCTGATGGAAGACATCGCCATAGGTGACCTTGTCCTCGCCCTCACGGCCATTGAAGTTGAGTTCGTAACCGTTGTCGACGCCCTGCAGATACATGGCGAGGCGTTCAAGACCATAGGTGAGTTCGCCGGAGACGGGCGAGCACTCGATACCGGCCACCTGCTGGAAATAGGTGAACTGGCTCACTTCCATGCCATCGCACCAGCACTCCCAGCCGAGGCCCCAGGCACCAAGCGTCGGGCTCTCCCAGTCGTCCTCGACAAAGCGCACGTCGTGCAGCTTGAGATCGATACCGATCGCCTGAAGGCTTTCGAGATAGAGCTCCTGCAGATTGTCCGGCGACGGCTTCAGGATGACCTGAAACTGGTAATAGTGTTGGAAGCGGTTCGGGTTCTCGCCGTAGCGCCCGTCCTTGGGCCGGCGCGACGGCTGCACATAGGCCGCCTTCCAGGCCTTCGGCCCCAGCGAGCGCAGCGTCGTCGCCGGGTGGAAGGTGCCGGCGCCCACCTCCATGTCGTAGGGCTGCAGGATGACGCAACCCTTCTCCGCCCAGAATCGCTGCAGGGTCAGGATCAGCCCCTGGAAGGAGCGGCGGGGATCGTTGACGTCGACGGGCTGGGTCATCGGGAGCTACCTGGAAACGGCGGAAACCCCGGCAAGCGCCGGGCGGGATTGGGCGCGAAATTAGGTGCCCCCCCTCGCCCCGTCAACCGCAAAAAGCCGCGTGCTTGGCCGCCCGGAAAAGCGGCGGTCATCGTTAAAGAAAGGGAGCGTCATCCAGGCTCGGATGCCGCCACAGGACAGCACAATGACTTCCAGACTTCTCCGCCTCGCCATGACTCTCGCCGCCACGCTGGTCATTGCCGCCCCAGCCCTTGCCGCCGAGAAGCGCCATCAGCTCATCGAACCCATCCAGCCGGATCGACAGCGGCGAGAGAAAACCACCGGCCCGGCGCCTGCCGGCAAACTCTGCTACTGCCGCACGGTGCACGTGAGGAACGCTGCCGGGAGGCTGACGTGGAAGGTGGTCTGCTCTGAAAAGGGGCCGGCGCAAGGGGCCAGGAAGGTCCGCGCCAACGACTGCCGCGCCATCCGCAACCTGCCGCCGTCGTAAGCAGAATACGAAAAGGCCGAAGCAGTGTGCTTCGGCCCTGGTCTCGAAAACGGCGGAAAGCCCGCCAAAAATGGGTCGTCGCCTACCGGCGGTCGCGGTAGACGCCGGTCACCGGATCGCGCTCCATGCGGATCTCAAGACGAACCGGTTCGGCGTTGGCGTTGCGGAGAACCTCGGCAACGCGCGTCATCTCGCGCTTCAGCACCTGGACGACGACATAGACGCCGGCACCGATGAGAGCATATCCAACCAGATGGGACATGGGCCGATCTCCTTTGCTGACAAAACCATGAGACCACCGTCTCGGTTTCCTGGCAAGCGCAAATTCCCGTGAAGGGTTCACAAACCGTAGCGCGAAAACAGGCTGCGCCGTTCGATCGTTGCGAGAACATTGTCGAAATCGACAAGGGCGGCTTCGCTCCCCGCCCCACCGCCGAACAGACGACGGCGCAGGAATCCGCTCCGCCCCGGCTCGAACAGGCGGATTTCGACTTTGTCGCCGAAGCGGGCAGCGAGATCGTCGTGGGCGGTGCCGAGGCGGTCGGCAAGACCGAGCGCCACCGACCGGTCACCGGCCCAGTAAAGACCTGAGAACAGATCTTCGCTGCTGTTGAGCCGAGCGCCCCGCCGCTCCTTCACCAGTTCGATGAAGAAGGCATGGATGTCGCGCTGCAGCGTCTTGAGGTGTTCGACGTCCTCGCCGTTCTCCGGCTGGAAGGGATCGAGCGTCACCTTGCGCGTGCCGGCCGTATAGACGCGGCGGTCGATGCCGAAGCGGGCGATCGCCTTGTCGAGACCGAAGCTCGCCGACACCACGCCGATCGAGCCCACGATCGATGAGCGATCGGCGACGATCTCGTCGGCCGCGCAGGCCAGCATGTAGCCGCCCGACGCCGCGATGTCCTCGACATAGGCGATCACCGGCAGCTTCTTTTCCTCGGCGAGCTGCCGGATGCGTCGGAAGAGGAGGTGCGACTGCACGGGCGAGCCACCGGGCGAGTTGATGGCGAGCGCCACCGCCTTCGCTCCGCTCACCGAGAAGGCCTTCTTGAGCACGCCGTCAACGGCAGACAGCGACAGAGACCCGCGGCCTAGCGCGGCCGGCATGCCGATGGCTCCGGACAGACGGACGAGCGGCACCACGGGAGAGTCGCCGCGAAGCCGTCGCGGCAGCCAGGACCTGAAATCGACCAAGGGCATGTTCCTTAGCAGGAAGAATTCGTTGCCCTCGCATGTAGGAAGACGGGTGCCAAGATTCAAACGGCGAGGCGAAGGCCCCTCCACCGGTTGCAGGAAATCTGAAAGCGCCTTTCAGAAGATACGATTTGTTCCTATCAGGTATGCCCCTTATATTGAGGATGCAAAACAGAGACAGAGAAAAGAACGGAGAACAACGATGGACGCCATGATGTTCGCCCTGCTGGGCGCCAACAAGAAGCACAACAGCCAGAGCACCGCCGAACGCGAGATCGCCGAAGCGATTGCCAACTACGAAGAAACCGCTGGCAGCCGGGCCCGGGCCCAGAAGCGCGGCTTTTTCAAGGGTCTTGGCCTCTGAAAGGCCAAGCCCACGCCGTTGAGACGATGTGAGCGCTCGATCCCCCAGGGGGATATCGGGCGCTTTGTCGTATTGAGGCGACCGCTTCCCCATTTGCCACGGTCACCATTTCATCACGATTTTCCTGAATGACTGCCGCACCCCGGCCGCCTGTCGCGCGACGGTTCGTATTGAGCCAAATCATGACGATCGAGAAAATCGTGTCCTCGTCGGCACGCCACGGCGGCAGCGCGTTGCCACGGATTGACTATCTGGATGGCTGGCGGGGGTTGGCGATCTTTTTGGTGCTGCAGGGGCATTTCTTCGCCATTCAGGGCTGGCATAGCGGCCGCATGGGCGTCGACGTGTTCTTCTGCCTGTCCGGCTTGCTGATGAGCCGCCTGCTGTTCCAGCGCCGCGTGCCGCTCACCACCTTTTACAAGCGCCGCATATCGCGCATCATCCCGGCCTTCCTTCTATATCTCCTCATCGTATTCGGCATCGCCGCACTGATCGGCAAGGCGGCCTCGGCGCAGGAAGTGGTGCCGACGGTGCTGTTCCTGCGCTCCTACCTGCCGGCCGACTTCCATATGTTCGCAAGCGCCTATCCGATCGGCCACCTCTGGTCGCTGAACGTCGAGGAGCATTCCTACATCTTCCTGTCGCTCTTGACGCTCCTTCCCTTTCTGCGCGGCCGGGAAGGTTGGGCGCTGATCGGCTTCGGCCTTCTGACCATCGCCATCCATCTGGCTTATTTCAACGTTCCGGCCATCGCCCCGCCCATCGAATATTGGGTGCGCAGTGAGGTGGCGGCGACCAATCTCCTGCTTTCGGCCGGCTATGCTCTCCTCAGGGATCGAACCGCGCCCTACGTCCGGCCGTGGATGCCACTCGCCGCCTTTGCCCTGGGGTCGGCGCTCTATGTCGGCTCGGTGTTCCCCTGGATGTTGACCATGACGGTCGCGCCGTTCTTTCTGGCGTTTGCCGTCAATCACCTGGCCGAGGCACCGCGGTGGGTGCAATCGGCGCTGTCCTGGGCGCCGCTCAGGCTGCTGGGGATCGGCTCGTTTTCCATCTATCTCTGGCAGCAGCCTTTTTACCAATACAAGAGATACTTGTTTGCCGGCCTGCCGGGTCAAATGCTGATCGGTCTCGTGCTGGCTGTCGCCATCGGCTTCCTGTCGTTCTACGCCTATGAGAACCGCGTCAGGAGCTGGCTCAACCGGGTGTGGTGAACGCCGGCCGTGCGAGGGGAGGAAAACCAAATGAGGATTCATCCGGACAGCAAGCTGCTGTTCATCGGAGACTCGATCACCGACTGGAGCCGCGCCCGGCCGATCGGCGAGGCCCTGTTCGACTCCCTCGGTACCGGCTACGTCGGCCTCGTCAACGCCTTCCTCAACGTCACGCACGCCGCCCATCGCATTCGCGTCGTCAACATGGGCGTCAGCGCCAACACCGTGCGCGACCTCGAAGCGCGCTGGGCAACCGACGTCGAAGAACTGAAGCCGGACTGGCTGTCGATCATGATCGGCATCAACGACGTGTGGCGGCAGTTCGACGCCCGCCTCCAGACCGAGAACCACGTGCTGATCGACGAATACGAGGCAACGCTGCAACGGCTGATCCTCCGCACCCGGCCGCATCTCAAGGGCCTCGTGCTGATGGCGCCCTATTTCGTCGAGTTCAACCGCACCGATCCGATGCGCAAGATGATCGACGACTACGGCGCAGTGCTGAAAAAGCTCGCCGAAAAGCACGATGCCGTCTTCGTCGACACCCAGGCGGCCTTCGATGAGGTGATGGCCGAAATCCACCCCATGGGCATCGCCACCGACCGCGTCCACCCGACGCTCACGGGTCACCTGATCATCGCCCGCGCCTTCCTGAAGGCGGTGGGTTATCCCATCTGAGATGGAGTAGACGAACCGAACGGAGGTGACCATGGCACTTGAGGAGCTACCCCTCAGCCGTGGGTTCACGCTGCTGGAGCCGGGTCCCGTCGTCCTGGTTACGACCAGCGACGGAAAACGCGACAACGTGATGACCATTACCTGGACCATGGTGCTGGACTTCTCGCCGACCTTCGCCATCAAGACCGGTCCCTGGAACTACTCCTACGCGGCTCTGTCGGAGAGCAAAGAGTGCGTTCTCGCCATTCCCACCGTCGATCTGATCGACAAGGTGATTGGCATCGGCACCTGCTCGGGGCTGGACACGGATAAGTTCGAGGCCCTGGGTCTCACCCGCACACCGGCCCGGCTCGTACGGCCACCGCTGCTGCCCGATTGCCTTGCCAACATCGAGTGCCGTGTCGTCGACATCCTCGATCCCTACGGCATCGTCGTGCTCGAAGGCATCGCCGCCTGTATCGATCGTGACCGCCAGGAACGGCGTATGCTCCACGCCGTTGGCGACGGCACCTTCCTCGTCGATGGCGAGACGATCGATCGTCGGGCGGCGATGCGCTCAAAACTGCCGCCCGGCCTCTAGGCCCCTCCCCGTCCCCGCCGCATCTCGCCCGGCGGCCGCTTGTAAACCTCGCGAAACACGGCGTTGAAGCGCCGGAGGCTGCCGAAGCCGGCCTGAAGCGCGATGTCGGTCATCGGAAGGTCGGTGTCGGTGATCAGGCGCTTGGCGCGCTGTACCCGCGCCGTCTTTGCCACTTCAGTCGGACTGGCACCAAGATGCCGACGGAACAGGCGCGTCAGATGCCGGCCACCGATGCCGACACGGACCGCCAGCGCCTCGACGTTGCCGTCGCCATCGAGTGCGCCCTCGTCCTTGATCAGCCGCGCCGCCTTCTCGACGATGGCCAGCGTGCCCTTCCACGCCGGACAGAACGGCGCCGTCTCCGGCCGGCAGCGCAGGCAGGGTCGATAGCCGGCAAGCTCGGCCGCGGCGGCGCTCGGCAGGAATTCGACGTTGCGCCTGAACGGCGGCTTCACCGGGCAGACGCAGCGGCAATAGATGCCGGTCGTCCGCACGCAGACGAAGAAGGCCCCGTCATAGGCGGGGTCTCGGGCGATCCAGGCCGCTTCGCAAAAGGTGACATCAAGGCTCATGACAGAAATTGTACACCCACTCTGCGCAAGGTGAGCGAACCGAGTCCGATTCCGGCGAGCGGGCAACCTGTCGCCGGAGCATTGTTCGCACCGCTACCTGGGAGGCCAATTTGACCAAAGCGCCGCAGATGGGCCTCCTTGAATGGGGGCTGCTCCTTGTCCTCTCCGTCCTGTGGGGCGGATCGTTCTTCTTTTCGAAGGTGGCGCTCGCCGAGCTGCCGCCATTCACCGTCGTGTTCGGCCGTGTGGCAATCGCCGCGGCCGCGCTTTTCGTCTACCTCCGGGCCACCGGCCGGACGATCCCCGGCAGTGGCGGCGTCTGGCGCGCCTTCTTCGGCATGGGCCTTCTCAACAATCTCATCCCCTTCAGCCTGATCTTCTGGGGCCAGACGGCGATCGCCTCGGGCCTTGCCTCCATCCTCAACGCCACGACGCCGATCTTCTCCATCCTTGTCGCCCATCTCCTCACCAGTGATGAGAAGATGACGCCGCA
>JAGSYU010000142.1 GCA_018262575.1 Pseudomonadota bacterium | reverse complement strand
CGGCAAGGATCTGCAGGTCGTGTTCTGGGGTTCGGGCGGCTGGTTCGCCGATCCGGCCAAGAAGGTCATGCAGGACGCCATCACCAGCCTCGGGCCGGATGGCTTCGACGGCGCCTACGTCCACAACGACGAGATGATGGCCGGCGTGCTGCAGGCGATGGAAGAGGCCGGCCTCGATCCGAGCAAGTACTGGCTCGGCGCCAGCAACGGCAAGGAAAAGGCATGGAAGTGGGTTGCTGACGGCACCGTCACCATGGACGTGAACGAGACCGCCACGCTCGAAGCCGACATCGCCCATCAGCAGATCAAGGCCAACTTCGCCGGTGAGCCCTACAAGAAGGCCGTGTTCGTCTCGGTGATCCCGTTCACCCACGAGGACATCAACGTCGACAAGCTGGTGCCCTTCTTCCACGACGACTACATGAAGAAGCGCGACGCAGGCGCCTTCATCTACGACATCAAGGACCCGGTGTTCCGGTCGAATCCCGGCTATTGATGCGTCTTGCCGGGAGGAGCCGTCGTGGCCCCTCCTGGCTTTTTCCTGACGTTTGCCAATTAGCGACCAACCGACAGGGCTGCCCCGACGGCACGGGCGGACGCCAGGCATCCAGCGTTCAACGACGCGCCGCGTCCGGACAAAAAGCCCGTCTCCAGGGAGGACCACGATGAAGACGATCAAGGGGCCGGCGATCTTTCTCGCCCAATTTGCCGGCGACGCAGCACCGTTCAACAGCCTCGCCGGTCTCGCCGGCTGGGCAGCCGGCCTCGGCTACAAGGGGGTTCAGATTCCGGCCTGGGATGGACGGTTGATCGACCTGGCGCGGGCGGCCGAGAGCAAGACCTATTGCGACGAGCTGCGAGGCGTCCTCGCCGACGCCGGGCTCGAACTAACCGAGCTTGCCACCCATCTCCAGGGGCAGCTGGTCGCCGCCCATCCGGCCTACGACGCCCTTCTCGACGGCTTCGCTCCGGCGAGCGTGCATGGCAATCCGAAAGCCCGTCAGGCGTGGGCGGTCGAGCAGATGAGGCTTGCGGCAAAGGCCTCGGCCAACCTCGGCCTCACAGCCCACGTCACCTTCTCCGGCGCCCTTGCCTGGCCCTATCTCTACCCCTTCCCGCAGCGGCCGGCCGGCCTCATCGAAGCCGCCTTCGACGAACTCGCCGTGCGCTGGAAGCCGATCCTCGATGCGTTCGACGAGGCCGGCGTCGACGTCTGTTACGAGATCCATCCGAGCGAGGATCTGCACGACGGCGTGACCTACGAGATGTTCCTCGAGCGCGTCGGCAATCACCCGCGTGCCTGCCTGCTCTATGATCCGAGCCACTTCGTGCTGCAACAGCTCGACTATCTTGCCTATATTGACATCTATCACGAGCGTATCCGGATGTTTCACGTCAAGGATGCCGAGTTCAACCCATCCGGCCGCCAGGGCGTCTACGGCGGCTATCAGTCCTGGGTAGATCGTGCCGGCCGCTTCCGGTCGCTCGGCGACGGCCAGGTTGACTTCTCGGCCATCTTCTCCAAGCTCGCTCAATATGGCTTTGATGGCTGGGCGGTGCTGGAGTGGGAATGCTGCCTCAAGCATCCCGAACAGGGCGCCGCCGAAGGCGCCACGTTCATCGCGGACCACATCATTCGCGTCACCGAGAAAGCCTTCGACGACTTCGCCGGGTCCGGTACCGATCTGGCGGCCAACAAGGCGATCCTCGGCATCGCTTGAAGGAGGTAGCCATGACAATCGAAGCATCCAGCACCACCACGGTCAGCCGGCGGCTGCGGCTCGGCATGGTCGGCGGTGGCCGCGGCGCGTTCATCGGCGCCGTCCACCGCATCGCGGCGCGGCTCGACGACCGCTACGAACTGGTGGCAGGCGCCCTATCGTCCGACCCTGAACGGGCACGGGCCAGCGCCGCCGACCTCCACATCGCACCCGACCGGGCCTACGCCGACTTCGAGGCGATGGCGAAAGCCGAAGCGGCGCGCCCCGACGGCATCGACGTCGTGGCGATCGTCACACCCAACCACCTGCATGCCCCCATCGCCACGGCCTTTCTCAAGGCCGGAATTCACGTCATCTGCGACAAGCCGATGACGCGGACCGTTGCCGAAGCCGAGGCGCTGGCGGCACTGGTCGCGGAGACCGGACTGATCTTTGCGCTCACCCACACCTACACCGGCTATCCGATGGTCAGGCAGGCGCGATCCATGGTGGCGGCTGGCGAACTCGGGCCGATCCGGCTGGTCCAGGTCGAGTATCCGCAGGACTGGCTGACCGTCGCCGCCGAGACCATGGGCTCCAAGCAAGCCGAATGGCGGACTGATCCAAACCGGGCCGGCGCGGCCGGAGGTGTCGGCGACATCGGCAGCCACGCCATGCAGCTTGCCGAATATGTCTCCGGCCTCGAATGCGAGGCGCTGGCGGCCGATCTCACCACATTCGTGCCGGGCCGGCACCTTGACGACAATGCCGGCATGCTGCTGCGCTTTGCCGGCGGCGCGCGCGGCATGCTGTGGTGCAGCCAGGTGGCGCCGGGCAACGCCAATGCGCTCCGCCTCAGGGTCTACGGCGAGCGGGCTGGCGTCGAGTGGAGCCAGGAGAGCCCCAACGAACTCGCTTTCTCGCCGTTCGGCGAACCGACGCGGACGATCATCCGCTCGGGTCCGGGTGCCAACGCCGTTGCCAGCCACGCAAGTCGCATTCCAGGCGGACATCCGGAGGGCTATCTCGAGGCCTTTGCCCAGATATACACCGACACGGCCGAACTCATCATGGCCCGCATCGAGAATCGCAGCGCCGATCCGGCCGCGATGGCGGTTCCGACGGTCCGCGACGGTGTGCGAGGCGTCCGCTTCATCACCGCGGCCGTCGCCTCCGGTCGCGCCAACGCCGTCTGGACAAAGCTCGCCGACGTCTGAGCCGGCACGCGGGCAGCCGGTCTTCCCCCCGGATGTCCGCTGCCGTACGGCTTCGGTGACAGCCGCCGCGTCGTCAACCTCCCAAGGTGGCGCGGCGGCTTTCTGGCATTTGAACGCCTTGCAGTCTGCAAAACAGTTATCGGAGCTCCCGGGTCGCGGCCAGACGCGATAGTGCCAGCCGCGGACAGAGCCGGAGGGGGCATATCCGCCAAGCCAATCAAAGGTTGCTCGACCCTTATTCCATGTGTCGGACGGCATCGGCCAATTGGCCCCAGGCAGTCACGATTGGCCGCCGACGCTCCGCGGATGGCACCACGAGCCTATCCTCAATCCATATTTCGGATTGTTCGCCTATAGTGAACTGTTATTTCACTCTTTTCTGTCATGATGGCTGATACTGACCGGCTTGGACCGGCCCCTCGCACCCAGCCTCCCATCTGGTGGAGGGTCACCGAGAAAGCCCAAGTCGCCAAAGGCGAGCCACGGGAAGTACGTTGTGTTGCGTCATCAACTCTGGAGTGCCGCCGGAGGAAATCAGACCGCGCTGACTGAAGGTCGCGGCGTGTCCGGCGAGGCCGATGGGACAATGCGCGCGTTGATCATCGACGACAGCAAATCGGTACTGTTGTGGATGGGGGCCGCCCTGACCGAAGTGCCGAACCTCATGCTTGACCTCTGCGACACCCCCGAAGACGCCTTGGCGCTCGCTGCGGCGCGGCAATATGATCTTGTGGTGGTCGACTATCTGATGCCCAATCTGACGGGCATCGAGGTGACCGAGGCTTTGCGCCTGCGCCCCGACTATCACGCCATTCCCATCGTGATGATCACCGCTGAGCAGGATAGCGAAATCAGACTCAAGGCGATTTCTGCCGGCGTCAACGACTTCCTCAACAAGCCCTTTGACCCGATCGAGTTGCGGGCGCGCGTCACCAACCTGATATCGCTTCGTCGCACCCAGGTCGAGCTCGCCGCTCAAGCTCACCGCCTCGAGGAAGCGGTGAACCAAGCGACCGCCGAGTTGGCATCGCGCGAAGAGGAAATGATCTGGCGCCTGGCCCGGGCCATCGAAATGCGCGACGGCGGCACCGGCGCTCATGTGTCGCGCGTGGCGGCGATCAGCCAGCGGATCGCCGAGGGTCTGTCGCTCGCCCCGCATGTCTGCCGGATGATCTATCTCGCAGCTCCACTGCACGACATCGGCAAGATCGGCATTCGTGACGCCGTACTCAACAAGCCGGGCCGGCTTACCGCCCAGGAAATGGCCGAAATCCGCGAGCACGTGAATTATGGGACCCGGCTGCTCGAAAGCGGCACCTCTGACCTCATCCGCGTGGCGGCGGCCATTGTCGGTGGCCATCACGAGAAATGGGATGGCAGCGGCTACCCACTCGGCCTCTCGGGGAAAGCCATCCCGATCGAGGCGCGCATCACCGCCATCGCCGATGTTTTCGACGCGCTGAGCTCGGTTCGCCCCTACAAGGCGGCATGGCCGCTGAAGCGTGCATATGACGAGATCGTCCGCTGCTCGGGCGGACACTTCGATCCGGACTGTGTCAGCGTGTTCTGTGACAAATGGCCGGATATCGAGGAGATCGCCCGCACCCTCCGCGACGAGGAGGAACCGGCTGCCTGGTCGCCGCAGGGCGCCGCCCCGGCCATCGGAATCTAGTGGATCGTGGTCATGGCGGCGGCGTCATTCCGGACGAATTCGCACCCCGCCTCCGTTGAAGCTGAAGTGACGCGCTCGCAATTGCACCGATCGGTTCTGAGGGTCGAAACGGCACCGGGGCAGAGACGCACAGCCGCCGCTGCGATCGACGACATCCCTTCGGGGCACTCTCTTCTGACGTCCTCGGGTACCCGCCGGCCATATCAAGGAAGAGATCGCCCAACTACATCGGCGACCGGCGACAAGACCTGATCTTCACAGTCGATTGGAAGCAATTCGCCTCGGTAACTCGAACTATTTTCCCATCCGGAGCAGTACCTACGCAACTCTTTATACAGGCCGGAGACGCGAGGACCAACCGCCGACGAGACAACCCAAACGAGTCTCGATCATTGCAACCATAGCGACGCCATGCCGGACTTTGCTAGATTTCCGCCGTTCATGACAATTTTCGTACTCGTAGAACGAGTCCTCTTACTCTTGAGTATTAAGGTGCCGCTCCGGCCATTGGTGAATCAATTTCGCACCTTCTGATTCAACCCCATAATGTAAAAATGCAATTTATGGAAATTTAGCAATTGGCTTCCATATCTTTCACACCAGCAGGAGCCGCTTACATGGAGAATTCGACCATTGTTCGGATGCAGGGAAACCTATGCGTCTCAGATATCCGCTCGTCTTATTCTTCTCTAGTTGATGCGATTGAAGGATTCCCGAGTACTCTCCTGGCCATCCCGACAGACGCGGAAGTTGACGTCAGCTTCCTCCAGATCATCGAAGCCGCAAGACTGAGGGCTGCCGAACAGGGCAAGTCCCTGTCTCTCCTAGAACCGGCCAGCGGCGAGCTTCGGCGCGCGCTGGACCGAAGCGGCCTCATGACGGCTGCAACAGCCGTCGATCGTTCCTTCTGGCTCCACGAGGAGACCGTCCAGTGACTGCGAGTATTCTGACCGTCGACGATTCGATGTCGGTGCGCATGACGACGCGCATTGCCCTCACCGGCGCCGGCTACAAAGTGACAGAGGCAGTTGATGGTCTCGATGGCCTCAACAAGGCCCGAGCGACCCGCTTCGATGTCGTCATCACCGATCTCAACATGCCGAACATGGATGGCCTCAGGATGATCGAGGAATTTCGCCGTCTGCCCAACCAGATCGGCGTGCCCATTCTGTTTCTCACCACCGAATCCGATGCTGCCCTCAAGGGGCGCGCCAAGGCGGCCGGTGCTACCGGCTGGCTGGTTAAACCATTCGAGCCGGACCAACTGGTTCGTCTTGTCCAAAAGGTGCTCGCCAAATGAGCAATCCGGACCCCGTGGACATCTTCCGCATCGAAGCGGCCGAACTGCTCGAGCAGATGGAGCAGGGTCTGCTCGACCTTGAGCACCGCCTCGACGACCGCACGCTGGTCGACGCCGTCTTCCGCGCCCTCCATACCCTCAAAGGGTCGGGTGCCATGTTCGGCTTCGATCGGCTGGCCGCCTTCACTCACCATTGCGAGACCGCCTTCGACCGTGTCCGAAAGGGGCTGGCCGAAGCGACACCCGAGCTGGTCTCGGCGGTGCTCGACGCCCGCGACCATATGCGTGCCCTGGTCGAAGACCCGAGCGGCGACCACGCCGACGAGGAACGCTACCTCCTGGAGCGCCTGCAAGCAGCCGTCTCCGGGGCGGCGCCGCTACCCGTCGCATCCCCCGCAGATGGACCCGTCGCGGCGGCGGTGCCGGCTTCGCCGACCACGTGGTGCATCAGGTTCAGCCTGCCGGAAAACACTCTCGTCAACGGCACGAACCCGCTGTCCTTCCTCGACGAGTTGAGGGCAATGGGCGAGTGCCGCGTCGTGGCCGACAGATCGGCGCTGCCGCCGCTGGAGAAGCTCGATCCGACAGCGCTCTACCTCGCTTGGGAGGTGACGCTGACCACCGACCGCAGCCGTGCCGACATCGAGGACGTGTTCCTGTTCGTCATGGACGACATGACTCTGACTATCGAAGCGCAGGCCGACAGCGCCTCCACCCCCGAGCCTGGGCCATCGGCCACGATAAGTGCCGACGGTCCGCTTGCGATTGCCACCGAACCGTCGCCTGATCGCCCGGCACCGGAGGCGACGGCGCGTCCGGCCAACGACACCGCCGATCCGAGGTTGCGGCGGAAGGTGGAAAGCGTCCGGGTTCCTGCCGAACGGCTCGACGAACTGATGGACCGCGTCGGCGAACTGGTGATCGTCCAGTCTCGCCTGCAGCAGATCGCCGCGACCAGCAGCGACATGGGCCTTCGTACCGTCAGCGAGGAGATGGAACGCCTGTGCAGCGAGCTGCGCGTCACCATGATGGTGCTGCGCATGGTGCCGGTCGCCACGTTGTTCGACCGCTACCGTCGCCTGGTGCACGATCTTCAGCGCGACACAGGCAAGAAGATCGAGCTTTCGACCGATGGCGAAAGCACCGAGATGGACAAGACGGTGATCGAGCGCCTTGCCGATCCGCTGGTGCATCTGGTGCGGAATGCCGCCGACCATGGCCTCGAGCCGGCCGAAGCACGCGCGGCTGCCGGCAAACCGGAAGCCGGCAGCATCCGCCTGTCGGCCCGCCAGACCGGCGGCGAGGTGATCATCTCGGTCACCGACGACGGTCGTGGCATCGACCGGGCCAGGGTGCGGACCAAGGCGGAGGCAGCCGGGCTAATCCAGCCGGGCACGACCATCGCCGACCAGGACCTGCTTCAGCTGATCTTCCAGCCCGGCTTCTCGACCGCCTCGTCGGTCACCAACTTGTCCGGCCGCGGTGTCGGCATGGATGTCGTCAAAAAGGCGATCGAGTCGCTGCACGGCTCGATCGACCTCACCAGCCGTCCGGGCGAGGGCTCGACCGTCTCGCTACGCATTCCGCTGACGCTGGCGATCATCGATGGCCTGCTCGTCAGGGTGGGCGAAGGTCATTACGTGATCCCGCTGCCCGCCGTCGAGGAGTGCATCGAGATCAGCCAGGAGGAGGACCTTCGCTCGCGCGGCCGAGCCTTCCTGTCGCTTCGCGACACACTGGTGCCCTTCATCCGCCTGCGCGAGCTGTTCGCCACCAGCACCAAGCCTGACCCCTACCAGAAGATGGTGGTGGTCTCGACCGGTGACGAGCACGTCGGCCTGATCGTCGACCAGATAATCGGCCACCATCAGACCGTCATCAAGTCGATGTCCAAACTGCACGAGGACGTGACCGCCTTCTCGGGTGCCACCATTCTCGGTGACGGCTCCGTCGCGCTCATCCTCGACGTGGCCAACCTGATATCGCTCGGCCAAGAGCAGGAGGCGCAATTGCGCGCAATCGCATGAACAAACCAGCCCTCAAGACCAAAGACGTTCAGGATGCCCCCATCGAAGAGATCGAGGCGCTGACCTTCGAGATCGGCGGCGAAACCTTCGCCCTCGAGGCGGCCATCGTGCGCGAGATCCTCGACCTCCTGCCGGAAACGATCGTTCCAGGCAGCCGGCCATTCGTCAACGCCGTCATCAACTTCCGCGGCAAAGTGATACCGCTCGCCGACATCCGCGTCGCCATGGGCATGCCGACCGTCGCCACAACCATCGACAGCCGCATCGTGGTGGTCGAAATGGACTTCGATGGCATGCCGACACTGGTCGGTCTCCGCACCGACAAGGTCAACGAAGTGACCGCGCTGTCGATGGTCGGCAGCGAACCACCACCGCGCGTCGGCCTCAGGTGGCCGCCGCAGTTCATCGAATGCCTGATTCATCGGGGAGGTACATTCATTATCTTCCCCGACCTCAAGGCCATCTTTGCTTCCACGGGAAGATCGAGCCAGCCGGACTGAGTCGAACGCCCGAACCCCAAAAGCTAAACCCACGTAGCCCGGACGGGGAACCGGACATATCGACGGAAAGTGCCAGTAAATGCGTATCACGATCAAACTAAAGCTTGCGCTGTCATTCGCCTTGGTCGTGGCGATGCTGGTCGGCTTGGCCACCTTGAGCATCGTCAACCTTGCCAAGCTCGACGAAACGCTAGACAATCTCGTGCACGGGCCAGTCGTTCGTCTGCAATACGCGCTGCAAGTCTCCGGCGCGCTTTCAGAATCGGTACGCCAGCAGAAGAACGCCCTGCTTGCGACCAGCGTCGAGGAAATGAACTCCTATTACAAGAAGTCCGACGCTTCCATTGCCATCATTCGCGATCTCGCCAACAAAGGCTTCGAAGCTGCAAGCGTGCAGAACAAGCCTCTTTGGGACGAAGTTCGCACCGCTGCAGAGGTATTCGCCAAGGATTCGGCCGAGTTGCCGGGGATTCAGACCTCCAGCGGCCAGCAAGCCGCCATCAGCCTGTCCAATGGGGAGATCCGAAAAGCCGCAAATACCGCAAACGAGGCAGCGCTCAAACTCGTGTCGCTTCAACAGGACGTCCTGGAAGGAGCTGCCGTCACCGCTAACAGCGACTACCAGTCGATCCGCACACTCGTGCTGGCCATTGCGGCCGCCGCCACGCTCGCCGCCACCATCGCCGCCGTTTGGATGTCGCTGTCGATCGGCCGCGGACTCAAGCGCGGCGTCGAGCTCGCCGAAGCCGTCGCCATCGGTGACCTCAACCACGAGGTGACCCACAAAACCAACGACGAGATCAAGGATCTGATCTCGGCCATGCAGAGGATGACCGGCAACCTGCGCGAGACCGCCGGCATGGCCGCCGAGATCTCAAACGGCAACCTCACCGTAACTCCGAAGCCGCTGTCCGACGCCGACATCCTCGGCAAGTCACTGCTCGAGATGGTGGAACGTCTGCGTTCTGTCGTCAGCGACGCGCTCGCCGCCTCTGACAACGTGTCGGCCGGCAGCCAGCAACTGTCGTCGGCCTCCGAGCAGATCGCCCAGGGCGCCACCGAGCAGGCCTCGTCGGCCGAAGAAGCCTCCTCGTCGATGGAGGAGATGGCCTCCAACATC
>JAGSYU010000263.1 GCA_018262575.1 Pseudomonadota bacterium | reverse complement strand
CAAGTACGATCCGCTGTTCCTCACCATCGGCCGCTCGTCGATCGGCGGGCTGGTGCCGGTGCCGGTGATCCTGACGCTGATCGTCGCCGCCCTGCTCTACGTGCTGACCGAGCACACCCGCATCGGTCGTTTGCTGTTTGCCACCGGCGGCAACGAACTGGCCACCCGCCTGGCCGGGGCTTCGACCGCCCGCCTCAAGGTGATCGCCTACGTGCTGTCGGCGACGCTCGCCTCGCTCGGCGGCATCGTCGTCGCCGCCCGCGTCGGACGCGGCGACGTCTCCTCCGGGTCGTCGCTGATGATGGACGCGGTGGCCGCCTCGCTGATCGGCTTCACGGTGCTGGGCCTAAGGCGCCCCAACGTATTCGGCACCGCCGTCGGCGCCGTCTTCGTCGGCGTCCTCCTCAACGGTCTCACCATGTTGAATGCCCCCTACTACACGCAGGATTTCGTCAAGGGTGCCGTGCTCGTCGGAGCACTTGCCATGACGTACGGCTTTGGCCGTGCCCGAAGCTGACAAGGCCAACCCGACCACTTCGACCCCCAACCCACGGAACCACGATGAAGCTCATCTCCTCCCTCGCCGGTGTCGCCGCCGGCACAGCTCTTCTCGTCTCCTCGGCGCAGGCCGAAGGCCTGGCCGGTGCGCCGGCTCCCTTCGACAAGGGCGGCGTTGAAATCGCCGTCGTCAGCTTCCTCGGCAGCGGCGATTGGCTGCAGGCCTTCGAGGCTGGCACCAAGCGGCAGGCCGAGGCGCTCGGCGTCACGCTGACGCTGTCGCAGGCACGCAACGACAACGACACCCAGCGCAACCTCGTCGAGCAAGCGATCAATCGGGGCGTCAAGGGTATCGTCATCAACAACGGCCGTCCGGAAGTGCTGAAGGACGTCGCTCAGAAGGCGCTCGATGCCGGCATCAAGGTGGTCGCCTACGACGTCAATCTCGACAATCCCGCCATCCCGCAGATCGAGCAGTCCGACAAGGACATGGCGCGTCTGGTGCTCGAGCAGGCGGTGAAGGACAAGGGCGACGGCTTTGTCGCCGGTGCCGTCTATGTCGCCGGCTTCGCCCCGCTCGACCGCCGCTATGCCGTGTTCAAGGACTTCGTCGCCAAGCACAATCTGACCGAAAAGGCCGTCTGGGGCGTCGTCAACGATACCGTGCCGGCCTCGGTCGCCGACCAGACCAAGGCGGTGCTGCGCGCCAATCCGGAGATATCCGTGATCTTCACGCCGTGGGATGAGTTCGCCAAGGGGGTCAAGCTGGCCATCGACGAACTCGGCGTCGCCGACAAGACCAAGATCTACGGCGTCGACATCTCCACAGCCGACATCCAGTTGATCAACGAGCCGGGCAGCGCCTGGGTGGCGACCGCCGCCACCAATGCCGCCATCGTCGGAGAAGTCGCCGTGCGCGCCGTATCGCTGTCGATTGCCGGTCAGAATCCCGGCCCGTCCGTGCTGTTGCAGCCGACGCTGGTCACCCGCGACGATCTCGCCGCCAACAAGATCGAGACCATCGAAGACTTGCAGCAGAAATTCCCGGCCTTCAGCGCCTCGGATGCCGCCACGGCCGACTGGATTCCCGCTCCCAAGCCGTGACCTGCTTTACCCTCTGTCCTGAAACCGGGCGTCGCCGTCGGCGGCGCCCGCCGCTTTGAAGAGACCCGGAGCGGGCACTCCGATATCGGCGGCCGCGGCGACGGCTTGCAACTGATGGTGCATCGGGGCTTTGCCTATGTCGGCCATCCCTGGTCGCGCGGCTTCTCCATCGTCGACGTGCGCGATCCGAAGCACCCCGGCGAGGTCACCTACGTGCCGGCGCCGGACAACACCTGGAACATTCATCTGCAGGCCCACGACGACCTCTTGCTGGTCATCAACGCCCTCGATCTGTTCGCCGATGTCGACGTCGCCACCGACGAGAGGGTCTATTACACGAAGTCGGTCGGCGAGACGTTCGGCGCCGCCGCCAGCAAGCAGACCTGGACGGCCGGCATGACCGTCTACGACATTTCAAAGCCCGACCGTCCGAAGAAGATCGGCCAGCTCGAGGCCGGCGGCATCGGCTTTCATCGCCTGTGGTATGTCGGCGGCCGCTGGGCCTATGCCTCGGCGCTGCTCAACGGCTTCACCGACTACATCTTCGTCACCATCGATCTTGCCGATCCGACCAAACCGGTAATCGCCGGCAGATGGTGGCTGCCGGGCATGAACACGGCGGCCGGCGAACAGCTCGCTGCCCCTGATGGCAAGCGCTGGGCATTGCATCACGCTCTCGTCTCCGGTGACACCGCCTATGCCTGCTGGCGCGATGGCGGGCTGACGCTGCTCGACATCGCCGATCGCTCGGCACCAAAGCTGATCGTTCATCGCAACTGGAGCCCGCCCTACGGCGGCGGCACCCATTCGGCGCTGCCGCTGCCCGGCCGCGACCTGCTGGTCGTCGCCGACGAGGCGGTGCTCGACAATGAGGAAGACGGTCGCAAGCTGACCTGGCTGTTCGACATCCGCGAGCCCCAAAACCCGATCTCCATCTCGACGCTGCCGGTGCCGGACGAGGCGGATTACCCGAACAAGGGTGGCCATTTCGGCCCGCACAACCTGCATGAGAACCGTCCTGGCAGCTTCGTTTCGGACACGCTGATCTTTGCCACCTGGCAGAATGCCGGCATCCGCGCCTTCGACATCACCGATCCCTACCGGCCGCGCGAGACCGGCGCGCTGGTGCCGGCCGCGCCACGTGTGATGACCGATCGCCGGCCCGGCCGTCCGAAGGTGATCCAGTCGGCCGACGTCTTCGTCGATGCCGCCGGACTGATCTATGCGACCGACTACAACGCCGGCCTCGACATCATCGAATACGGCGGCTGATCGGGAAGACCTGCGACATGTATGACCAGTCTGCGGCCTTTGCCGCCCTCGCCGCCCGTTACGGCACCCGCTTTTCCCGCTCGCAGGCGCTGCGCGAGCAGCACGGTGGCGGCGAGACCCACCACGCCATCGTCGCGCCAGACGCCGTTTTCTTCGCCGAAACGACCGGCGAGGTGGCGGACGCCGTCAAGCTCTGCGCCGCCGAGGGCATGCCGATCATCGCCTTTGGCGCCGGTACTTCGCTCGAAGGGCATCTCGTAGCGAGTCGCGGCGGCCTGTCGCTCGATCTCACCCACATGAACAAGGTGCTGCGCGTCAGTCCCGAGGATCTCGACTGCACCGTCGAGGCCGGCGTGACGCGCGAGGCGCTCAACGCCTATCTGCGCGATCAGGGCCTGTTCTTCCCGGTCGATCCCGGTGCCAACGCCACGCTCGGCGGCATGGCGGCGACGCGCGCCTCCGGCACCAATGCCGTCCGTTACGGCACCATGCGCGACAACGTGCTGTCGCTGACCGTGGTGCTGGCCAACGGCGAGGTGATCCGCACGTCGAGCCGTGCCCGCAAGTCGGCGGCCGGCTATGACCTGACGCGACTGTTCGTCGGCTCGGAGGGCACGCTCGGCATCATCACCGAGGTGACGCTTCGCCTGCATGGAATCCCCGAAGCGACAGCGGCGGCGATCTGCCGTTTTCCCGATCTCGTCAGCGCGGCACAGGCGGCCATCGCCGTCATCCAGTATGGCGTGCCGATCGCCCGCGTCGAATTGATGGAAAAGCGGCTCGTCGACTATACCAACGCCTATTCCCGGCTGGATCTTGGCAGCGCCGACACGCTGCTGTTCGAGTTTCACGGCTCGGAAAAGGGCGTCGCCGAGCAGGTGGAAACGGTGTGCGGCATCGTCGCCGACTTCGGTGCCGCCGAATTTTCCTGGGCGACGACGCCGGAGGAGCGCTCACGCCTGTGGAAGGCCCGCCACGACGCCTTTTACGCCGTGCTCGCCGCCCGCCCCGGCGCCAAGGGCTGGGCGACCGACATCTGCGTGCCTATCTCCGAACTGGCCGGCTCGGTGGCGCTCGCCCGCGACCTCGTCGAGACAGCCGGTGCCACCGCCGCCATCCTCGGCCATGTCGGCGACGGCAATTTCCACGTGATGTTCGCCGTCGACCCCGATGACCCGGCCGAGCTTTCCCGCGTCCGCGCCATCAACGCCGACCTGATCCACCACGCCATCGCCGTCGGTGGCACCTCGACCGGCGAACACGGCATCGGCGCGGGCAAGGTCGACTACATGCGCGAAGAGTTCGGCGATGCGGCCATCGCGCTGATGCGGGTCCTGAAATCTGCCATCGACCCCCAGGGCATTCTCAACCCTGACAAGATCCTGCCGCCGACCTAAGCGGGCTCGACATTGGCAGGAATAGTTTTCCCCACCGGCGCACCAAAGGAGACCGATCGTCGCCGCTGCCGGTGAAAGCGGCCAGCCCATTCTTTGACTATTTTATCTATAGATTAATATCCTTAGCCGGTCCGCAGGCGCATCGCAGCAGACCGCGCGGGACCGTCGATGTGATTCATCAGGCCTTCCGGCCACAGCAGGATTTCTCAAGATGACCTTTTTCGGAAAGGCCGCCGCGTCGTCCGGCGCGCTTGTTGCCTCCCTTCTGATCACCACCACCGCTTACGCTGCCGGCTTGGCCGGCGCACCGACGCCTTTCGACAAGGGAGGCGTCAAGTTCGCACTGATCGGCTATATCTCGGCCGGCGACTTCTTTTCGGCGGTTCAGGCCGGCGCCAAGGCACAGTCGGCAGCGCTCGGCGTCGAACTGCAGGTGTTCCCCGGCCGCCAGGACAGCGCTGAACAGCGCCTGCAGATCGAGCAGGCGATCAACCTCGGCGTCAAGGCGATCGTCGTCGATCACGGCGAGCCGGAAGCCCTGCGCGACGTGGTGCAGAAAGCGCTCGACGCCGGCATCAAGGTGGTGGCCTTCGACGTCAACATCGACAA
>JAGSYU010000141.1 GCA_018262575.1 Pseudomonadota bacterium | reverse complement strand
ACCCGGTGATTAACAGTCACCTGCTCTACCAACTGAGCTATCGCGGAACAGCTTCGGTGGCGGTGCGTATAACAAAGCTGTTCCGGTTTGCAAAGCCCCTTCGGCGAGGAAAATGCGCTGGCCACCCGAAAAGCAGTAGTGAGCGGGAGGGGGCGGCGCTAACGGGCTGGCGTATCGTGATTTTTTCGGCTGCTGGCTAGCCGCTTTCGCGCTCTCTCGGCAGTCGGCCGGACGCCCCCCTTTGAAAAGCATCTGGTCCCGTCCCATCTGTCCGGGACTGTTTCGGCCGGAACCGCGACGACCATGAAAGGCGATCCATGCCAAGAATGAAGCTCTGGGGACGGACGATGCGGCTGCCGCGCAGCCGCATCGTCCGCGTGGTGATGGGATTTGCCTTCATAGTCATGGGCGTCGTCGGCTTCCTGCCCGTCGTCGGCTTCTGGATGATTCCGGTCGGCCTTGCCATTCTCTCGGTGGATTCGCCGCTCGCTCGTCGGCTCAGGCGCCGCGCCGAGGTCTGGGTGCTGCGCCGCTACAATCGTTGGAAAGGGCGTGACGTCGGCTCTGTCTAGGTCGACGATCGAGCGCTGTGCTGGAGGGCGCGCGCCTCGGGGAATCCGTTCACGCGATTGTTCCTCACTTTGATATTTCGTTTCTGGAGCGCCGCAGCCACTTGTGGCAGATTACGTACAGGACAGGCGCGATGGGATCGCGGTGTCGTCCGAATGCGACAGTCGCCCGATCGGTTGGCGTCATATTTCGGTCGTTGTTGATCACTATCGGTTTGCCCCAGAGAGTAATGCTCTCTCGTTCTTGGGAAAGGAGGTCAAAATGACAGACATTTCGCTCACGCAGGCCGCGAGTACGAATGTATGCCGTTCGACGATCCGCCCCAATCATCTTGGCTCGAAACGCCAATGGCGAATGTGTCTTTGCTGAGCAACTGACACTTTTTTAGAAATCGCAATCGACAGGATGATGGTCTCGCCACAGGCGTGGGCCAGGAGAGCTATACTATGTCCAAGCCAATTGTTATCGAAGTGGCCGGAAAGGCCGTTGCCGTTGCCGCCCCCGCCGGTGACCGGGTGCGTTTTGTCGCCGTCAAGTATGACGTCTGGGATCTCGATGGCGAGATCTATGGGTCCGTCGCCGAAGCCGAGCGGGCCGCGGCGCGTCATCTTGCCAGCCGGGGCGACCGGCCGTTTGGTCCGAGCGCGTTCCCGGTGGAAATGGCGGCCGCCAGTTGATCGACGGTCGCGCGAACACCGGTTGCCTCCCCAAACAGGCCGCTACCAGTCGAGCCGATTGGTGGCGGCTACGCGGCTGAACCACAGCCCTGAATCCTTGATCGTGCGCTTCTGATCGCGAAAATCCGTGTGGATCAAGCCGTAGCGCTCGGTATGCCCCTCAGCCCACTGAAAATTGTCGAGTAGAGTCCAGGCGTGGAATGCCCGCACCTGGGCACCGTCGGCGATCGCCCGGGCCAACTCGGCGAGCACTTGCCGATACCATTCGATTCGCCTGAGGTCGGGCACCCTGCCGTTCTCTCCGGCATAGGGTTCGTCGAGATAGCTGCAGCCGCTTTCGGTGATCTCGATGGGCACGTCGGCGTAGTCCCTCGAAATCTGGGTGACCAGGTCGTAGATGCCGCGCGGCCATAGCTCCAGACCCGCCTCGGTGAGTGGCCCCTCCGTGGGCATTTCGGCACGAAACCGCGTGTAGGGATCGCGACCACCCGGACCGCCGGCCTCGATTTCCGTGCCGCTGAAACTGCCGCCTCCGAAGTGCTGCTCGTGGCTGGCGTCCGAAACGACGCGGCGTGTGTAGTAGTGAAGGCCGATCCAGTCGAGCGGCGCCTTGAGGATCGTCTCGTCGCCGGGGAGGAAGCCCATCAGGTCCAGCGGCGCCTCTCCGACGAAGGCGGCGGGATAGTGCCCTTTCATCGCCGCCTCCAGGAAGAACACGTTATTCATCGCGTGGTAGCGCGCCGCCGCCGCCCGGTCGGCTTCGCTCTCTGTCTTTGGATAGGCCGGCGCCATCTCGTAGGCGCTGCCGAAACTCGCCTTGGAGGACGCCGCCTTGACGGCGCGATGCGCCTCGCCCTGCGCCAGGCCCAGCGTGTGCGCCGCTCTCAGAAAATCGGTCAGGTTGGCGCGGCCCGGCGGAAAGGCGCCGGCGGCATAGCCCATGTAGGCGATGGCCCAGGGCATGTTGAAGGGCGCCCATGTGGTTATACGATCGCCGAGGTGCCTTGCCAGGATGCCGGCATAGTCGGCGAAGTAGCCGGCGAGATCGCGGTTCGGCCAGCCGCCACGATCCTCGAGCGCCTGCGGCAGGTCCCAGTGGTACATCGTACACCAGGGGCGGATGCCGGCGGCGAGCAGGGCGTCGACCAGCCGGCTGTAATAGTCGAGCCCCTTCATGTTGGGGGCGCCGGTTCCGGTGGGCTGGATGCGCGGCCAGGAAATCGAAAACCGGTAGCTCCCGAGGTTCAACGCCCTCATCAGCGCCACGTCCTCTTCGTAGCGGTGATACTGGTCGCAGGCGACGTCGCCGGTTACCCCGCCGCGCACCTTGCCGGGCATATGGGCGAACCTGTCCCAGATCGATTCGCCCTTGCCATCCTCGTCCCAGGCGCCTTCCACCTGATAGGCGGCGGTGGCCGCGCCCCAGATGAAGCCATCGGGAAAGCGTGCGTTGCGGATATCCGCATCTGACACCGTACCCGGAATCCTGTTGGTTGCCGTGACAGATGGAGAAAATTGAGAGGTGGGATGGTCCATGGCTCTCCCCCTTTTGCCGAGCCACTTGGCCGGCCTCGACGATCACCGGCAAGCTTATCGCCGGTTGTGGCCGCCTGTCACGCTGTGCAGGCCGTCCGAGGGGTGGCAAGGCCGCTGACGAGATTCATTTTCACCCGTTGCCCCCTTGTCTACGCCGCCGCGCTCCCTTATGAACCCTTCTCCATGAGGCCACGTGGCGGAGTGGTTACGCAGCGGATTGCAAATCCGTGCACGGGGGTTCGATTCCCTCCGTGGCCTCCAATTCCCCAAACACGTTAAATTTCTTGAGCTTCACGGGCGTGCTGGCATTTTGAGAGTTCCCCCTGGTGTTCGCGCCACTCAGGTGACCCTCGTCCGCTCGCTCCGCAAAGCTGCGTAGAAGCCCTTGTTTCCGATGAGGGGCGCGGCTATTGGAAGTACCGGTAGAGACTTCCGGCAGGGAATTGCGTTCCATGGTCGATTTTCCGGCGTTGCGCGCCAAGATGGTTGACGGTCAGGTCAGGCCGAACGACGTCACCGATCTCCGTATCATCGAGGCGATGGGCGAGGTGGCGCGCGAGGACTTTGCGCCGGAAGACCAAAAGCCGCTTGCCTATCTTGATCGCGACCTGCCGCTCAGCGAAGGCCGCGCGGCCCGCGTTCTGATCCAGCCAATGGTACTGGCTCGCCTGCTGCAATACGCGGCTGTTGGGCCGCACGACAAGGTGTTGGAAGTCGGCAGCGCCACGGGCTACGGCGCTGCCGTGCTGGGACGCCTCGCAGCGTCGGTGGTGGCGCTCGAACAGGATGCCGACTTGGCGGCGATTGCCCGCCGGCAGCTTGCCGGCCTTGCCAACGTGGCGGTCGTCGAGACGTCCCTCGTCAAGGGTGTCCCGGACGCGGCGCCTTTCGACGTCATCGTCTTTAACGGCGCTGTTGTCGCTTTCCCTGAGGTCATCGCCCACCAACTCGCCAGGGGTGGCCGGCTGCTTGTCGTCGAAGGAGAGGGCAACGCTGCCAAGGCCAAACTCTATACGCGCGGCGACGCCGACGTGTCCGGTCGGACGCTGTTCAATGCATCAGTTCCCGTGTTGCCAGGATTTCAGGCCGCCGAGACGTTTGCCTTCTAGGCCGCCCTGTAACGGTACGATTCGAACGACTGTAGCCATCCGTCCATCAGCGTAAAGCGCTGTGGAAGGTCTTCTGCCGTTGCTGTGATTTCTGTGCATCGATTTGACTGAATTCGCCGCCGCTCAGCCGGCCGCGCTTCCGTTCGTCTGCTCATCGGCTATAGTCCGTCGCCAAGCGCTTAACGTTTTGTTAATAAGTGTGGCAGTCGGCCTGGCGTCCTCGCGAAGGTGTGAGAAGACCCGGCCATGATCACCGGCTATATCGCATTGGTCGGCGACGAAAATGAGGTGTGCCTTGGCGTTTCGTACCTCCCTGTATCTATCGGCAGCCGTCGGCCTGCTTGTCGCCATGTCCGGCATCGCATCGGCGGAATCTCTGCAGGAAGCGATGGCCTCGGCCTATGCCAACAACCCGTCTCTGAATGCAGCGCGGGCAGGAATGCGGGCCACCGACGAATATGTGCCGCAGGCCCTTTCCGGCTACCGGCCAACGATCACCGGCCAGATTTCGGCTAGCATTTCCGCCAGCGATACGCGCTATCGCGCCACCAGCATTTCGAACTGGGCGAGCACCTACACCGATACCGGTGCCGTGCAGAGCCAGATTCAGATCGTCCAGCCGCTCTACATGGGCGGGCGGATCGACAATGGCGTGAAAAAGGCGGAATCGGCCGTGAAGGCGTCGCGCGAGCAGTTGCGCAATACCGAGCAGTCGACGCTGCTCGAGACCGTTTCCGCCTATATGAATGTCATCCTGTCGGGTCAGGTGCTCGAACTGCGCCGGTCCAACGTCGCCTTCCTGCAAGAGCAGGTGCGGGCTGCCAATGACCGCTTCTCGGTGGGCGAGGGGACTCGGACCGACACCTCGCAGGCCCAGGCGGCGCTGGCGGCGGCGTCATCGGCCGTCAGCCAGGCCCAAGCCGATCTGCTGACAGCGAAGGCCAACTACATCAAGGTCGTCGGTCATGAACCGAAGGGGCTGCGCTCGCCTGGCTCGATTTCCAAGTTGTTGCCGGCCAAGCTGTCGGCTGCGGTCGATGCGTCGCGCACCGAGCATCCGATGATCCGGGCGGCGATCCATAACGCCGACACCGCCGCTTACAACGTGGAGATCCAGGAGGGCGAGCTGCTGCCGACCTTCGTGCTGCAGGGAACCGTGGGGCACACCTTCGCCGGCAGCGTGGCAGGCGGCGGCTCGTCGGCGCCGGACCGTGCACGCACGCTCGAGGGCTCGGTTGCCGCTGTGCTGTCGATTCCCATCTACCAGGGCGGTGGTGAGTATGCCACCGTACGCCAGGCCAAGGAGGAACTCGGCCAGGCCAAGCTTGAGATCGACGTGGCCCGGATGTCGGTGGACGCCGCTCTCGCCCAGGCCTGGAGCGCGCTCGAATCGTCGAGAGCCCAGATTGTCGCCGCCGAGGCGTCGGTGACGGCGAGCCGGCTGGCGCTCGAGGGTGTCGTCGAGGAGCAGAAAGTCGGCCAGCGGACAACGCTCGACGTCCTCAACGCGCAAAGCACGTTGATCGATGCCCGACTGTCACAAGTCGGTGCCGAGGCGCAATTCGTGGTGGCGGGCTACAGTGCCGTTGCCGCCATGGGGCGCCTCGACCGCGAACGTCTCGGTCTCAAAGTGACCGCCTATCGGCCTGAACATCACTACGAGCAGGTGCGTGACAAGTGGATTGGGTTGCGCACGCCGGATGGCCGCTGACCTTTTGGATGGTGGGTGACGGGGATAACCGCCGGATTTCCGGCCGTCACCGTTTCCACCGGCGTTAACTAATCTATACTTCAGATGTCGAATCAGGCTTGTCGCCGGCAATTGGCCCGGCGACTGCCGCGCTGTGCCGGCGATCCGGTCCCGTCGCCGAAGGCGGCCAGGAGTGGATCCGCCCTCAAGCGTCGCGGGGAGCAGGCCGCGATCGATCGTGTAGCAGGTGGCGGGGTGACCCGCTCGGAGTAGAGATCAATGGCCAAGGCAGCCGCGTCCGCCGAACCTTCAATGGAAGAAATCCTGGCTTCCATCCGGCGGATCATTGCCGATGAGCCCGATGGCAAGGAATCGCCCGCCCCCAAGCCTGCTCCGGCCAAGGCGGCTGCTCCTAAACCGGAAGTCGAGACCATGGCCAAGCCGGCGCTCGAGGACGAGCACATCTCCGAGGACGACCTCGACAAGCTGTTCGCCCAGTCTGGCGACGACGACGAAGGCGAGCCGGAGATCGATGTTGATGACGCCGACGATGGGGACGAGCCGGAGGTGCTTGATCTCGCGGACGTCGACATGTTTGACGAGGCGGAGCCACTTGAACTCGTGGAAGGGCTGAAGGACGACGAGGCCGAAGTGGCCTTCTCTGAACCGGTCGCCGAGCCGCCACGTCGGCCCACTCCCCCGAAGGCGGAGGCAGCGCGCGTTCGTCCGGTATCAGAGCTGGGAGGACTCGACGAGCCGCTGGTTTCGGAAGCTGCCAGCGCCACAGTTCAGTCCGCCTTCGGTCAGCTTAGCCACACGGTGCTGGCTGCCAACGGTCGGACGCTCGACGACCTCGTCAAGGAAATGCTGCGGCCGATGCTGCATGCCTGGCTCGACGAGAACCTGCCGGTGATCGTCGAACGGCTGGTGCGCGCCGAAATCGAGCGCGTGTCGCGCGGGCGCTGAGCGGCGTGAAGCCCATCCTTCTTCAGATTATTGCCGCTTTTTTCGAGATCGCTGGTTGCTTCGCCTTCTGGGCGTGGTTGCGCCTTGGCCGTTCTGGTTGGTGGACGCTGCCGGGTGTATTGTCGCTCGCCCTGTTCGCTGTGGTGTTGACGCGCATCGATAGTGCCGTTGCCGGTCGCGTCTTCGCCGCCTATGGCGGCGTCTACATCGCTGCCTCGCTTGTTTGGCTGTGGGCGGTGGAGCGGCAGGCGCCGGATCGCTGGGACGTCATCGGGGCCGCGGTTTGTCTTGTCGGCGCGGCGATCATTCTGCTCGGGCCACGCGCGACAACTGGCTAGACAATCGCTTCATCTGCTCGTCAGGCCGCAACGCCGGCCGAACTCGCCATGCCAAGGCTGTTGGCGACGCTGGCGTAGAGGTTGCTCACCGTCTGCGACAGGCTGGTGTTGCCCGTGGCGCCGCTGCCGTTGCCAACGCTATAGGGCATGTCCGGCTGCGGTGAGTCCGACCCGCCGGCCGACTGGCCCTCGCCGCCGGTGGTCGTCACGCTGGTCGAGCCGTCCGAATAGCTGATGGTGATGGTGCTGCTGCCATCGGGGTTGTCGGTGTAGGTCGTGCTGACGACTTCCTTGCTCTCGCTGGTCCCCGAGGCGCCGCCGCTCGAAGAGGCGCTGTCGTCGGTCGACGAGGTCGAGTCCGTCGTGTCGGTGCCGGTGGCAGCGTCGGTGCTGCTCGAGGAAGACGTGGCGTCGACCGACGCACTATCCGAATCCGTCGCCGCTTCCGGCGACGGGGGCGGAGGTGGCGGCGGCATCGCGGCCGCCTCTGCGTCTTCCGATGGGACGTCACTTGCGGCAGATGCGCTGCTGTCTGTCGTCGTGGTCGCATCGGTGGAGGTTGACGAAGACGCCGAAGGCGGCGGTGGCGGCGGCATGGCTGCGTCGGTCCCGCTGGTCTGTTCCTGCAGCGACAGAAGCGCCGACTGCATGTCGCTGCCGAGCGCGGAGAAGGCACTGCCCGACGACACCGTGCCAGACGTCGAGCTGCCGTTCTGACTGTCGGACGATGGCGGCGCGAAGGCGGTGGCGGCCGACGTTCCCTTGTTGCTCGACGATCCCAAAAGGGCGGCAAGGCTGCTGGTATTGCTGGTCAGGGCGGATAGGGACGACATATGCTGCCTCCGGGGAAAACTCCCTCTGCAGCTTTAGACGGGTGACCTTGCAAAACCAGGCGCTGAAACCTGCCGAAAATATGGTTAACAAAAACGACGTCTCAGAGTGGGTGCTTCTCGATATCCGCCAGCAGCCAGTCGCGGAAGGCGCGAATCTTCGGCTGGCTGCGACGATTTTCCGGATAGACCAGCCAGTAGGCGGACCCATCGCTGCAGGTCAGATCGAACGGCATGATCAGCCGGCCGCTCGCCAGCTCCTCGCGGTAGAAGGCCGGTGTCAGGATGGCGACGCCATGACCGGCGATGGCCGAACTCGCCTCCAGGGCCTGCGAGCCGAACAGGTTGCGCTGCCGTCCCTCTAGGTCGGCATCGGGCACACCGGCGGCGTCGAACCAGCGCCGCCACCAGGGATCGCCGGGATCGATGATCTTGCATTTCAAGAGGTCGCGCGGGCTGTCGAGCGGCTTGACCCAGTCGAGCAGGGACGGGCTGAGCATCGGCGCGAAGTTAAGATCCATGATGTGATGGGTCACGAGGCCCGGCCAATCTCCCCTGCCGTAGCGGATGGCGACGTCGCCCGGATCACGGCTGAAGTCCATCGGTGTGGTGTCGGTGATAAGCCGTACGGCGATGTGCGGCGCACCGAGCTGAAAGTTGCCGATGCGACGGGCCAGCGAGTGGGCGGCAAACGTTGGCGTGGTGTTGATGACGAGCTGTTCCTCGACCGCCATCCGAGCGGCTGCCATGGCGTCCTCAAGCAGCGCGAAGGCCTCACCCACCTTGGGCATCAGGCGGTCCCCGGCTTCAGTCAGCTCGATCCGGCGCGGCAGCCGACGAAACAGGAGTTCGCCCAATATGCCTTCCAGCAGCTTCACCTGATAGCTCACCGCCGCCTGTGTCATGCCGAGCTCCTGGCCGGCGCGGGTGAAACTCATCAGGCGTGACACCGCCTCGAACACCCGGAGCGCGTTGAGCGGCATCTGTCTGAAGGGCTTCATGGATAAGCGCTCTTTATGGATGGAAGCGAAGGTTCGATTGGAAATATTCGGCTTTCTGGCAGAGATTGCCTCTGTTGCATCAACGGATCAAGGGATATGGCAATGACGTGCGTGGATCAGACCATGGTCCGGCGCGACCGCCGGATTACCGTCTTTCTGCCGGTATCTGCCGTGTTCGCCCGGGCTTTCGCGACCTTCTCCTGGCGGCGGGACGAAAGCATCGAGGACTTCAACGACCACAAACTGCGCGACATCGGCTTTGCCGATGGCCGCGCGACCGAGGCCGGGATGCGGCGGGCGGCTGAGCGTCGAGGCGGGTTCGACCGGTTTTGACGCCGGAAAAGGCGCTTCTTGTTGATTTTCGAGGGCGTAGCGGCTAACCGTCGCTCACCCCAAGACGACAGGAAAAAGACGTCGGATCATGCTGGAAAAGACATTTGAAGCGGCGGACGTTGAGCCGCGCATCGCCAAGGCCTGGGAAGATGCGAAGGCGTTCGCCGCTGGCGCCGGCAAGACGCCGGGCAAGGACACCTTCACCATCGTCATTCCGCCGCCGAACGTCACCGGCTCGCTGCACATGGGCCACGCGCTCAACAACACGCTGCAGGATATTCTCGTGCGCCTGCAGCGCATGCGAGGTCTCGATGTTCTCTGGCAGCCCGGCCTCGACCATGCCGGCATCGCCACGCAGATGGTGGTGGAGCGCCAACTGGCTGAAAGGCAGATCCATCGCCGGCAGATTGGCCGCGAGGACTTCGTCAAGCGCGTCTGGGAGTGGAAGGCCGAGTCGGGTGGGACCATCGTCGGCCAGCTGAAGCGCCTCGGCGCCTCCTGCGACTGGTCGCGCGAGCGCTTCACCATGGA
>JAGSYU010000140.1 GCA_018262575.1 Pseudomonadota bacterium | reverse complement strand
GGAAGTGCTGGCGCAGATGGGGTTGCATCTCGGCATGGAAGTCCCGAACTGGCCGCCCGAGAATATCGAAGACCTGGCCAAGCGCTACGAAGACCACAACTACTGAGCCGAAAAGCTCGCCGGAGGGCGCAGCTCTCCGGCTCGTTCAAAACAATCCTGCCCGGCGTGAGCCGCGCGAAAGACAAATAGGAGTAGGCCATGCGTCACGGTACTGCGGGCCGTCGGTTCAACCGCACTCAGAGCCATCGCAAGGCGATGCTCGCCAACCTCGCCATCTCGCTCGTCGAGCATGAGCAGATCGTCACCACTTTGCCGAAGGCCAAGGACCTGCGTCCGATCGTCGAGAAGCTGGTGACCATCGCCAAGAAAGGCGGCCTCGCTGCTCGTCGTCAGCTCGCTGCCGAGCTGCAGAACAACGAGATCGCCGCCAAGAAGCTGTTTGACGTGCTTGGCCCCCGCTATCAGGCCCGCGCCGGTGGCTACACCCGCGTGCTGAAGGCCGGCTTCCGCCAGGGCGATTCGGCCCCGGTGGCGGTGATCGAGTTCGTTGACCGCGACGTTGCCGCCAAGGGCGCCGCCGACAAGGCCCGCCAGGCCGCCGCGCCGGCCGAGGCCGAGACGGCTGCCGCCTGAGGGCGCGCTTCCGCTGAAAGTTGAGCAAGGGGCGGCCCATCGGGTCGCCCCTTGTTGTTTGAGCGTCCTTCCGTTGCCATATTGGGCGGCGTAAAAGACGGCATGTCGACCATGCCCGATCGGAGACACGCGATGCGATTGAACGGACTGTCCCGCCTTGTCTTGGCTTTCGGCTTCGCGGCGTTTGTCCCACTGGCTGCCGCCCTGGCCGCCGACCGGGCGGTGCCGGCGTCGGAGACGGCGGTCAAGCTGTCCTTTGCGCCGGTTGCCAAGGTGGCCGGGCCGGCTGTGGTCAACGTCTACTCGACCAAGACCATCAAGGTCGCCTCGTCGCCGCTGATGGACGACCCCTTCTTTCGCCAGTTCTTCGGCGGCGATATGCCGGGCATCGGCCGGCAGCGCGAACGGCATCAACAGTCACTCGGTTCAGGCGTCATCGTCGATCCCTCCGGTCTCATCGTGACCAACAACCACGTCATCGAGGATGGTGACGACGTGAAGGTGGCCCTTGCCGATCGGCGCGAGTTCGAGTGCGACGTGGTGTTGAAGGATGAGCAGCTTGATCTGGCCGTGCTGAGAATTCGCGATCCCAAGGGCGAACTGCCGACCTTGCCGCTGGCCGATTCCGATCAGTTGCAGGTCGGCGACCTGGTCCTGGCCATCGGCAATCCGTTCGGCGTCGGCCAGACGGTGACGCAGGGCATCGTCTCGGCACTGGCCCGCAGCCAGGTCGGCATTTCCGATTATCAGTTCTTCATCCAGACCGATGCCGCCATCAATCCCGGCAATTCCGGCGGCGCGCTGGTCGACATGTTTCAGCCGTGGCGGCGGCTCCAACGGCATCGGCTTCGCCATCCCCTCCAACATGGTGAAGGTGTTCGTCGACTCGGCGCGGCGCGGCGGCTCCGCCGTTGAACTGCCGTGGATCGGTGCCGAACTCCAGCCGGTAACCTCGGACATCGCCGAAAGCCTTGGGCTCGACCGACCGTCGGGCGTTCTGGTCACCTCCATCCTCAGAAAGAGTCCGGCTGAGGCGGCCGGCCTTGATGCCGGCGACCTCGTCGTCGCGGTGGATGGTGTCGAGGTCAGCGATCCGCGTGTCTTCAACTACCGCCTTGCCACCAAGGGCGTCGGCAACGTGGCCAAGCTCACCGTCAACCGGGCCGGCAAGCTGATCGATGTTCCGGTGACGCTGACAAAGGCGCCGGAGACCACGCCGCGCGAGCAGTTGATGATCGAAGCGCGCTCTCCGTTTCAGGGCGCGACCGTCGCCAACGTTTCGCCCGCCGTCGCCGCCGAGATCGGACTTTCCTATCGCGGCCAGACCGGCGTCGTCGTCACTGCCGTTGCCGCTGGCGCACCTGCCGACCGCATCGGCCTGCAAAAGGGCGACATCATCCTGTCGGTCAATGGCAATGACATCACGGCAACCAAGGTTCTGGCCGCTGTCGCCGACTCCGACCCGATGTTCTGGCGCCTGGCCATCGACCGCAATGGCCAGATCCTGCGCATGGCCTTCCGATGAGTGATCTGTTCGGCATCAGCGCCGCCGACAACCGGGCTGGCCGGCCGCTGGCCGACCGGTTACGGCCGGCTAGCCTGTCGGACGTGGTCGGCCAGGATCATCTGGTCGGACCGACCGGCACCATCACCCGCATGCTGGCCTCCGGTTCGCTCGGGTCGCTGATTCTCTGGGGACCACCCGGCTCGGGCAAAACCACCGTCGCCCGCTTGCTGGCGCATGAGACCAACCTCGCCTTCGAGCAGGCGTCGGCCATCTTCACCGGCGTTGCCGATCTCAAGAAGATCTTCGAGGCGGCCCGCCAGCGGCGGGCGCTCGGACGCGGCACGCTGTTGTTCATCGACGAGATCCATCGCTTCAACCGCGCCCAGCAGGACAGCTTCCTGCCGGTCATGGAGGATGGAACGGTGACGCTGATCGGCGCCACCACCGAGAATCCGTCCTTCGAACTCAACGCCGCCCTGTTGTCACGCGCCCATGTGCTGGTCTTCAAGGCACATGACGAAACGTCGATCGGCCAGTTGCTCGACCGTGCGGAAGAGGTGACCGGCAAGCCTCTGCCGCTCGACGATGAAGCGAGGTCGGCGCTCGTCCGCATGGCCGACGGTGACGGCCGCGCCGCGCTGACGCTTGCCGAAGATGTCTGGCGCGCTGCCGGTGAGGGCGAGACCTTCGACGCCAAGACGCTGCAGGAGATCGTCCAGCGGCGAGCGCCCGTCTACGACAAAGCGCAGGACGGCCACTACAATCTGATCTCGGCGCTGCACAAGTCGGTGCGTGGCTCCGATCCTGATGCCGCGCTCTACTATTTCTGCCGGATGATCGATGCTGGAGAGGATCCGCTCTACGTCGTTCGCCGGGTGATCCGCATGGCCGCCGAGGACATCGGACTCGCCGATCCGCAGGCGCTGTCGGTGTGCATTGCCGCCCAGGGCGCCTATGAGATGCTCGGCTCACCGGAAGGCGAGCTGGCCATCGCCGAAGCGGTCGTCTATGTGGCGACGGCCCCGAAGTCCAACGCCGTCTATACGGCCTTCAAGACGGCGATGGCGGCGGCGAAGGAATTCGGCAGTCTGGTGCCACCGCGTCAAATCCTCAATGCGCCGACCAAGCTGATGAAAGGCGAGGGTTACGGGGCCGGCTACCGCTACGACCACGACGAGCCGGACGCCTTCTCCGGACAGGACTACTTCCCGGAGAAGATGGGGCGCCGCTCCTTCTACCGCCCCGTCGAACGCGGTTTCGAGCGCGAGCTCAGGAAGCGCCTGGACTACTGGGAGCGCCTGCGCCGCGAGCGGCAAGGCGGACACTGACGATGCTCCCTGCCGCGCTGCCGGACGCTGGAGCACGGTAAAGCGCTGCCAGGCGGTTTGAGCAGCCATGGCGGGATTTCCGGCTCGATGGCCGGCGATATCGCCCAATGCGGCCGTCTGGAGCGCGGAAAGCACGGAATTAGCGCGTTAACCATCTGTCTTCAATGGTTTTTTAACCCGTTCCCTTAAGCTCGAAGTCGGAATTGTGGTGTAGCTTCCTTTATGAAGCGAGCCATGGGGGGCCGGAATGACAAGCGACAGCGGAAAGACGATAGCGCCTGACGCCACGCCGCTCGACGCGGTCGCCCGCCTGCGTGCCGCCGTCTATGCCGATGGCGGCATCGACGCCGACGAGGTCCGTCGGCTCTGCCGTCTCGCCGCCGAGGATGGCTTTCCGACGGCCGCCGGCCGTCAGCTCTATATCGAGGCCCTGACCGACTACGTCGCTCTGCAGACGGCTCCCAGCGGCCACGTCAGCGAGGAGATGGCGCGCTGGCTGATTGGCGTGTTGTCGGCCGACGGCATCCGCAGCGATCTCGAGATCGATCTTCTGATCAACGTCATGCGTCGGGCCGATTCGGTACCGGCCGAGCTGTCCGCCTTTGCGCTCGCCGAGGTGTCGCGTTCGGTGCTGGCTGGCGCCGACGACGGTGAGGGGGGCATCATCTCGGCCGCCGACGTCGAGCGTCTGCGTTGCATCCTCTACGCCTTCGGCAACGAACGGTCGGTCGGCATCAGCCGCGAGGAAGCGGAGGTGCTGTTCGACCTCAACGACCGCAGTCGCGAGGCCGACAACGACCCCGCCTGGTCGGACTTGTTCGTCAAGGCGATTGCCTCCTTCCTGATGGCGGCGCGTGGCTACACGCTGCTGTCGCGCGAGGAAGCGCTCGGCCGCGACGCCTGGCTCGACGCGCCGGCCGGCGGCGTCACCGCGCTGTTCGGCGACATGTTGTCGAGCATGCTGTCCAATGGCCTCCGCGACGTTTGGTCAGCCTGGCATCAGCAAGACGATGCATCCTCGAAGTCAGCCGAAGCCGATGAGGTTCGAATCCGCGAAGCGGAAGCTGTCACCTCGGAGGAAGTGAAATGGCTGGCCGACCGCATCGGCCGCGACGGCGTCATCCACGCCAACGAAAGGGCGCTTTTGAAGTTTCTGTCCGAGGAAAGCCCGGACATCCACCCCTCGCTGCGTACTCTGCTCGACACCGCTGCCTGACCCGGTCGAGAGCGCTTCCCCCTACGCAGCGTCTTGTGAGCGGCGCCCGGACATCCCCCGGGCGCCGCGAAACACTGGTGGTCATCGCCAAATCAGCCGCAAGATACCCGCCGATCGTTTTCTCGGGGCCGTCCTGGTGGCGCGCCCTCGCTCTCTCGTCACCCCGCTCGTGACGATCGAATTTTCGTTTCCCTGATGCCTTGACTTGCCCCACCGAGGGCCCTTATATCGCGCCACCGCACAGCGGGACGGGCGCGTAGCTCGGCGGGAGACACTTCGTTCGCACAAGTGTGCTCTTGCTTGAAAAACGTCGTCGTAGACTGTAGTAGGTTGGTTCAAGGTCGCTTAGCTCAGCGGGAGAGCATCGCATTCACACTGCGGGGGTCGTAGGTTCAATCCCTACAGCGACCACCATTACTTCCAACCACTACAGCAATTTGCCAGGTGCGCTCGGGTTTTTGTGAACCAGAGTACAAGGCGAGTCTCCTCCAGCGCTTCGACAATTCATCTGGACGAACCTATAGCCGAGCCTGGCGCGAGCCAGCGGCGTCGCTGCGGCTTCTGCTTGCATCTCTGTCGTCTTTCGCCTCTCGAACGCGGGAACATTTCTCCCCTTCGGCGCTTGTGAGCCGGAGAACGAGGAGGCGGATGATGCCGCAAAGCCTTATGGACGAATTCAGCTTCGAATTTCCCCTGCCGATGGGAATCCTGTTGGTCAGGACGATCGGCGCCGCCCTGCTGTGCGGCCTGATCGGGCTTGAGCGCGACCTCCACAAGAACACGGCCGGCCTGAGGACGAACATGCTGGTCGGTTTGGCCGTCGCTACCTTCTGCATGATCACGCTCTACATGATGGAAACGCTGGCGGATCAAAGCCCGGCTATGCGGCTCGATCCTATCCGGTTGGTGGAAGCCGTCACGGCCGGCATCACCTTTCTCGCGGCCGGGGTCATCGTTTACGCCAAAGGCGATGTCCGGGGGCTGACGACAGGCGCCAGCATGTGGCTTTCCGGGGCCATTGGGCTTGCCTGCGGCCTCGGCCTCTGGCCCGTCGCGCTGCTGGCGACCTTTGCCGGCGTCGTCATTCTCTGGCTGCTGCGCCACCTGCAGTATGCGACGGGTCTCAAAGAGGAATGAAGCGGGTTTGTGACGGTGACGGGTCATTCGGCGGCACGCGCCGATTCTCCGGAACAGAATGGATCAGCAAGCGTTTCTTCTGGGCGTAGCGCACAAGGAGAAAGACCATGCTGACCCGTCGTTCCGCTCTGTTCGGGGCCGCGGCCGTCGCCGCCGTCGTCTCGGCAGCGCCGGCTCTTGCCATCGATGAATCCGACGATCCGACCGGCGGCACCGTCGCCGATCCGGGGGCGCTCGCCAAGCTGCCACGCGTCAAGGCGGAATTGGTGCCGCCGCCCAACGTCATGACGCACGACCAGATCGCCAAAGGAGGCCCTGTCATCGTCGAGTTCCGCATGACCGTTACCGAGAAGCAGATCGTCATCGACGACGAAGGCACCACCTTCCAGGCACTGACCTTCGACGGCTCGATGCCCGGTCCGACGCTGGTGGTGCACGAGGGCGACTATGTCGAGCTGACGCTCATCAATCCCGACACCAACACCTTGCCGCACAACATCGACTTTCACGGCGCTACCGGTGCCCTCGGCGGCTCGCAGCTGACCCTGGTCAATCCAGGCGAGCAGGCGAGCCTGCGCTTCAAGGCGACGCGGAGCGGCGTGTTCCTCTATCATTGCGCACCGCCCGGCATGACCGCCTGGCACGTCACCTCCGGCATGAGCGGCACGCTGATGGTGCTGCCGCGCAACGGGCTGACGGACGGCGACGGCAAGTCGCTTTCCTATGATCGCATCTACACCATCGGTGAATTCGACCTGTATGTTCCGCGTGACGACAAGGGCGCCTACCGAGCCTACGAGAGTGCCGGCGACGCCTTTGCCGACACGCTCGAGGTGATGAAAAAGCTGATCCCCACCCACGTGGTGTTCAACGGCAAGGTCGGTTCGCTCACCGGCGACAACGCCATGACGGCCAAGGTCGGCGAAACCGTGCTGTTCCTTCACTCGTCGGGCATCATGGACTGCCGGCCGCATCTGATCGGCGGCCATGGCGACTGGGTGTGGGAACACGGCAAGTTCGCCAACCCGCCGCAGCGCAATTACGAGACCTGGTTCATCCGGGGTGGCAGCGCCGGTGCCATGGTCTACACCTTCCTCCAGCCGGGCATTTACAACTACGTCGACCACAACCTCATCAAGGCCGAACTGCTCGGCGCCGCCGCCCACGTCAGCGTGGAGGGGCAATGGAACCATGATCTGATGACGCAGGTGAGCGCACCCGGTCCAATCAAGACGTAATTCGAGCTGACAGGCCGTTGACGGCGACGGGAGCGCCGGCCGCCGTGGTCGGCGCTGGTGAAAGAGACTGGTTGCGAGAACCTTTGTCCGGAACAACGGATTGACGGTCGCCTTGACGGCCATGCTGCTTCAACGAAGCCGTTGGCGCGACGAATGCCGAGACCGGCGCCTGGTGTCCGTGATGCGATGAGCCGTGTGCCAAGCTCAACGGCGGTCGTCGGTGTCAGGCAATCAGCGGGGCAGCAGCATGTCTATCGTCTGATCCAACTCGTCATAGTGGCCGATGACGGCGTCGGCCCCGAGCTCGGCTGCCGGTTGACCGCCATAGCCGAAATCGACGGCGATCACCGGCACGCCGGCCGCCCGGGCCGCGGCGATGTCGCTTTCGCTGTCGCCGACCATGATCGCCGTACCCGGTGCGCCGCCAGCCCGGGCGATGGCCTCGAGAAGCGGCCGCGGGTGCGGCTTTTGCTCGGGCAGGCTGTCGCCACCGACCACGGCGGCGAACCGGGCGGAAAGACCGGTACCATCGAGCACCGCGTGGCTGAGCGCTTCCCGTTTGTTGGTACAGACGGCGAGACCGAAACCGCGACGGGAAAGACGATCGAGCGCACCGGCAAGGCCGGGGTAAGGGCACGTCTCCACGGCGATCTCGGCGGCATAGAAAGCGATCAGGCGCTCGACCAGCTCGGGCAGCCGCTCCGCGTCGAGTGGCTGGCCGCCAAGGCGGAAGCCCTCGCCGATCAACGCTCGCGCCCCGTGGCCGAACAAACTGGCCACGTCGGAGCGCCGGACGGGCTTCAAGCCTTCGCCGTCAAGGGTTCGATTGAGCGCCCGGAGAAGGTCGGGGGCGGTGTCGAGAAGCGTGCCATCGAGATCGAAAACAGCAACTGGGCGCATCGGCCGCTCTGCCTTTCCTTGTGCGGGAATGAAAGGGGTTTATCATGCCGACAAATAGGCGCCAGACCCCGCCGCTTTCCAATGTCCAGCGAGACCAATCAAGGCCGCTCCCTTACACCAGGGCTTGCGGCATGGCGCGGATTGCGGCAAACCAGCGGGGGCCGTTTCCGGGAAATGGGGCTTGATCGCGGTGGGCGCATCATTTCGCCAGAATTCGGTTTCACAGGCTGGGTAACGGCGCTTTTGGCGCAACCGGGGCCGCCGGTGATTCCGTCGTGGAATCGCAGTGGCGAGGCGGCGGGTTGCAACGAAAGGCGTGCCTTCTTGACGAATGAAGCCAACGACGAAGTCGATATCGGAGATTTGTTTATGCACCGGACTTTGAACCTTTTCCGCCGCCCGCTGGCGGCGGCCATGGTGATCGCCGCGCTGGCGTCTCCGGCAGTTTCGCAGGACCTTACCGAGTCCCACATCGCCGCGGCCCGCGAGACCATCGTCGCCGCTCACGCCTCCGAGCAGTTCAATGGAATTCTCGTGGCGCTGGCCCAGCAGACCAAGGCGCTCTTCCAGCGCTCCAATCCTGGTGCCGCCAAGGATATCGAGGAGGTGGTCAGCGCCGTCGCTCTCGATCTCGCCAAGCGCCGTCCTGACCTCGACCGCGAACTCGAACGCGTCTGGGCCGCCCGCTTCAGCGAGGACGAGCTCAAGCAGATCACCACCTTCTTCAAGTCGCCGGTCGGCCAGAAGTATGGCCAGCTGGCGCCGGTGATCATCCAGGACTCGATGCGTTCGGCCGGCATCTGGCGCGACGCCCTGTCCACGGAAATTCTCACTCGGTCGCGCGATGACCTCAACAAGCGCGGCTATAACTTCTGAGAGAAGCCGATTGCCAATACCCAGCGGCGGCATGATATGAGGACGGATGTTCCTCGACATGGCGGTTGGTGATGGCATCCTTCGACTATGATCTCTTTGTCATCGGCGCGGGCTCCGGCGGGGTCCGCGCCGCTCGCATTTCTGCCGGCTACGGCGCACGGGTCGCCATTGCCGAGGAATCCCGCATTGGTGGCACCTGCGTCATCCGCGGCTGCGTGCCGAAGAAGCTGCTGGTCTATGCCTCCCGGTTCGCCGGCGAGTTCAACGACGCCGCCGGCTTCGGCTGGACGGTCGGCGACAGGACTTTCGACTGGGCGGCGCTGCGGGCGGCCAAGGATCGGGAGATCACCCGGCTTGAAGGCATTTACGCCGGCAACCTCCAGAGGTCCGGCGCCGAGATCATCCGCGACCGTGCCGTGATGACCGGCCCCAACGAGGTCCATCTGGTGGCCGAGGGACGAACGGTCACCGCCGGCCGCATTCTGATCGCCACCGGCAACCGTCCGGTGCTGCCGGAGGTCCCCGGCATGGAGCATGCGGTCACCTCGACCGACATGTTCGATCTGCCGACCCTGCCCGAAAAGGCAGTGGTGGTCGGAGGCGGCTACATCGCCCTCGAGTTTGCGTCCATCCTCAACGGCCTCGGCGTTGCCACCACCGTGCTCTATCGCGGCGAGCAGGTGCTGCGCGGTTTCGACCGGGAAGTTCGGGACAAGCTCGCCGACGCGCTCAGGGCGCGCGGCATCGACGTTCGGACCGGCGTGCAGGTGGAGGGCATCGACAAGACGGCGGTTGGTCTTGCGGTGCGGCTCGTCGATGGCGCTGCCCTTGACGCCGATCTCGTCCTTGCCGCCACCGGTCGCCGACCGAACACCACCGGGCTCGGCCTTGAGGCGCTGGGCGTGGCGCTCGACCAGGAGGGGGCCATCATCGTCAACGCGCTGTCGGAAACGTCAGTGCCGTCCATCTACGCGGTGGGGGACGTTACCAACCATGCCCAGCTGACGCCGGTGGCGATCCGTGAAGGCCATGCCTTCGCCGATACGGTGTTCGGCGGCAAGGAGAGCTTCACCGACCTCTCGGCAATCCCGACGGCGATCTTCACCACGCCGGAGGTCGGCACGGTCGGCCTCTCGGAGGAGGCAGCCTGTGCCGCACACAAGGCGGTGGATGTCTACAAGACCGAGTTCCGGCCAATGCGCAACATCCTCGCCGGCCGCGACGAGCGGACGTTCATGAAGGTGGTCGTCGACGCTGTCACCGACCGGGTGCTCGGCGTTCACATCCTGGGGCCGGAGGCGGGCGAGATGATCCAGGCCGTCGGCATTTCGGTTACAATGGGCGCGACCAAGCGCGACTTCGACCGCACCATGGCCGTCCATCCGACCGCCGCCGAGGAACTGGTCACGTTGAGAACCCCATCGGCGCGGCATCGGTAGCCGCGCCGCGAGGCGATGCGCAGGGGACGCGGCCGAGCCCGTCAGACGATGGGGATCCAGATTTCCACCGTGCCGCTGCCGGTCTTCGAATCGAAGCGCTCATCATAGAGCTCGAAGTCGGGCGTCCCGGCCTGTTCAAGGCCGGCGTCGGGCAGCGCCTTGTTCCAGATGGTGTAGACGGTCTTGTTAAAGCCGGAGATGTGGCCGACGTGCTGGAACACGGCGTAGCGGCTCGCGGGGATGTCGACGAAGTCGAGGCCGTCGGGTACGCGCGTCGCTGTCGATTCAAGGCCGGCGACGTAGCGGAAGTGGCCGTCGGCCTCCATGTCGCAGCAGACGCCATAGGCGGCGCCGGCCACGGGCGCCGGAACCTCACCGCAGCGTGGGTTGAAGTCGGTCCATAGCCTGGGAAGGACGGCATTGGTCTCGAAGGTGCAGCGGGCCGAGAGGCCGATCACCCGGAAGGCGCCACGCTGGCGGAGTTCGGGGGCGGCGAGGTCGATGATCATGTCTTTGCGCATGGTCCATGGCTCCATCAAGGGAAGGTTACAGGTCGTCCGGGCCTGACGGACCGTACTCGGCAGCACGCCGAAACAGCCGGCGAAGGCCCGGGTGAAGGCTTCGTGAGAGCCGTAGCCGGCGTCGAGGGCGATCGGCAGGATCTCCCTGTCGCCTTGCGCCAGCGCCTCGGCGGCAATGGTGAGCCGCCGCGCCCTCAGATAGCTCATCGGCGCGAGGCCGACGGTGGCCTGAAACAGGCGC
>JAGSYU010000262.1 GCA_018262575.1 Pseudomonadota bacterium | reverse complement strand
AAGATTGTGAATGTTGTCGTGCTCGTCTTTCACGCGCACCACCCCGGGTTGCCCTTGATCGAGAGGCCCAATTGTGACCATGCCCACAAGACCGATGAACCCAGCTTGGCTGACGGCGTCGGTCTCTTCGCGCGGAATGATCCGAGCGATGCCGCGACTAAGCCATCGGGTTGCCGGAACGGCCAAAATGAGCGCGATGGGGCCGGCTATAAGTGTTGGCATAGGGCTGGCAACGCTCGTGGCCAGCGCTTGAAGGGAAAAGCCGAATACGGCGAACGCTGAAAGGAAGAGGACCGCCAGAACCAAGAGCGGCACGCCTCCCGCGTTGACCCAGGACATCCAGCCGCCAAGCAGCCCGGTTTGGTGATCCCCCGGTCCATGAAGACCGATGCCATCATCCAGCAGGCCAGAGGCCGAGGCGCCAAGAAGCATGGACACCACCTCGACAATCCCAAGGCCGGCCACCACCAGAAGAGCGCCCCAGAACACCTCCGTGCCTGGCTGAATGATTGGCTCCATCAGCGCTGTCCTTCGCGGAAGACCTTGAGGCGAGCCTCGATCGCGTCGTCGCGCTGCATTTTGCCCAACTCCTCGATTTCCGCCGCCCCTTGGACCGGCTTGATGGGAACGCCGGTCACTCTCTCCACCGCCGCCAGCGCAGCGGCCAGGCGCTGGTCATTGCGTTGAGAGGGCGTGGCCGCAGGGAATACCGTCCGCTCGGCCCGCTCGGCATCCTCAAGGCGCTTCTTCGCGTCAGCACGGGCCGAGGCGATGCTGCGCAATGTCGCCTCCGCTTCGGCGATCTCACCGGCGTTTTCGGCGATCGCCTTGTCGATTGCGTTGCGCTGCGCTTCCAGGTCGATCTGCACGCCCGTCGCCGCACGCGCCAGATCCTCGCGCCCCCTGGCGAGGCCGGTTTTGATCTTCTCGTCAAGATCGCGAATCTCGGCATCCAGATCCTCCGCCTTGGCTTTCAGGCGGTGGCCCGACGCCAGGGCGACTCCCAACACGGCGCGCGCTTCATCGGTGATCTTGTCGATTTCCCGCAGGGCCTGCTGCGCAACGGCGATCGGATTGGAGCTCTCCGCTGTGTCGACCGCATTGTTGACCACTCCGGCGATGACACGCCCGAGTCGAGCCAGAATACCTTCATTGGACATTGTGATCTCTTTCTGGAATTGGGGCCCAGTCTGCACCCCGATGAGAATTCTGATCAATGGTCTACCGAAGAAGAGGCGAGCCTCTGAAAAATCACTCCAGCCGTCGCGATAGCCATCCACAGAATAAGGGACAGTAACCCGCCCCGTAACTGTGGATATGCTCACGCTATCCGGACCTTTCAGCGAAAATAATTTGGAATCGAGGGGAATGTCTTCGATCGGATCTCCGACAGTGCGCCGACTCCGATCGCGCAATGCCAAAGTCGCCATGCGTGAGGGCAGGCCCGTCCTGGCACGGATCTCCTCGTAAGCCTCCTCATGAAGTGCGACAAGATTGGCGCCTTTGGTTCCGTCGAGGATTGCCATCGCCTGTCGATAAGCCTCAAGCGTTTCGTCAAGCGCTTGACGGCTTTCCGCTGATGGCGACAGGGCAAGAACCATCGCAAATTGTGATTTTCCAACCATGCCTGATACTATAAGTCACGTCTTTGGTGCTTTCAAGATTGCGTCCATTTATTCCAGACGCAAAAGTTGAAAATGGGGTCTGATCTGAAGCCAAGATCGTGGCATCGTCTTGGACACCAAGCCGGTCGGCACCGCCACCCAGGGTGGGCGGGTCCTGACGCACGCGCTCTTTGCCGGCCGGCCCTTCAATCACAAGATTGCCGGGCTGGTGGGCGCCTGTACGCTCCCCTCCCCGCGAGGACAAGGGCACCGTCAGGCGGTCGCCAACGCAGCCACCGCCTCCAGCGCCGCGTCACACAATGTCTGCGCGCCGGCGGTCACCTGATGCGGCTCGACGTGTTCGGCCTCGTTATGGCTGAGGCCACCGCGACAGGGCACGAAGATCATCGCCGCCGGACCAAGGCGCGCCATGAACAGCGCGTCGTGGAAGGCGCCGGAGAACAGGCGCCGGTTGGAGAGGCCGCGGCGTTTTGCCGCTTGTTCGACGATGCCGATCAGTCGCTCGTCGAAGCGGGCCGGCGCGATGTCCATGCTTCGGCGCACCGACGCGCGGCAACCACCACGCGTGGCGATCTCGGCTGCCAATCTGACGATTTCCGCTTCCAGCCTGTCGATTTCGGCGTTGCTCGGATGGCGGAGATCGATGGAGAATGCCACCTCGCCGGGGATGACGTTGACGGCGCCGGGGGTGAGTGTCAGGCGGCCGACGGTGAGGCGCGCATCGGCATCGGCCGGCATCACCGTTGCCTGCAACTGGGTGATGAGGGCAGCGGCCACCGCCATGGCGTCACGACGGTCGGCGAGCGGCGTCGTGCCGGCGTGTGCCACCTGCCCCTCGATGACGACCTCCAGCCAGCGCGTGCCCTGAATGCCTTCGACGACGCCGATCAGCGCGCCCTCGCGTTCGAGCAACGGCCCCTGTTCGATGTGCAGCTCGATATAGCCGGCGAACGGACCGCCGAGCAGCCGCTCGGATGCCGCGGGCAAGGCCGCCAGCGTCGCCGCCAGCTCATCGGCGAGGCGGGCGCCGTCGCTGCCCACCGTGTCCTGCCAGCCGGCAGGAAAGGCACCGGCGGCGTATACTTGCGACCCGAAGGCGCCGGGTGAGAAGCGGCTCCCCTCCTCGTTGGTCCAGGCCACCAGTTCGATCGGCCCCGCGGTGACGATGCCGCGGTCCTCAAGCGTCTCCAGCACTTCGAGCGCGGCGAGCGTACCGAGCGCACCGTCGAAGCGGCCGCCCGTCGGCTGGCTGTCGAGATGGCTGCCGATCAACACGGGAGGGCGGAGATCGTCGGCACCGGCCCGCCGCAGGAAAAGATTGGCCGCTGCGTCCTGAAACACTGAGAAGCCGCGCGCTGCGCCGAGCTCGGCCAGCAACGCCCGCGCTGCCCTGTCCTTGTCGCCGAGCGCTGGCCGGTTGACGCCGCCGGCCGGCGTCGCGCCGATCGCCGCGAAGGCGTCGAGCCGGGCGAGCAGGCGTCGGCCGTCGATGACGGGACCGTCGGTCATGGGCGGAGCCCGGCCATGAAGGCCCTGACGCGGTCGGGATCGACGGTGTTCCACCAGACGCCATCGTGTTTCAGGGCGCTGGCGACGATCACAC
>JAGSYU010000139.1 GCA_018262575.1 Pseudomonadota bacterium | reverse complement strand
GGAGCGGCCGGCAGCTTGCGGCCGATGTTCAGCCAGTGCGCCCAATAGTCGCCCATGTTGTAGCCGCAGAACGGCAGCATGGCGAACGGATCGCGGCGCATGGCAGCCTGACCGACGGCAGCGGCGGTCGCTTCCGAACCCATGGTGGCGGCAAGATAGACGCCGTGGGCCCAGGAGAAGGACTGCATGACCAGCGGGAAAGCCTTGGAGACGCGACCGCCGACCATGAAGGCATCGATCGGCACGCCGGCAGGATCTTCCCAGGCGGCGTCGATCGACGGTACCTGCGAGGCGGGAGCGGTGAAGCGGCTGTTCGGATGGGCAGCAGCGCGGCCACAATCCGGGGTCCAGTCCTGACCGGTCCAGTCGATGAGGTGCGCCGGCTTCTCGCCGTCGAGACCTTCCCACCACACGTCACCATCGTCGGTCAGACCAACGTTGGTGAAGATGCAGTTGGCCTTGAGAGTGGCGAGGGCGTTCGGGTTCGACACGGCATTGGTGCCGGGGGCGACGCCGAACAGGCCGTTCTCGGGGTTGATGGCGCGCAGAACGCCGTTGGCGTCCGGCTTGATCCAGGCGATGTCGTCACCGATGGTGGTGACTTCCCAGCCCTTGTAGGCGGCCGGCGGGATCAGCATGGCGAAGTTGGTCTTGCCGCAAGCCGACGGGAAGGCGGCGGCGACGTAGGCCTTCTCGCCCTTGGGGTTCTTGACGCCGAGGATGAGCATGTGCTCGGCCAGCCAGCCCTCGTCGCGGGCCATGACCGACGCGATGCGCAGCGCCAGACACTTCTTGCCGAGCAGGGCGTTGCCGCCGTAACCCGAGCCGTAAGACATGATCTCGCGGGTGTCGGGGAAATGGACGATGTACTTGGTGTCGTTGCAGGGCCAGGCGACGTCCTTCTGGCCGGCGGCAAGCGGGGCACCGACAGAGTGGATGCACGGCACGAAATCGGCGTTGCCGAGCACGTCAAGCACCTTCTGGCCCATGCGGGTCATGATGCGCATGTGGACGGCGACGTAGGCGCTATCGGAGATCTCGACGCCGATCTGGGCGATCTTCGAGCCGAGCGGTCCCATGGAGAAGGGGATCACGTACATCGTACGGCCCTTCATGCAGCCCTTGAACAGGCCGGCCATGGTGGCGCGCATCTCGGCCGGATCGGCCCAGTTGTTGGTCGGACCGGCTTCATCCTTCGTCTTCGAGCAGATGTAGGTGCGGTCTTCGACGCGAGCGACGTCCGACGGATTGGAACGGGCGAGGAAGCTATTCGGGCGCTTCGCGGGGTTCAGACGGGTGAAGGTACCGCCGTCAACCAGCTCCTGGCAGAGACGATCATATTCTTCCTGCGAACCATCGCACCAGTAGATGCGGTCCGGGGTCGTCAGCTTGGCAACTTCTTCGACCCAGGCAATCAGCTTGGCATTCTTGGTAGGAGCTTGTGACATCAGCTTTCTCCGATGGACATATCGCCGCCCGTTCCGGTCTCATTTGTGAGAGAGGACTTATGAGACGAAGCGCCGACAAGGGTGGATAAAGGTTCGCAGCCTGAACAAAGAGGCTTCTGCCTTGGTGTCTACACCATAAAAGAGCATCGCCGGGAACCTCGCGGCCCCATCAGACAACCCCATGACAGTCGACTCTCCTACCAGTCTCTCCAACGCCCGGCACCCATAACCGAGCGGCCCGGACTAGCGTTCCTGAAAAAGACAATACCGACTGAAGTATGAGGGATCAATCGTTGTAAGACCGTACGGAGCGCAGGATGAGCAACCGGAAATTCAGGAACATAATGAGAACACGCTGGCACCCGAAGGACCGTCAACCACGCATTTCGGCTAATTTCTGCGCTTTTTCCTGCCTTGAACGATCCGGTTACGAATTTCGCCCAAAGTTCTACGTGCCACTACGTATCGAATACGCAGTTTGTAGTAGTTATCGCGAAAATGCAATCCAACAGGCTCCGTCAAAGGGCAATTCCTTGCTCTAAATCCCCGTATCGACGGCATTCAATCGATTATGATTCCCATACCAAGTCGACGTCCGACGCGGTCAGCCAAATCGGGGCTTGCCCGTCGCAATGGCGAGATCAACACGCCGACCGATATCGATGGCATCGAGAAAGGCCTCGTCGTGGCTAACAACCAGAAGTGATCCGTCATAGGCTCGAAGGCCGGCTTCGACGGTTTCGATCGACTCGACGTCGAGATGGTTGGTCGGTTCGTCGAGGATCAGAAGCTGGGGCAGTCGGGCGCGGCCGAGTACGCAGGCAAGACCGGCCCTCAGTCGCTCACCGCCCGACAAGCTGTCGACCGTCCTGAGTGCGGCGTCGGCCCGGAACTTGAACCGGGCAAGGCTGGCCCGGCAGGCCTCCTCGCTGGAGTCGGGGTCGAGGCGACGGTAGTTGTCGCGGATGGTCAAGGCCGCGTCGAGAAGCGAGACCCGCTGGTCGAGGAAAGCAAAGTCGACGCGCCGGTCGACCGCCCCGGACAGCGGCGCGAGATCGCCGGTGATCGCCCTCAGCAGCGTCGTCTTGCCCGATCCGTTGGGACCGGCGATGGCGATGCGCTCCGGTCCCCTCACCTCAAGCGACAGGTCGCGAACGAGCGCTTGGCCGTCGTGACCGACCGTAATCCGGTCAAGCCTCAGAACAAGGCGGTCGGCGACAAGGCCGGACGATGGCAGGCTGACCGAGAACGGCACGAGGATCTCAAGCTTGCGGCGCGCGTCATCGACAGCCGAATGCGCGGACGTCACGCGGCGCTCGGCAAGGCGGGCGTCGGCGGCGCGCGTCTCCTCGGCCTTCCGTTCGAGGCCACCGGCCATGATTTTGGGCATGTCACCCTTTGCCGCCTTGCGCGCCCCTGCCCCTGCCCGCCGCGCCTGCCTTTCCGCTTGCGCCTGTGCGGTCCGCCGCTCGTCGCCGAGCTGCCGTTCGGCGTCATCGAGATCATGGCGAGCGGCGGCAAGCTCGATCGCCTTGCGCGCCCGATAGGCGCTCCAGCCGCCGCCATAGCGATTGGCGCCCAGAGACGTCAGCTCGACGATGCCGTCCATGGCTTCCAGCAGTTGGCGATCGTGGCTGATCACCACCGCCCCGCCGCGCCAATTGCCCAGCAGGTCGCTCACCGCCCGGCGGCCGTCGTGGTCGAGGTTGTTGGTCGGTTCGTCGAGCAGCAGCACATCCGGTTCGCCGAAGGTCAGTGCCGCCAGCGCCGCCCGTGTCATCTGTCCTCCCGACAACGTAACCAGCGGCGTGTCCGGTTGGGCGGCGAGGTCGAGTCGGGCGAGCGACGCCTCCATACGCGACGGTAGCGTCCAGTCGGCCTCGGCCAGTTCGGACAGGCTCGCCTCGCCGGCCTCGGCGCGTTCGAGCAGAGCGAGCGCCCCTCGCACGCCATAGAGGTCGGCGACGGTCATTTCGGGCGGCGGGGCCACGATTTGCCGCAGCACGGCGAGATGGCCGCTGACGGTGATCGTGCCGGAGCGCGGCGACAATTCACCGGCGATCAACCGCAGCAGAGTCGACTTGCCGACGCCGTTGCGGCCGACGAGGCCGGTGCGCTCGGCACCGAAGGCGATATTCAGATTGTCGAAGAGAAGACGGCCGTCAGGCGTAGAATAGCTGAGACCGGAAAGCGTGATGGAAGCGGGCATGAATGCGAATCCTGATGGCAGGGAAAACAAGGTCTGCGATCAGGCTGTCATTCATCGCGGCAAATCCGTCTGGGCCGGGCGTGGTTGCCGGGGCAGCTGGCATATAGGCCCGTGGCCAGACGGGCGCAAGAGGATTCCGGCAAGACCGGCCTCTCTGGCGCGCTCCATCCACCGGGGCCGCTTACCCTCTGCTCTGTTCGAGATGGCGTTTGAGTGCCTCGACGAACAGCCTCGCCTTTGGCGGGACCAGTCGCGCCGTCGGGTAGACGGCCCAGATGCCGAGCGTCTCCGGCTCGGCGTCATCAAGCAGCAGCGGGACGAGCCGCCCCGCGGCGACATCGTCGGCGGCATTCCACTCGGCCAGTAGCGCCAAGCCCAATCCCCGGAGACAGGCTTCGTGCAGCGCCTCGATCGAATTGCTTGAGCAACGGCCCGATACGCGCAATCGCCGACTCCGCTCGCCGACGACGAAGGTCCAATGTGTGGTGCCGGAGAGCAGCAGGCACTGATGTCCGTCGAGATCGCTGAGCCGGCGTGGCGTGCCCGTCGTGGTAAGATAGTCCGGCGACGCATAGAGCCGGCGGGGATTGGCGGCAAGGCGGCGGGCGACCAGGGTGCTGTCACGAAGTGGAGCGATGCGGATGGCAACGTCGACACCGGCCGCCACGATGTCGACCACAGCGTCGGTGAGCAGCAAGTCGACGCGAAGATCGGGGTTGGCGGCAAGAAAGGCCGGCAGCATGGCGCTCAGCACCTTGCGCCCAAAAGGCTCGGACGCGGTGATGCGCAAAAGGCCGGCGACACCGGTGGCTGACGGCCGGACGGCGGCGCGGGCGCTGGCCGCATCCTCAATGATCGCCTCGGCATAAGGCAGGAAGGCCTCGCCCTCGACGGTCAGCGCCAGCGCCCGCGTCGTCCGGTGAACCAGACGGACGCCCAGTTCGGCTTCAAGGGCGGCGAGCCGACGCGAGGCGGCCATTGGCGCCAGGCCGAGCTTGCGGGCGGCGGCTGCAAGGCTACCTACCCGGGTCGCCTCGATGAAAACAGCAACGCAATCCACGTCCATTCGATCGATTTCCGTTATGCGGGCCTATCGGTCGATCGCACTATACGCAATCCCGTTACGGTTTGTACCATCCGGGCAACTTACCTCTCGTACGAGTGCCAAGCGGCGCGGAGCCTGACATGACCTCTTCACCATCGATCGACACCAAGGCGCCCGGCCTCTCTCGCGGCCTGACCCTGGCGATGGCCGCCGCCGCCGGCCTCGCCGTCGCCAACATCTACTACAATCAGCCATTGCTCGGGGTGATGCAGCGGGACCTCCAGAGCCCGCTCGCGCCCTATATTCCGACTGCCACGCAGCTCGGCTACGCCGCCGGCCTGTTCGTCCTGGTGCCGCTCGGCGACATCCTGGAACGGCGAGCGCTGATTGTCGGCCAGTTCCTGCTGCTGGCGGTGGCGCTGGCGGCAACGGCGATGGCACCGGACGCAATGACTGTGTTGGCCGCCTCCTTCGCGGTCGGCCTCGCCGCCACGGTCGCCCAGCAAGTGGTGCCGCTTGCCGCCCACCTTGCCGCGCCGGAACGGCGGGGAGCCACGGTGGGTACGGTGATGGCCGGCCTGTTCGCCGGCATCCTGCTCAGTCGCACGGTCGCCGGCTTCGTCGGCGAACACACAAGCTGGCGCGCCATGTTCTGGCTTGGCGTTCCCTTCGCCGTCGGCACCGCGCTGTGGATGGGCCTGCGCTTGCCGAGGAGTCACCCCGGCGGCGGCCTCGGCTATGGCCGGCTGATGGTCTCGCTCGTCCATCTTTTCCGCGAATTGGCTGCGCTGCGCCTGGCAGCGGCCACGCAGGCGCTGCTCTTCGCCGCCTTCTCGGCCTTCTGGACCGTACTTGCCCTGCGCCTTGAAGATCCGCGCTTCGGCCTCGGCGCCGATGTCGCCGGCCTGTTTGGCGTCGTCGGCCTGATCGGCATCCTGGCAGCACCGCTGGCCGGCCATATTGCCGACCGACGCGGACCGCACGGAGTGATCGCCCTCGGCGCCGGCCTGACGCTCGCCGCCTGGGTCGTCTTCGGCCTGTGGGCATCGATTGCCGGCCTCGTCGTCGGCGTCATCTTGCTCGATTTCGCCGTGCAGAGCGCCCTGATTTCCAACCAGCACATCATCTACGCATTGCGCCCTGAAGCGCGCGCCCGCATCAACACGCTATTCATGGGGCTGATGTTTCTCGGCGGCGCGGCCGGCTCTGCTCTTGCCGGAGCGAGCTGGTCCCATGGTGGCTGGTCCGCCGTCGCATTGCTCGGCGCAGCCTTCGGCCTTGCCGCCACGGGGCTGCAGGTCGGCAGCCTCGTTCACCGCAAGGCTGGGTGAGACGTCCGCCTCAAAGCCGGGAGACGCCGCGCCGGCGCAACAGGTCGATCACTCGCTCGGGCACCCGGAAACAGGGGATGCCGAGGCGCTGTTGGTCCATGATCAACTCCAGCACCCTGAAATGACCGGGGGTACTGTCGGGAGGCGGCTGGAGACGAAACGCCTGGACCGCCGGCAGGCTGACGTAGGTCTTGCGGTAGACGTAATGGGCGAAGAAGCGCCGTCGCATTGGCGCGTCGCGATCGATGATGACGAGTTCGCTCCCCGAAAGGAGAACCAGAAGACCGGTGGTGACACGCCGTCGGTTTTGCGCGTTGCGGCAGGATTTCCCCGGTGGTTCGAAGTGAATCGGCAACATGAAATGGCCGCCATGACGCTCCTCGGCCAGTATTGCATTAAAGAAGAAGTCTTCGAACTCCTCGGCATCCTTGGTAAAGGTCGAGCCGAATTCGTCTGGCTCTATCAGGTGTTGACGGACGAAGGCGATAATGCGGGTCACAAGATCAACCGAGACCGAATTGTAGGGTACTGTCAGCGCGTCGCCTTCCTTCAGCAGCAGCGAGAACTCGGCGTGCAGCAGGTTGCTCAGCATCCGGACGGCGGCCACATCGTCCCAAACGACCTGGCGGCTGATAAAGCCATCGATGCCATCCGCCGCGGTGAGCAAGGTGAAGCCATCGGCGTCCAGCGCAAAGACCGAGCCGTAGAGATCAGCGCCTGGATAGGCGTCGCGCCGGTCAACGGAGCGCGGGATCTTGATCAGGTGGTCAGCATCCTTCAGGCCGTCGTAGGCCTGCCGGAACCGGCGGGGCATTTCGATCGCCGACCCAACCGGCAGCAGCCACGGTCCGAAGGCATCATACTCCCGGAGATCCTCTGGATCGGTGTCTGCCCGGTTCCAGGCCGAGCGTAGCGGCAAACGTCTTCTGAACTGCCCGAACACCATAGTCCTCCACTCGTTGCAAGCGTGCGGTACCGCGCCAACACCGCCCTCCCCGGCGGCCTGCACCGCAGACGTCCGGCGTCATCGCCACTCTGCCCGGCACTTTCGTGCAGGAGCGACGCTTCAGCCCCACGCGGCATCGCGTCAACGGCGACCGGAAGACGGGTACAGGAGGCCGCGGAAACTCATGTCGGCTCTTCGGTGTCGGTGGCGCTGACGATGCCTGTCGTTCAACTTCAGACTGTCCAATTTTGGCAGTCTACCACCGAACGCCGCCGGCTTCGAAGGTCCATCTGAACCGTCGACGCGCAAAGGGCAGAGACACCAGCCGACACGGACGATACCGTGTTCCGCCAACGTTTCAAATCAACGAAAGTCGCCCCCATCCGAAGGCCCGGCCCAAAACGCGATAGAAAGGGGTGTGCGTGATGCGCCGTTTCAGCGCGAAAGCGCTCTAAACAAGCCTTCTATGCCTTGAAAAACCAGCGATATCTACGTACAAACCCAAGGTGAGCTTGCATCCGACCCCGGAATGGGCCTAGACCTTAGTCGTATCGTTTTCGTTGGCGTCGCCAAAGAACGCCGCGTTTTCAAAGGCACAGCATCAGGAGACCGCCCGCCCTCTCAGACGAGCCCTTGGACTTAAGTCGACGTTGCGTCTATTGCTCAACAAATTGTCCTGTGCTACCCCATGGAAACGCTTCCATAACATGTTTGCCCACATGCGCCCGACCATCAAGGACATAGCAGAGAGAGCTGGAGTCGGCCTCGGCACTGTTTCACGGGTGCTGAACGACCACCCCCGCGTGTCCGCAACGACCCGGGAAAAAGTCATGGGCGCGGTGCAAGAACTCAATTATGTGCCCAGCCTGGCGGCGCGTGGCCTCTCGCTTGGCAAGACGCAAAGCATTGCAGTCATTGCGCCTTTCTTTACGCGTTCGGTCTTCGTGGAACGGCTGCACGGCATTGAGGAGACGACGTCCGCCAGCGGTTACGACGTCGTCATCTATAATGTCGACGCCGCTCAGAAGCGTGACCGCTACTTCCGCACCGTGCCCGACCCCCGCCGGGTCGATGGCGTCATCGTCGTTTCCCTGCCGCCCCTGCCAGCCGACGTCGTCCGCTTCCAGCGTTCGTCCGTTCCAATTGTCTTCGTCGACGTTGGCAACCCGATTTGCGAGCCATTCGACCGTATCGTTATCAACGATGTCGAGGGCGGCCAGAAGGCCACGCAACACCTTATCGATCTCGGCCACCGCCGCATCGGCTATATCGGCGACATCCCGCAGGCCGGTTTCAACTTCACCGCGGGCGAGGATCGTTTCGAGGGCTACCGTCGCGCGCTGGTGAACTCAGGCATCGAGGTCCGTCCGGACTATCACCTTGACGGTCGCTTCGGCCGCGACGTGGCGCGGGGTCTTGCCCATCAGCTGTTGGGTCTTTCCGAACGCCCCACGGCGATCTTCGCCTCCAATGATACCCAGGCCGTGGGCGTGCTCGAGGCGGCCCACGATCTCGGTCTCACTGTTCCCGATGACCTGTCGGTGGTCGGCTATGACGACATCGAAATGACTGATTTCCTGGGGCTGACGACCGTCCGCCAGCTCCTTTTCGAATCCGGGCGCCGCAGCGTCGAAGCCCTTCTCAGGCGAATAGGAGAGCCTGAGAGTGCACCGGTCTGCGATTCACTGCCCGTCGAGCTCATCGTGCGTCGGACAACTGCTCCGCCACGCTGATGACGCCGCCGCTTTCCGTCGAGGGGGAGGCGTCAAGATCGCGCACGGTGCGCGATTGTTCTTTAGGAAGACCCGATTTGGGAGGTTTGCATGAAACTGAACTCACTTAACGCCTGTCTGATGGCATCGGCTGTCGCCGCTTTCGCCGTCGTTACGGCCGCCGCCGCGGCGGACAATTCCCCCTCAGAGCTGGCCGACGCTTTCGCCGGCAAGTTCAAGGGCACCAAGGTTACCGCCTTCGGTCCGTTCACTGCCGGTGACGAAGTTCGCTTCAACGACACCGTCAAGGCTTTCGAGGAAGCCACCGGCATCGACATCCAGTATGAGGGCTCGAAGCAGTTCGAGGCGACGATCGCCACGCGTTCCGACGCTGGCAACCCGCCCGACATCGCCGACTTCCCGCAGCCCGGCCTGCTCGCCAATTTTGCCAAGGCCGGCAAGCTGGTCGACCTCACGTCCAACAAGGACTACTTCCTGCAGCAGTACATCCCGAGCTGGGTGGACATGGCGACCAAGGAAGGCAGGGACGGCAAGCCGGGTCTTTACGGCGTGTGGGAGCGCGTCAACGTCAAGAGCCTGGTGTGGTATCCGAAGAAGGCCTTCGACGCGGCCGGCTACAAGGTTCCGACGACCTGGACCGAGTTCCAGGCTCTGCAGGACCAGATCGTTGCCGACGGCGACACGCCGTGGTGCGTAGGCATCGAGTCCGGTGCCGCCACGGGTTGGCCGGCGACCGACTGGCTCGAGGAGTTCATGCTGCGCACGACCTCGCTCGAGAACTATGACGCCTGGACCGAAGGCAAGCTGCCCTTCGCCTCGCCCGAGGTGAAGAAGGCCGCCGAGACCCTCGGCAAGATCTGGCTCGACGAGAAGTACGTCTACGGCGGCCGCAAGGGCATCGTGTCGACCAGCTTCGGCGACTCGCCGGTCAACATGTTCTCCGACC
>JAGSYU010000138.1 GCA_018262575.1 Pseudomonadota bacterium | reverse complement strand
CTGAACCGTGCGCGTCTACCAATTCCGCCACCTGGGCACAGGGGTCGTCGGCTGGCGGGGTGAATACGGGGTCGGCGCGGCGTTGTCAACCGCCATTTCCATCCGTGCCGACAAATTGCCGCCGGCTACGGATTGCTACGCTGCCCGGTCTGTACAGGGTGCGGCATCCTGCCGTAATACCTTGGCTTTACCGGCTTGGTCCACTCGGCCAATGCCGGTCCCCGGGCATCCGGGATCGTCCGTCGCAACCTTACGCAGGAAGGGATCGTCATGCCCCTCGTTCGGGAAGAACAGCCGATCGTCACCATCTTTGGCGCCTCAGGCTTCCTCGGTCGTCATGTCGTGCGAGCGCTTGCCAAGCGCGGCTGGCGCATCCGTGCTGCCTGCCGTCGGCCTGATCTCGCCGCTCATTTGCAGCCGCTCGGTGGCGTCGGGCAGATCATGCCGATGCAGGCCAACCTCCGCTACCGCGCTTCGGTGGACCGGGCGGTGAGCGGCGCCGACGCCGTCGTCAATCTCGTCGGCATCCTGGCCCCCTCCGGTCGTCAGACCCATGCCGCCGTACAGGCCTTTGGCGCCCGCGCCGTCGCCGAGGCGTCGGCCGCCGCTGGCATCTCCCGCCTCGTCCACGTCTCGGCCATTGGCGCCGACGCTGCCTCCAGTGCGGTCTACGCGCGCACCAAGGCGGCTGGCGAAGCGGCGGTGCTCGATGTCGTGCCGGGTGCGGTGGTGCTGCGACCGTCGGTGGTCTTCGGTCCCGAAGACCGCTTCCTCAACCTGTTCGGCGAACTGTCCATGCACAGTCCGGTGCTGCCGCTGATTGGCGGCGGCCTGACGCTCCTGCAGCCGGTGTTCGTCGGCGACGTTGCCGAGGCGGTCGCCCAGGCCGTGGAGGGCGGAATTACCGGCGGCCGCGTCTACGAACTGGGCGGTCCCGAAGTGCTCACCTTCCGCGCGATCCTCGAGCGGCTGCTCGCCGAGACCGGTCGTCGGCGGCATCTTCTGACGATTCCCTTCGGTCTTGCCGCGCTTGCTGCCCGTCTCACCGCCTGGGTACCCGGTGCGCCGCTGACGGCGGACCAGGTCGAGCTTCTGAAGGCGGCAAACGTCGTGTCGACAGCCGCGGTCGCCGAAGGCCGCACGCTTGCGGCCTTCGGCATTGCACCGACGTCGCTCGGTGCCGTGCTGCCGGATTATGCCATCCGCTTCCGTCCGCACGGCCAGTACGACCGGAATGGCGCTTCGGCGTGAGGCCGGCCGGAAGACCAAGGCTGGGTCAGCTGACCCAGCCGGTCAGGATCAGGGCGAACAGCAACCCGCCGAACAGCACGCGGTAGACGGCGAAGGCGGTGAAACGGTTGGTCTGGATGTAGCCAAGCAGCCACTTGACCGAGACGAAGGCGGTGATCGCCGAGGCGACGAAGGCGATTGCCAGCGCCAGCCAGTCCTCGCTGGCCGCCGCGGCACCGTCCTTCAGCGTGGCGATGACCTCGAAGGCGCTCGCCGCGTACATGGTGGGAATGCCGACCAGAAAGGCGAACTCGGTGGCCGCCGCCCGGTTGCCTGTGCCGAGCAGCATGGCCGCGAAGATGGTCGAAGCCGAGCGCGACGTGCCAGGGAAGACGCCCGCCACCACCTGCGCCACGCCGACAACCACCGCCACAGTCCAGCTGATATGGCGACTTTCGGGCCTCTTGGCCGCGAAATGCTCGGCCAAAATCATCCAGAAGCCGCCGATGACCAGCGCCCAGGCAATTGGCACCACGGTTTCCGGCAGCTTGAAGCCAAACTTCTTGGCGATCAGGCCGAGCACCGAGGTGACAAGGAAGGCGACGATCAGCTTGCCGACGTAGAGTCGCGTTTCCGGATCGCGCCAGCCGGTCAGAAAGCCGAGCAGCCGTTGCCAATAAATCACGGTCACCGCCAGGATGGCGCCGGCCTGAATGACAATGTTGAACATGTCCGAGCGCGCGCCGAGCCACTGCTCGGCGATGATGAGATGGCCGGTGCTGGAAATCGGCAGGAACTCGGTGATACCTTCGATGATGCCAAGGAGAAGCGCTTGAAAGAGGCCCGTCAGATCCATGTCGCGATTCTTTCGGTCGAAAAAGGGTGGGTCGAATGCAATAGGTTGGTAACCAGTTGTTCATACATAACGTCGGCTCTATAGGCCAGTCTCGCGCTTCGCTGTCGTTCCGGACCGGAAAGGCGTGGGGCGATGCCGGACACTCCCTGGCTACCCATTTCACTTTCCTATCTTGACGCCGGTATGGCTGGCGATCCGGGTTCATGATGCTCAAGCTTTACCATCATCCGTTTTCCACCCCCTCGCGCTTCGTGCGGCTTATGTTGGCCGAGCACGATGCCAAGGTGGAGCTCGTCGTCGAGAAGACTTGGGAGCGGCGGCCGGAGTTCCTCGAGCTCAATCCGGCCGGCGGCGTACCGGTCCTGGTCGAGAACGACGGCCCGCCGATCGTCGGCGCCGGTCCGATCATGGAATATGTCGACGAGACACGCGGCTACGCGCTCGGCGACCGCCGCCTGATGCCCAACCATCCCGAGGCGCGCGCCGAGATGCGCCGCCTCGTTGATTGGTTTCTGCACAAGACGCACGACGAGGCGGTGCAGTATTTCCAGCACGAGAAGATCATGAAGCTGGAGCTGCCGCGGGAACTGGGCGGCGGCTCGCCCGACAATCAGGTGCTGAGGGTTGCCCGCGTCAACATCAAGCATCATCTTCAATACATCGGCTGGCTGTCCGGTTCGCGTAACTGGCTGTCCGGCGAGCAATTGACCTTCGCCGATCTTGCTGCCGCCGCCGAACTGTCGGTGGTCGATTATGTCGGCGACGTTCCCTGGGACGAGGATCTCAATGCCAAGTATTGGTATGCCCGGATCAAGTCGCGCCCGACCTTCCGCACGCTGCTCGCCGACCGCCTGGCTGGCCTGCCGGCTGCGCCGATCTACACAGATCTTGATTTCTGAGCCCTGCCTCGGGGGAACGGCGTCGTGACCTGGCGGGCCCGCGCCCGCGATCTCGGCTTTTCGGCCATTGGCGTCGCGCCGGTCGATCGACTTGGCGATGCCGCGCGCCGGCTGCGCGCCTTCGTTGATCTCGGCCGCCATGGCTCAATGGCCTGGATGGAAGAGACACTTGAGCGGCGGGCCGATCCGCGCGTCCTGTGGCCGGAGGCGCGGTCGGCCGTGGTGCTGGCCATGAACTACGGCCCGGGCGGCGACGCGCTCGACAATCTCGCAAGGCCCGCCGTTGGCAACATTTCCGTCTACGCCCGCCATCGCGACTACCACGACGTCCTGAAAGGGCGCCTCAAGGACGTGGCAGGCCTCATCGCCCGCGATACCGGCGTCGACGTCAAGGTGTTCGTCGATACCGCCCCCTTGATGGAAAAGCCGCTTGCCGCGCTGGCCGGCATCGGCTGGCAGGGCAAGCATACCAACCTCGTCTCGCGTGATTTCGGCTCCTGGCTGTTTCTGGGCGTGATTCTTTCAGCTGCCGACCTGCCGCCTGATGAGCCGGCCACCGACCGCTGTGGTGCCTGCCGCCGCTGCCTCGACGCCTGCCCGACCGGCGCTCTACCGGCGCCCTATCAGATCGATGCGCGGCGCTGTGTCTCCTACCTCACCATCGAGCATGCCGGTCCGATTCCCGAAGAGTTGAGGCCACTGATCGGCAATCGCGTCTATGGCTGCGACGACTGCCTTGCCGTCTGTCCCTGGAACAAGTTCGCGAACGAAGCAGCCGAGATGAAGCTTCGGCCGCGGCCCGAGCTGACGGCGCCGTCGCTTGCCGCCTTGGCGGCACTGGATGACGCCGCTTTCCGGGCGCTGTTTGCCGGTTCACCGGTCAAGCGCATTGGCCGCAATCGCTTCGTCCGCAACGTCGCGATCGCCATCGGCAACTCCGGCGAGCCGGCACTCGTCCCGGCGCTGGTGCCGCTTCTCAACGACGCCGATCCCGTCGTCGCCGAGGCGGCGAGGTGGGCACTCGGCCGTCTCCCGGCGTGAGGGCGCCCTATCGGCTGCCAGCACCGCTAACCTCGCGGCCGAAGGCGTCGGGTACGCGCAGTGCGGCGATGACGCCGATCAGCGCCAGCGCCGCCATGACCCAAAACGTACCCTGGAGCTCAGGGAGGCCGATATAGTTCGTGCCACCCAGCGCTTGCAGCGCCGACAGGCTGAAAGCTGCCACGGCCACGCCGGCCGCCTGGGTTGCCTGTTGCATCATGGCGATCAGGTTGGACGCATTGCCGCGCTCCTCACCGGGCACGTCGGCAAAGGCCAGCGTCGTCAGCGTGGTCAGTTGTACCGAGCGGACGCTGCCGGCGAACAGTAGAATCAGCACCACCACGACGGGATTGTCGAGTGAACCAACCAGGGCGCAGGCCGCCATCGATAGCGCCACCAGCACGCCGTCGACGACGAGCACGCGGCGGAAGCCGAACTGGCGCATCAATGGCGTGGTGATCACCTTGATGCCGAGGTTGCCGACGAAATAGACGAGCACCCAGAGGCCGGCCGACGCCGGTGACAGACCGAGGCCGAGCTGGAACCACAGCGGCAGCAGAAAGGGGGCCGCCGAGAACAGCACGCGATAAAGGCCCCCCGGATGGAAGGCGTAGCCGAGGCTGGGCCGCGATAGCGCGGCGAGTAACAGCAGCGGTTCGGGATGCCGCCTCAGATGGCGGACCGCGGCGACGCCGAGGACTGCGCCGAGGCCGATCATGGTCAGCGCAACAAGGCGTTCGGTCCCGGCTTCGGCGGAGCGCTGGAAGCCGGCGAGCAACGTCGTCAGGCTGGCGGCACACAGCAGGAAACCAACGACATCGAGTCGTCGGACGCTGCTGCCGCGCTCGTTCGGCACCAGCCTGACAATCGCCAGCATGCCGCAGACGCCAAGCGGTAGGTTGAGCCAGAAGTTCCAGTGCCAGCTGAGATGCTCGGTGATGAAGCCGCCGAGCACCGGGCCGACAATGGGCGCCATCAGCGCCGGCCAGACCATCAGCGCCGTGGCGCGCACGAAGTCCGCCCTGGCGGCCCGGCGCATCACCACGGCGGTGCCGACTGGCAGCAGCAGGGCGCCGCCGACGCCTTGTACGACGCGCGCCGCGATCAGTTCGGGCAGCGTCCGGCAGAGCGCGCACCAGATCGACGACAACGTGAAGGCGACGAGCGCCGCCACCAGCACGTCACGGGCGCCAAACCGGTCCGACAGCCAGTTAGCCAGTGGCGAAGCGGCCGCTGCCGCCAGCACATAGGCGGTGACGGCCAGCGACAGGTCGATCGGCTCGACGCCGAAACTGCGCGCCATGCTCGGCAGCGACGTGTTGATGATGGCGCTGTCGAGGATCTGCATGAAGCCGATCGCCGCCATGGTCAGGGCGACGGCCGGCGAATAGCGGCTGACTGAGGCGAGTGGAAGGGTGGGTGTATCGGTCATCGGTAAGGCAGGCGGAGGGCGCGGACAAAGAAGCCTTCAGCGACCGGCGGTCCGACCGGCAGCAGCACCCGTCATGCGGCATCGGCAGCGAAAAGGACAGACCAGCCGTGGTGTGGCCGGTTCACTGTTCGGTGAAAGACAGCGCGGGCTGTTGCCGGATGGGCACGACCCGACGGGCGGCATTTCCCGTTTCCATTTCCTCCCGCCCCTGATAGAAGCCGGGTATCCCCGCCGAAGGAGTGACAGCGAGCCATGCGTACGGCCAGCCTCAGCCGCTCGACCCGCGAAACCGAGATCTCGGTCCGACTGGACCTCGACGGCCGCGGCGATGCCGACATCTCGACCGGCGTCGGCTTCTTCGACCATATGCTGACGCAGATTGCCCGCCATGGCCTGATCGATCTTGAGGTCAAGGCGAAAGGCGACCTCCATATTGACGACCATCACACCGTGGAGGACGTCGGCATCGCCCTCGGCCAGTGCTTCCGCAAGGCGCTCGGCGACAAGGCCGGCATCACCCGCTACGCCGATGTGACGCTGCCGCTCGACGAGGCGCTTTCCCGCGTCGTCGTCGACATTTCCGGCCGGCCGCATCTCGTTTTTCGCACGACCTTCCATGCAGCGAAAATCGGCAGCTTCGACACCCAGCTCGTCGAGGAATGGTTTCGCGCCTTCACCATGCAGGCCGGGCTGACGCTGCATGTCGAAACCTTCTACGGATCAAACGATCACCATATCGCCGAGAGTTGCTTCAAGGCTCTGGCGCGCGCCCTGCGCCTTGCCGCCGCCACCGATCCGGCCCAGGGTGGCCGGGTGCCGTCGACCAAGGGCGTGCTCGAAGCCTGACGGGAGGCTCTGATGGCCATCTTCAGCGTGCATCTGCCCAGCGCCGCCGCGCCGGAAACCGCCGCCGACCGCGCCGTTTTCGTGCCGGAGGCCTTTGCTGTCTGGGCCGCCCTGTTCGGCCCCCTGTGGTTTCTCAGGCATCGCGAATGGCTGGGTCTTGTCGGTTGGCTGGTGATCGCCGCGCTCATCACCGTCGCCGAACCCTGGCTCGGACCAGTCACCGTGGCGGGCTTTGAATTGATCTTGGCGATCGCCACCGGCGTCGTCGCGAACGATGTTCGCCGTCTGACCCTGGCGGTGCGCGGCTTCCGGCAAAGCGGCGTCGTCGAAGGGGAAAGCCGGGAGGCAGCCGAGCGGCGCTTCTTCGACGTCTGGCTTGTCCGGCCGCAGCCGACCCTACCGATACCGCCCGTCGTCCATCCCGCCAGGAGCGCCCCGCCGGGGGTCCTTGGTCTCTTTCCCGAAAGCGGAGCGCGGTCATGACCGTCGCCATCATTGATTATGGGTCCGGCAACCTGAGGTCGGCGGCCAAGGCGTTCGAGCGGGCGGCTCAGGGCAGCGGTGAAGCCATCCTGGTCACCGCCGATCCCGACGCCGTGCGGACCGCCGACCGCGTCGTCCTGCCGGGTGTTGGTGCGTTCGCCGACTGCAAGGCGGGTCTCGCCGCCGTACCTGGCATGATCGAGGCGCTGACCGAGGCGGTGATCGACAAGGGGCACCCCTTCCTCGGCATCTGTGTCGGCATGCAGCTGATGGCGCGGCGCGGCCTTGAGAAGACGGTGACCGAAGGCCTTGGTTGGATCGACGGCGACGTCGAGCCGATTGCGCCGAAAGATCCTGCCCTCAAGGTGCCGCACATGGGCTGGAACACCATCGATCTTGTCCGGCCCCATGTCCTTCTTGACGGTCTGCCGACCGGCGAAAACGGCCTCCACGCTTATTTCGTCCATAGCTACCACATGACGCTGCGCGACCCTGACGCGCTCGTCGCTGTCGCCGATTACGGTGGACCGGTCACCGCCATGGTCGGCCGCGACAACATCGTCGGCACCCAGTTTCATCCCGAGAAAAGCCAGGCACTCGGCCTCGGCCTCATCGCCAATTTCCTGAGGTGGCGCCCGTGATTCTCTACCCGGCCATCGACCTCAAGGACGGCGCCTGTGTCCGCCTGAAGCTCGGCGACATGAACGCCGCCACCGTCTACAACGCCGATCCGGCCGCCCAGGCGCGCGCTTTCCGCGACATCGGCTTTCCCTGGCTGCACGTCGTCGACCTCAACGGCGCCTTTGCCGGTCGCTCGGTCAACGGCGCGGCGGTCGACGCCGTCCTCGCAGCGGTGGCGCCGGGAATGCGCGTCCAGCTGGGCGGTGGCATCCGCGACATGGCGGCCATCGAGTCCTGGCTCGCCAAGGGCATTTCCCGAGTCATCCTCGGCACGGTGGCCCTGCGTGATCCGGCTCTGGTCAGGGCGGCGGCGAAGGCTTTTCCCGGCCGCGTCGTGGTCGGCATCGACGCCCGCGGCGGCAAGGTCGCCGTCGAGGGCTGGGCGGAAAGCGCCGAGCTCTCTGCCGTCGAACTGGCGCACCGTTTCGAGGATGCTGGGGTCGCCGCCATCGTTTACACCGACATTGATCGCGACGGGGTGCTGAAGGGCCTCAATCTCGAGGCGACGCTGGCCCTCGCCCGTGCCGTCTCCATTCCGGTGATCGCCTCCGGTGGCCTCGCCTCGATGGACGATATCGAGGCGCTCTGTCATCCGGACGCGGCGATGCTCGATGGCGCCATCACTGGCCGGGCGCTGTATGACGGCCGTCTCGACCCGCGCGCCGCCCTCGATCGCCTTGCCGGCGCCCGGCCCGCGCCGGTCCCCTCCGGCTCGTGATGAGAAGTCACGCTACATTCAATCAAATTTGAGCTTTTGTTGTAAGCAGACCCTAAGCGCAGGCTGCCATACTCCGGATATCAGGATTTGTCCGGAGTAAGGCCATGCTGTTCATCATCGCGCTGTCGGGTCTCGTCGGCTTCGTCGCCGGTGTGCGGGTGCGCCTCCTCTCGCTCGCTCTCCTGGCGGCGCTCGTAGCCTGTGGCGCCACCGCCGCCGCCATCATGCTGGCGCTGCCGGCTTGGCAGATCGCCCTGTCGGTCATCCTTGCCGTCACTACTTTCGAGCTCGCCGCCTTTGCCGCCCTGTCGGTGCGCGTCGGCCTGTCGCGCCGCACCGCCGAACCGCAACAGGCGGCCGCAAAGTCCGTCGCTCCGTCTCGGGCCGGTGCCGCCGCGATCCGCTGAGCGGGCTGCGCCATGGGTTTTTCGCGGGTATCCGGCATTTAACACCCCGACATGCAATCCAGCCATGCAACTTTGCCAGTCATTGTCGCCGGTTTTTTCCCTGGAATGACTGGAATTTGCAACTCGTTTGCTTCATCTAGAAGAGGAGGGGGTGTTATCACCCTCTCCTTGAGCCATGACCTGTCGATGCGGACCCGCGTCGGTCGTGGTTTTGCATGTACTGCCAGAGGAAGCCGACCTTGAACGCTCTTACGTCGACCGTAGCGACCAGCGCCGAGGCCGCTCAGGCCTTCCCTATCCCAGACAACGTCTTTGCCGAGACGGTGACCGAGGTCCGCCACTACACTGACCGGCTGTTCCGCTTCCGCACCACGCGCCCGGCGAGTTTTCGCTTCCGCTCTGGCGAGTTCGTGATGATCGGCTTGCCCAACGCCGATCGGCCGGTATTTCGCGCCTATTCGGTGGCGAGCCCGGCCTGGGATGACGAACTCGAGTTTTTCTCGATCAAGGTGCCGGGTGGTCCGCTCACCGAATATCTGCAGAAGATCAAGGTCGGCGATACCATCCTGATGCGCAAGAAGCCGACGGGAACGCTGGTGATCGACGCACTGCTGCCCGGCAAGCGGCTCTACCTGTTGTCGACGGGCACCGGCGTTGCCCCCTTCGCCAGTCTCATCCGTGACCCCGAGGTCTACGAGAAGTTCGACGAAGTCATCCTCGTTCAGACCTGCCGCGAGGTGGCCGAACTCGCGTATGCCCACGAACTGTACGACGAGGTCGCCAATCACGAGTTCCTTGGCGAACTCGCCGCCGGCAAACTCCGCCTCTATGACTCGGCAACGCGTGAGCCGCATCCGCGCCAGGGCCGCGTCACCGACCTCATCGATTCCGGCAAGCTGTTCTCCGACCTCGGCGTTCCGCCTTTCGATCCCTCGACCGATCGAGCAATGATCTGTGGCTCGATGGCGATGATCAAGGACACCAAGGACCGGCTCGAGCATTTCGGCCTCGTTGAGGGCGCCAACAATGCGCCCAACACCTTTGTCGTCGAGCGAGCCTTCGTCGGCTGAACTC
>JAGSYU010000032.1 GCA_018262575.1 Pseudomonadota bacterium | reverse complement strand
CAACCGGACAGCCGCACATTCTGCCCAACGTCGCTGGCTCGAAGTTGGCCGCAGGTGTGGGAGCGATAGGCGTGCATGATGATCGTCCTGTCTCGTTGATTCCGTCGGGAACGGCTCCGGAATCTCGCCTCGGGGGCGGCCGGATCTGTGGGCGCGACAAGCGCACGGCGGGGCGGATTTGTCAAGAATTCCGACGCCGGATTGCGCTCTTTGCAGGCAGGCTGGCGGCCCTTCTGTGATCAGAACAAGACCAGCACCCGCGAGAGATTTTTCCATTGCCGGCGGTTTTGAAGGGCCTCGCTTCCGAATTTGCCGGCTTCGTTGGAATAGTGTCATCCGAATGTGGGAGAAGCCTTCGCTCAGACGGCAGGTCACGAGGCGACTCGCGGGGTCGCTCCAACCGGCCGGCCGACGGGGACACTTCCATGAGCAAGCAGAAGACCAAGGACCTCCTGGCGAGCGCGGTGCATGCCAACAAGCTGGCCAGCCGGCAGGGCATTCTCGAGCGCCTGTTCACTCTCGCCTTTTCCGGTCTGGTCTACCCGCAGATCTGGGAAGATCCGGCCGTCGACATGGCCGCGCTCGAACTCGGCCCGGACAAGCGCATCATCACCATCGCCTCCGGCGGCTGCAACGTCATGAACTACCTGACGGCGTCGCCCGCCGAGATCATCGCCGTCGATCTCAACCCGGCTCATATCGCGCTGCTGAAGCTGAAACTGACCGCCGCCTGCCATCTGCCGAACCACGAGAGCTTCTTCCGCTTCTTCGGCCATGCCGACGAACGCGAGAATACCGCCCGCTACGATCGCTTCCTGCGCGACCACCTGCCGGCCGACGCCCGTGCCTACTGGGAAAAGCGAAGCCTGATCGGCCGTCGGCAGATCGCCATCTTCACCCGCGACATCTACCGTTACGGCCTGCTCGGCCGCTTTATCGGCGTGATGCACCTGCTCGCCCGCGCCTACGGCAAGAACCCGCGCCTGATGCTGACAGCCAAGGGGCTCGACGAGCAGCGCCGCCTGTTCGAAGAGCACCTGGCCCCGGTTTTCGATTCCCGCCTCGTTCGCTGGGCGTGCCGCATGCCGGTATCGCTCTACGGCCTCGGCATCCCACCGGCCCAGTTCGCCTACCTCTCCGCCGACGCTGGCGGTGACGTCGCCGGCCTCTTGCGCCAGCGTCTCTCGCGCCTTGCCTGCGACTTTCCGCTGGAGGACAACTATTTTGCCTGGCAGGCCTTCGGCCGCCGCTACGACCGCGAGAGCCGCCGTGCCGTCCCCCCCTATCTCACCCACGACGCCTACGAAGCCATTCGCGCCAACGCCGATCGCGTCACCGCCGTGCAGGCGTCGATGACCGACCGACTCGCTGAAATGCCCGCCGACAGCCTCGACGGCTACGTGCTGCTCGACGCCCAGGATTGGATGACGCCAGCCCAGATGGTCGCCCTCTGGACCGAGATCACCCGGACGGCCAGTCCCGGTGCCCGCGTCATCTTCCGCACCGCCGGCCTCGATAGCCCGCTCGAGGCGGTGCTGCCCGACGACATCCGTTCGCGTTGGTCTTACGACCCGTCGACGGTGCCGGGTTACGTCGCCCGCGACCGTTCGTCGATCTATGGCGGCTTCCACCTCTACGTGAGGGCGGCAGCGTGAGTACTCCGGCCTCGTTGCGTCCGTCATCGGCCAGCCAGAAGACTGCCATGGACCGCATGTACCGGCTGACCCGGCATGTCTACGACGCGACGCGCAAACCCTATCTTCTCGGCCGTGATCAGATGATCGCCGGCCTCGCCGTGCCGCCCGGTGGCACAGTGCTGGAGATAGGTTGCGGCACCGGCCGCAACCTCATCGCCGCTGGTCGCCGGTATTCGGACGCCCGCCTTTATGGCTTCGATATCTCAGCCGAAATGCTGAAGACAGCACGCCAGAACATTGCCCGCACAGGCTTCGACATCCACCTCGCCGAGGGTGACGCCTCAGCCTTCGATCCCGAGGCGGCCTTCGGCGTCGCCCGCTTCGACCGCGTTTATTTTTCCTATACGCTGTCGATGATCCCGGACTGGTCGGCAGCGCTGGCCCACGGGCTCGCACTGGTCAAGGATTGTGGCCGCCTGTCGGTCGTCGACTTCGGCTTTTGCGAGGGCCTGGGCGCGCCGGCTCGTACCCTCCTGCACGGCTGGCTTTCCCTGTTTCACGTCACGCCGCGCGCCAGCCTGGAGGCAGAGATGAGCCGTCTAGCCCAAGCCGCGGGCCGGACGCTCAGCTTCGAACGGCCGGCCCGCGGCTATGCCCAGCTCGGCACCATCCTCTGATTTCAGCCGCCCGCCCGGCACACCGCCTCGATGTTATGGCCATCGGGATCGATGACATAGGCGGCGTAATAGTTGGGCGCGTAGGGCCGGAGCCCCGGTCCGCCATTGTCCGAACCGCCGGCCGCCAGGCCCGCAGCGTGGAAGGCGGCCACGGCCTCGCGGGTGGCGGCAGAAAAGCCGACGTGGAGATGCCCCTTGCGGCTTGCATCCGAAAGCCAGAAGCCCGCTCGGCCTTGGCGGCCATAGCCGGCATTCGACACGCTGGCCGCACCAGACGCGATTCGGGTGATCAGCCGCGCGATGCCGAGCGGCGCAAGCAGCGTGTCGTAGAACGCGACGGAACGACGGATGTCCGTCACAGGACAGTCGATATGGTCGAACATGGTGGCTCAGGGACGGGCCTTGGTGGAAGCCGCCGCCCGTCCTTTCCCTTTCATTCCGGCTTGTGGCAGACCGCTTCGATGTTGTTGCCGTCGGGGTCGAAGACGAAGGCGGCATAGTAGTTGGGATGATAGTGCGGCCGAATCCCCGGCCCGCCATTGTCACGGCCACCCGCCGCCATCGCCGTCGCGTAGAAGGCGTCGACAGTCGCACGATCCTTGGCCACGAAGGCGACGTGAAAATGCATGGTCTCGCCGGCCGGCCGGCCGGTCGCCAGCCAGAAGTCCGGTTTGCCGTCGCTGCCGTAACCGGCAAATGCATCGCCGCCGGTCTCCTCGGCCGAGACGGCCATCACCACAGTGACGCCGAGCGGTGCCAGCGCCTTGTCGTAGAAGGCCCTCGACTTGTCGTAATCGACGACCGGAAACCCCATGTGATCCAGCATATTTGCCTCCCGTGTTGATGACGGAAAGCCTAGCAGGCCGGCTTGCCAATCCCTGTCAGGAGTACCTACTGACATGTTCCGTCAGGCTCCCTCGAAGCCCGCGAGCACACCGACGGCGTTATGACCGATGTCCTCGACGGCATAGCCACCTTCCTGCACGAACAGCGTCGGCCGGCCAAGGCGGGCGATACGGGCGCCGATCTTCGGATAATCCTCGCGCTTCAGCCTGAACTTTGAAATCGGATCGCCCTCGAACGTGTCGAGGCCGAGCGACACCACCACGACATCCGGCCCATAGGCCTCGATCGCCTGGCAGGCATCGTCGAGCGCGGCTCCCCACGTATCCCAAGCCGTTCCGAACGGCATCGGCAGGTTGAGAGTGAAGCCCTCGCCCTTCTCTTCCCCGATCTCATCGGCCCGCCCGGAGAAGAAGGGATAGGCAAAGCGGGTGTCGGCGTGGAGGTCGACCGTCTGCACGTCGCTACGCCGATAGAAGATATCCTGTGTGCCGTTGCCATGGTGGTAGTCGACGTCGACAATCGTGACGCGGCGAGCCCCGTGGTCGAGGAACCACTGCGCCGCCACGGCAGCATTGTTGATGAAACAGTAGCCGCCCATGGTCGACGATCCCGCATGATGCCCCGGCGGCCGGCAGAGCGCGTAGGCGGCCGTCTCGCCGCCGCGGATCAGTTCGGCGGCCCCAATCGCCGACCAGACAGCCGACTGCACCGCCTCCCAGGTACCTTCCACGAAGGAAGCACCACCGTCGAAGGAGTAGTAGCCCATCAGGCCGTTGACGTGCTCGGGCCGGATGTCGCGCTGGCCACGCGCCGGCCAGACGTAGGGCATCGTTGGCCCGCTACGCCCCTCCGCGAGCCAAAGCGTCCAGAAGTCGGCCATGAACTGGAGATAACCGGCGTCGTGCACCTTGCCCGCCGCCGCGACAGCATCGACCGGCATCGCCTCGATCACCTCGCCAAGGCCAACGGCGGCGATGCGCTTCAAGATGAAATCGACGCGCTCCGGTAGCTCGAAAGCCGGCGTAATGACGCCAGCGTTGAGTTCCTGATTGTCAACATGGCGACGATGATGGGGGGAGTAGACGGTTTTCATGGCAAGGGCTTTTTCGTAACGACAGGGATCGTGCCGACACTAACTGGTCAACCGTAGGCGGCAAGGCGAAACTTGCGTCAGCCTTTTCAACGCGCCAACCGTCACTGCCCAACGCGGCAGAGGCGGGCGAAGACCGGTCGCTGGAAGATGTCGTAGCCGACCAGCAGAAGCTCAGTTGCGCCATGACCGACATCTTTGATGGCACTACCGAGCGTGCGGTTGACCCTCAGCACAGGGATGGCAGGCGCCGTGCCATCCGGACGCAGCGCCGAACCGCGGATGCTGTCGGCGGTCGACCAATTGCCGAAGCTGGCGCTGCCGCTGGCGAGGAAGCGTCCGACGCTCTGCCTGAGGTCGACAACGTCGCGCACGACTCCCTTGCCCGGCGGATAGAGGACGGCAAGCGGCCGGCCGGCATCGAGATCGTCGACCGGTAGCGTCGGGCCGGCGTAGAGGCGGAACGAGTTGACAATCGGATTGTCTGGCAATTCGATGGCAGCCGGCGAAACGACGGCGACGCTGTCGATGGCGGGAGTTGCGACCTCGCCCCACAACCGGACGCGCGCGGGCGTCCCCGGCAGGCTGCCCGTCGCCTCGATGAGACCGAGCGCCGTCGTCGTGCCATCGACGTCGGCCGGCGAGCCGAGGTAGATGGAAAAGCCCCCCACATCGTCGAACAGGCGATAGCGCTCGGTCAGCGCCACTTCAAGCGCCGAGCGGACCGCCGCCTGCCCTGCGTCATCGAGGTGCCCCCACAGGCGGCGCGTCAGCATCTGCGTCGCCTGCGCCTGGTCGAGGCTCCAGGCATGCTGTTCGTCCTCGCCGGTCGGTATGGGCGCCGTTACCGCCCGCATCAGGCTCCGTGCCAACGCGTCAGCGTGGCGCAACGGGTGCGTCGGGTCGCGGTCGGCGCCGTCGTCGGTCAGCAGATAGTGCAAAATGTGGTAGGTGGAGTTGGCATCACGCTTGGTTTCGAAGGCACGCGGCGTGCCCATGCGGGCGCCCCACATGCCGGACTCCGGATCCTGCGTCGCGTCGAGCCAATCGCGAAACGCCGCGTGCCAGGCCGGGGCGAAATGATAGGTGCCGGTCGTCTCGAAGAGGTCGACATAGGCGAGTTCCGAGATGCCAGGGCCATAGACGCCCGGTCCGGGGAAATGCTCCGCCCAGAAGCGGCCGATGTAGAGATGGGCATCGAGATAGGCGCGAAGCGCCTCCGGTGTGGCGATGGCGTCCAGGAAGCGGAGCGGGTGGCGAAGCCGCAGCGGCTCCCCGATCTCCTTCGCCAGCCCGTCGAGTGCCTCGACAACATTCAGCGTCGGCGCAACGAAGGTGAAAGCGGGATAGTCGGGACTCATGAAGGCGCCGGTCGTCGGATCCTGGCGCGACAACAGAAATTCGTAGCGCGCCTTGGCTGACGGATCGGCCGGCATTTTCGCCAGACCTTCACCTCTTTCCATCTGCCGCCGCAGCAGGCTCAAGGTCGAATAGGCGTCGAGATAGTCACCGTCGGATAGCTTCTTGAGGATGCCGAGCATCCTGAACTCGAACTCGCCCATGTAGTAGCCATCGGCCTTGAGTTCGGCGTTGCGACGGAAGAGATGGGGGACCGAGCCAAACATCTGGTAGGCTTGGTAGCCGACAACACCGGCTCCGACGATGATGACCGCCAAAACAGCGGCCGCAAATCTCAGCTTCATCCTCCGCATCGTGTCGCTCCCGACCATATCTCTTGGCTGGAGCCGAGGTAGGAACCCGGCGTACAGGCCGCAAGAGCGGGCGAATGACGATGGTCGCAGCTCGCAGACGGCGTCGGTTGCGACCTCGCCGAGCTAGAGGGCATCCTGCGCTTGACTGCGTTGCACGAAATTTCGTTCGTTGCGTCTTGCCTTTCGCGGCCATTCGGGCGAAATCGCCCGACCATGCTGATCATTTCCGATCTCACCTTCCGCATCGCCGGCCGCACGCTCATCGAAGGCGCCTCCGTCACCATCCACGACGGCGCCAAGGTCGGCCTCGTTGGCCGCAACGGCACCGGCAAGACAACGCTGTTCAATATCGTTGCCGGTGAACTTTCGGCCGAGAGCGGTTCGATCGACCTCAAGCGGGGCGCCCGCATTGGCCGCGTCGCGCAGGAGGCGCCGGGGTCGGACACGTCGCTGATCGACTTCGTGCTGGCCGCCGACACCGAGCGAACCGAGCTGATGGCCGAGGCCGAGACGGCGATCGATCCGCACCGCATCGCCGAGATCCAGGTGCGATTGGCCGATATCGAGGCGCATTCGGCCGAGGCGCGGGCGGCCACCATTCTATCCGGCCTCGGTTTCGACGCCGCCGACCAGCGCCGCCCCTGCGCCGACTTCTCCGGTGGTTGGCGGATGCGCGTGGCGCTCGCCGCCGTGCTGTTCACCGAACCGGACTTGTTGCTGCTCGACGAGCCGACCAACTATCTCGACCTCGAAGGCACGCTCTGGCTCACCAACTACGTCCAGCGCTACCGCTACACGGTCGTGCTGATCAGCCACGACCGCGATCTGCTCGACAGCGCCGTCGACCACATCTGCCACCTGGCCGATGGCAAGCTGACGCTGTGGAAAGGCGGCTATACGTCGTTTGCTCGCCAGCGGCAGGAGAAGATGCTGCTGCAGGAGAAGGCGTACGAGAAGATCGAAGCGCAACGCAAGCACCTGCAGGCCTTCGTCGATCGCTTCCGTTACAAGGCCAGCAAGGCGACACAGGCGCAATCGCGCATCAAGATGCTGGAAAAGCTCGATATCGTCGATGCCGTCGTTGAGGACAATGTCCGGCCGATCAGCTTTCCAAACCCCAAGGCCAAGCTGGCGCCCCCCATTGTCACCTATGACAAGGTCGATCTCGGCTACGACCCGGAAAAGCCGGTGTTGAAGCGTTTGACGTTGCGCATTGACGACGATGACCGCATCGCTCTCCTGGGCAAGAACGGCAATGGCAAGTCCACGTTCGCCAAAGCCCTGGCTGACCGCCTGGCGCCCTTCTCCGGCAATATCGTCAAGGCGGGCAAGCTGGAGATTGCCTTCTTCGCCCAGCATCAGCTCGACGAACTCCATCCCGACGAGACGGCCGTCGCCCACGTCCGCCGCTTGATGCCGGACGCACCGGACGCCCGCGTGCGGTCGCGCGTCGCCCAGATGGGCCTCGATACCAACAAGATGGACACGCCGGCCCGCGAGCTGTCGGGCGGCGAGCGGGCCCGCCTTCTCCTCGGCCTTGCCACTTTCCACGGGCCGAACCTTTTGATTCTCGACGAGCCGACCAACCATCTCGATATCGATAGCCGCGAGAGCCTGATTCAGGCGCTCAACGACTTCGAAGGGGCCGTCATCCTGATCAGCCACGACCGGCATCTGGTCGCAGCAACCATGGATCGTCTCTGGCTGGTGGACAAAGGCGGCATTACGCCCTTTGACGGCGACATGGACGACTACAAACGTTTCATTCTATCCGGCCCCGGTGACACCGACCGGGGCGGGCCGAAGGGCGATGAGCAGAAGCTCACCAACGCCGACCGTCGCCGCCTCGCCGCCGAGCGGCGTATCCAACTCGCTCCGCTCAGGAAGCGCATCCAGGGTATCGAGGTCGACATGGACAAGCTCAGGAAGCTGATCGCCCGTATCGACACGGCGCTCGCCGATCCGGCCCTGTTCACGAGCGATCCGGCCAAAGGCGCCAAGCTTTCCAAGGAACGGGCGGACGCCCTTCGCGGCCTCGATACCTTCGAGGAAGAATGGCTGATACTGTCGGCCGAATACGAGGAGGCTGAGGCGGCCGAGGGCTGATGACCGGCCGGCCGCTTTTGCATTGCGGCACGAGCCTGTATCGTCAGCCCGACTCGATCCACCGGACCTCCGCCATGACGACCGCCTTCACCCCTTTCGACATCGCCTCCTTCGTCTGGTTCCTTGCCGTGTGGGTCGGGCAGGCGTGGCTTACCGAGAATAGCCCTTGGGCCAAGCACTCGCTGACCCATTTCATCAACATCGGCCGGCATGGCTGGGTGCGGCAGGCGGCAACGCGCGATCTCCGCATGGTCGACACGGCCATCGTTGCCGGCTTGCAGAACGGCACGGCATTCTTCGCCTCGACGTCGCTCCTGGCCATAGGTGGCGGCTTCACGCTGTTGAACTCAGTCGATCACGCCGTCGGCGTCGTCTCGGCGCTATCCGAGCTGACGGCCACCAACCGCATCGCCTTCGAGTACAAGGTGATGGGCCTGCTCGGCATCTACGCCTATGCCTTCTTCAAGTTTGGCTGGGCCTACCGCATGTTCAACTTCGCCTCGATCCTCCTCGGCGCGTTGCCGCCGCCGGCCGAGGCCGACACCACGGACATGGACAAGGCGGTGGCGCGGGCGTCGTCGATCATCGTGGTGGCCGGCACCAACTTCAACCGTGGCCTCCGCGCCTTTTTCATGTCGATTGGCTATCTCGGCTGCTTCCTCGGACCGCTGCCGCTGGTCGTCAGCTCGACCTTCATTGCGGTGGTACTTGCCCGCCGCCAGTTCACCTCCAACGCCGTCAAGGCCATGAGGAGATACGAGTGACCGACGTCGATCCACGCCGCGTCAAGGCCGGCCGCATCCGCGATGTCCTGCTGCTGATGGCCGCCGAATCGCCCTCTGGCAAGCCGATCAACCCGGATGCCGTCGCCCGTGCCATCGCCGGCAAGAACGAGAAGGTGTGGCGCCGCCTGATGAAGCCGATCAAGGACGAGGCGGCGCGACTTGCCAAGGACGGCAAGGTCGTTCTCCTGCGGAAGGGCAAGCCGGTCGATCCCGACGGCGTGCGTGGCCTCTACCGCATTCGCCTCAGGGCCGAAGGAGAGCCGATGCCGGTCTACGAGGCGCCAAAGCCGGACGACGATTTTCTGTCAGACGACGACGATCTTCTGCTGGAGGGGGACGACGACGCGTAAGCGCCTCACGGGCTTGGCAACAGCGCGTCGGTATAGCCGCCGAAACGGTAGGCGACGAGACCTATCCACTCCCGGATGGCCATGTCGGTCATGGTCAGCCCTTCGGCGGCGGTACGACCGCCCAGCCAGTTGACGTCAGCGCCATTGCGATAGTCGACCGGCCATGCGACCACCCCTCTCCAGCCGGCAGCGCGGAAGGTCCCGATGGCGCGCGGCATGTGGAAGGCGGAGGTGACGAGCAGCCACTGTTCCTGTGGCTTCGGTTCGACGACGGCGAAGCTCGAGATGGCGTTCTCATGCGTGTTGCGCGAGCGGTCCTCGACGACGATGCGATCGGCTGGAACGCCGAAGGCGATCAGCAAGTCGCGGGCGATGGCCGATTCGGCGAGGTCGTCATTGGTGAACACGCCATTCGAGCCGCCAGAGAGCAAGACACGCGCCTCGGGATATCGCCGGGCGAGCTCGGCGGCAACGATCAGCCGTTCAGCCCCGTCGATGAGCTCTGCCGAATTCAGCTCGGTCGACAGGCCGGTATCAATGACCCCACCAAGCACGATGATGCCGGCCGGAGCCAGCGCGCCGGGGGTGGCCGGCACCGAGAAGCGCTGCTCAAGCGGACGCAGCAGCAAGGTCGGAGCGCCGGTCCAGGCGCAGATGACGAGTAAAGTAAGCGCGATGCCGATCAGCTCTGCGCCGCGCCGCCGCCAGCCGAGGAGTCGTAGTCCGGCGCCAAGCAGGAGCGCCAGAATCAGGGCGTTTGAGGGACGCAGGACCATGAACCCGAGCTTGGAGAGCACATAGAACACGCCGTTTGCCCCCGTCTCGAAGCCGTCTGAGCACCCTGGTCACTGGGGCGTCAGCACCTTGCCAGGCACGTTGCCGACAGCGCCGTTATAGGAGATCTCGCACCATCGCGCGTCAAGCAGGGCGAGCTGGGCCTTGCGGCTGCCGAATTGCCAGGTCCCAAAGGGAATCTCGTCGCGGCACCAACGCAGCACAATGCCAGCGGCGTCGCCGGGAATGGTGCCCTTCTTCGCGGCCTTCTCGCTCATGTCGGCGTAAAGCGACGTCGGCTGGCCGTCACGCAGAGCATAGGTCATGTCGTAGGGACTCGCCGATTGGGCCAACGCAGCGCCAGCCACAAGGCCGAAGCTGGCCGAAAGAACCACCATCCTGAAGCCGGTCAATCTCGTCCTCCCGGCCGACGCACGGCCCCTGCCTTCCCCGGCATGGAGATGACCCGAGGAACGCAGGGCGGTCAATCCGTTGATCGGCCTAGAACGTTCGTCGGCTATGCTGAAGCATCAGCCGACAAGCGAACGCGCCATCGGCGGATGTCGTCGGTTGAAAAAGAAAGGGGCGGCCCATCCAGGCCACCCCAACGTTTCAGATGTCCGAAGCGGTCCGGACCACTCGGCCGACGAGACCGTAGGCAATGCCTTCCTCGGCACTCATCCAATAATCGCGATCGGTGTCCTTCTCGATGCGCTCGACCGGCTGGCCGGTGGCGTCGGCGAACAGGCGGTTGAGGCGGTCGCGCATCTTGATGATTTCGCGTGCCTGGATCTCGATATCGGTGGCCATGCCACCGGTGCCACCGGACGGCTGATGCAGCAGAAAGCGGGTGTTCGGCGTGCAGAAGCGACGCTCTTTTGGCACCGACACGTAGATCAGCGCACCGGCGCTCGCCACCCAGCCCGTACCGATGATGTTCACCGGGGCCGGCACGAAACCGATCATGTCGTGGATCATGTCACCGGATTCGACATGGCCGCCGGGCGACGACACAATGACAGTGATGGGATCGGTGGCGCTCGCCTCGGCCAGCGCCAGAAGGCGAGCCGTCACGTCCTTGGCCATCTCCTGGCTCACCTGACCGGTGATCAGAACCGTGCGAGACTTGAAGAGATACTTATCGACCTGGGGGGCGGCAACCGCCTCCTTGGCCTTCTCGTCCTTCTCCTCTTCCTCGTCGTCGAGGCGGACGTATTCCTGATCCTTGGAAATCATGTGGACCTTCTCGTAGGTAGCGGCCGCGACGAAGAGATCGGGCCTCGGGACTCGCAAATCCTAATGGACCCCATTGGTATCCCATCAGGGGAGCAGACGGCAACCCGACCGGGTGGACAGGGTGAACGGCAGGCTCATTGCTCGAGATAGGTACGCAAGGCGACAAGCGACAGGTCGCGCGTGCCGGTTTCCCGAAGCAGACACCCGGTCAATGCTCCACCGTAACCGGTTCCGCCGAGCCAAAACCCGCTTTCAATATCGCAGGTGGTGTCGCGCACCGTGATCCAGGCCTTTTGACCGGCCTTGAGTTTGTCTTTCGCCTCACCATCGAGGCCGGCAAGCAGCGCCTTGTAGTCGTCGTTGAGGCGCTCGTCCCAGATGGTCGACTCGCGCTCGAGACAGGCGCCCATCATGACGGTATTGTCGTTGCCCGGCGCGGCGAGGCAGGGGTCGGACACGACACCGACACAGCGAAGCGCGCTTGCGCCCTCGTCTCCAGCCTTGGCGATACAAGTTACGATGACCTCCCGGTCGGCGTCGGTCGGTTCGGCCGGGTTATCGTCGTCCGCGCGAGCAGCGCCAACACAGGCCATGACCAGGGCGAAACAAAGAGCGACAGTCCTACGCATCCGCGTCCCCTAACCTTCCGGGCGAAGCCGCCCCTCAAGAAAAGCCCGCCATTCGCGGACTGAACCATTGAAGACATTGCGATCGACCCGGCCCCGGATGCCGGCAACTCGCCCACCTTCGGTATGCTGCCAGAAGTTCCAACGCAAGCTGGGGTCGCGGACGACCGGGTGGCCCTTATAGGAGGCGATCCAGACGAGATGATCCGGGAAAGCGCCTCTGAGGCGGTCGTTGTAGAAGCTGATCGACGTGTAGATGATCGGCCGCTTGCCGTAGTAGCGTTCTATGGCGTCGAGCCAGGTTCGCACTTCCGAAATGATTGTCTCGCGCGGCGGATGGCCCGGGCAGGTCTTGGAATCGACCCACTCGATGTCAAGCACCGGCGGCAGCGCATAGGGATCATAGGGCACATGCTGCAGGAACCAGCTCACCTGTTCCATGGCTGGCCGGCAGAAATACCAGAAATGATAGGCGCCGCGCGGCAAGCCTGCCATGGCAGCGCCATACCAGTTGGCATCGAACTTCGGATCCGACCAGTCGCCGCCTTCGGTAGCCTTCAGCCAGGCGAAGGCAGTGTTATCGGCCACCACGGAGCGCCAGTTGATATCTTCCTGATAATAGGAAACGTCGATGCCCTTCACGGGATAATCGTCCGGTCCCGGCGGGCTGTAGTCGAACAACGCGCAAGCCGACAGGCCGACGGCGAGCGAGCCGAGAGCGAGCGGATTGATGAGACGGGCCGCGAGGCCGGCCCAGCGACCGACGCCGGCGAGCGGTTTGCCACCGCGTCGCCGCTTCCTCCGAAACGCCTTCTTCACCCAAACAAAATCCATGACGCGAGCCCGAGGAACGCCAGAAACCCCACGACGTCAGTCACCATCGTCACGAACACTCCCGAAGCGACTGCCGGATCGATGTCGAACCGTTCGAACGCCAGGGGTATGAGGATGCCGGCCGTTGCCGCAGACAACAGATTGACGATCATCGCAGCACCGATCACGCCTCCAAGGAGCATATCCTGGAACCAGAGCGCGGCCGCCGACCCGACGATCACTGCAAAACTGCCGCCGTTGAGTAAACCAACACTTAACTCTCGGCCGAAAACTCGCCAAACATTGTGTGCATCCAGGTCGCGGGTCGCCAGCGCCCGCACCGTCACGGTCATGGTCTGCGTCGCCGCGTTGCCGCCCATCGAGGCAACGATCGGCATCAGCACGGCAAGCGCCACCATCTTTGAGATCGAATCGGAAAACATGCTGATCACCGACGAGGCAAGGAAGGCGGTCAACATGTTGACCAGCAGCCAGACCCACCGCGTACGCAGCGTGTAGAACACGGAGTCGGACATCTCCTCATCGCCGACGCCGGCCAACGCGCGCATGTCCTCCTCCGCCTCGGCCTGGATGACATCCACCACGTCGTCGACGGTGATGACGCCGACCAACCGCTCCGCCTCGTCGACCACGGCCGCCGAGACCAGGTTGTAGCGCTCGAACATGCGCGCCACGTCCTCCTGATCGTCGGTGGCGAGCACCCTTTGCCGGTCGTCATTCATGATGTCGGCCATCTTGGTGACGCGCGGCGTACGCAGAAGGCGGTTGAGCGCCACCGCTCCAAGGAAGCGAAAGCCGGGATCGATGACGAACACCTCGTAAAACTCGTCCGGCAGATCCTTATGGTCCCTGAGATAGTCGATCGTTTGCCCGGCGGTCCAGAACGGCGGCACCGCGATGAAATCGGTCTGCATCCGCCGGCCGGCCGTCTCCTCGGGGAAATCGAGGCTGCGGCGCAGCGCCATGCGGTCGACCGCCGGAAGCTTGGCGAGGATTTCCTCCTGATCCTCGTTATTGAGATCCTCAAGGATGTAGACGGCGTCATCAGAATCGAGGTCGCGCACGCCCTCGGCCACTGCCTCGGGCGACAGTTCCTCGATAAGCTGGACGCGGACGGTCTCATCGACCTCGGTCAGCGCCGCAAAATCGAAATGCTCACCGAGCAACTGAATGAAGGGCACCCGCTCGTCGGCCGACAGCGCCTCAATGATGTCGCCGACGTCGGCCTCATGCAGATCGGCGGCCAGCGCCGCAACGGTGTGAGCGTCGGCCGCCTCAATTGCCGCCTGGATAGCGTCGAGGAAAAGCGGATCAAGTTCGCCCTCCTCCGTCCTGAGCGGCGGCAGGTCGCCGAGAATCGGCGTCTCAGGCGCGTCGGGCTCGGCTTCGGCCATGGCGCGTCTCTCCGTGGGTTTTGAGGTGGCGAACAGGTTGAATCGACAGCGACGGTCGGCATCGCCGGGCGGGAGTTAAGGCCGACAAACCGGACGGCGCAAGGGAGAAATTCCGTCCCGATGGCGCAGCGCTCCGTACCCCTTGGATACCCGCAGGCGGAATACGGATATATCCTTCCAAATCAGGGTGTTGGCTGAGGTGACCGGCACGAGAAACATGGCTCGATCCGCGCAAATTTGGCGCTGACCATCATAGACCGCCGACAGAACCTGAACCATCGCTAGGGGAGCTGCAGCCTAATTGATTGCGGTATTGCCTTCCGACCTCACCGGCCATGTCATCTGAAGCATGGCTGTCGCCTGCTCTGCAGGTACGGCGCGACTAAACAGGAACCCTTGCCCCTGATGGCACCCAAGCAGTTGAAGGGTCTCCGCCTGGTACGTTTCCTCAATTCCTTCGGCTATGGTCTTCATGCCCAACCCGCGCCCAAGACCGATCATGGCACGGATAATCATCGCCTGACGCGCGTCGTCCAGGAAGGAGGATACGAAACTGCGATCGATCTTGAGCTTGTCGAACCTCAGTCGCGAAAGCTGTGACAGGCTGGAATAGCCTGTTCCGAAGTCGTCGATGGCGATGTGAACGCCAGCGCCCCTGAGTTCGTCCAGAAGATCGGAGACAAGCTGCACGTCTTTGACGAACATCGACTCGGTGACCTCTACCTCCAGCTGCCTGGGCGAAAGCCCCGTTTCGGCAAGCGTATCCAGCATTTTCTTCCCAAAATTCTTGTTCAGGAACTGGGCGGGCGATACGTTGAAGGACAGCCTGACAGTGCGAGGCCATTTGGCGGCGTCACGGCAAGCTTGAGTGAACAACACGTCCGAGAGTTCGCCAATCATGCCGGTTTCTTCGGCCAATGGAATGAATTCCGTAGGCTGAATGAAAGTACCGTCGGATCTGCGCCAGCGCGCAAGAGCTTCAAAGCCGACGATGCGACCCGACGTCAGATCAATCATCGGCTGATAATAGGGCTTTACCTCGCCGGACTTGAGCGCCGCACGCAACTGCTTGTCGAGTTCCGCATACTTGGCAGTCGCCTCGTCGATCGCCGGGTCGAACCATTTTGGTTCGCCAGAATTCTCCTTTTTTGCGAAGGCAACCGCAGAGAGGGAGCATCGAAGAAGATACTTGATGTTCGCAGCGTCATCCGGATATCGCGCCATCCCGACGTAGGCGGAAACCTCGTAACAATGGTCATTGACCAGAACGGGGGCAGATACTTGCTTGATGACACGGCGTGCAAGCTTTTCCCAGTCCTTGATCAAAGAGCTTTCCGAAGCGGCGTAAAACTGATCGCCTCCGAGCCTGAACAGATAGCAATCGACAAAAATCTCCCGCAACCGATCGGCGACGACCATCAAGATCTCATCGCCCGCTTCATTTCCATAGACGTCGTTGATGTATCTGAAACCATGAATGTCGATCACCATCGCCATGTGGGGCTTTCCAGCCTTGTTGCCCTCCCTCAAGCGCTCAACTTCTTGCTTGAGGCCAACTCGGTTGGGAAGTCGCGTCAGCGGATCGTGCGCCGCGATCCACGACACATCCCGTTCGGCGCGGTTGCGATGAGCCACCTCTACCTTCAGATCGCGAAGCCGGCGATAGCCAAACACGAAGCCCAAAAGACCGACGACCAGCAAAGCCAGGAGCAATTCATCGATCTGAAAGATTTCGTGTTTTTCTAGAAGATCCTTGAGATTCTCATAAAAGTTCAGCCACTTGAAAGCGGCAAAAAGGGAGATGCCGATGAAAACGAGGACTGCTGCATCTCGGGTTGCTCTTCCCACCCTCAAAAGCCGCATCTTCACACCCCTGATCGCACATTGACGGCTTGAAACGCACATATCTGAATTGATAGATACAAAGAACGACAACCACAACAAGCATACTTTATATGCATAGGAGTCTTTAATTAATGTTTTACAATTTGAGTTGGCGTTTTTGGCAAGGATTTTGAGCCGATGAATCTCGCTCATCCTTGATGACGCACCAATTTTCTACGAAAGACGACCTGATATTAACTGAAAGAATGAAGTGGAGAGAGTACACAAGAAATAATATGCAATATTGTGTATATATATCGAATTTATAAAAATAAACATAATAAGTAATACATGTAAAATTTGCACTTTAAGAATACGAGTCGTCATTATATGGTGAAATTTCCTATATATATTGTGATATTTATTTAATTTATAGTATATTTTACAATGGAAATTAAGAATGTTATTTTATAGTAATATTGAAAAAAGAATAAGAACTATTGAGAAATATTTATAATATTGAGATATTAATTCGTATTTATTCGGAAAATGTCGTTGGATACAGATCATCAGGAATGATGTATCCGATATTCTCTGAGATGAGCTTTTTGTTGTCTGTTGAGGCCAGGGGAACGCTCGTTTCTGTTAGAACCATACGCTTGGTGAGTCCTGTCAGCGAGATGGCCAGCCTGTCCACGGAAGGGCGCCAACTTGGCCGACCCTCGGATATCGTTCCGATCTTCAGGCGACGAGCGAGGCCCAGCTCTCCAATCGGCCCCGAAAGCCCATATTCCGGTGGATTGCAGCGTCGGTAACCAGCGTGGAACGAGGGTGTTATGCACAACCAGAGAAATACGCACGTTAACTAATTGGCACCCCAATGCCTTGCAACGGCAGGTCGTGTTTGCTTTTCTTAAGGCGAGGAGCGCAAATATGCTTGTCAGACTGGTTGTATTGGGCGCGGTTATGTTGAATGCCGCGTGGATAATTTTAATCTTTTATGCGGCTCTTTGGGCGCTCCTTTCCTAATTGACCCCGAGCGAAGCGGCGGCAGGTCTTGCTTCTTGGGTCGCTCCGTTTACCCGATGGTGGGCTTAGCAAGCACGACGGCTCGAGGCGCGCGGGCTTGCCTCCCACGCTTCGCTCTCGCTTTTGTCTTGCAAGGTGATTTCGACAACATCGAACGACGATGAGCCAAGCGATAACAACGCAAGGCGCGTTCCGGCACCTTTTCAAAAGGCATAAAAAAACGGGCACCTAAGTGCCCGGATTTTTTAGATGGTGCGGTCGAGAAGACTCGAACTTCCACGTCTTGCGACACAGCGACCTCAACGCTGCGCGTCTACCAATTCCGCCACGACCGCATCGTGGTAGATGCCACCCCTTCCGGGCCGGCGCCGGGTATCTAGCAAGAGATTCCCCGGGGCACAAGAGGGCGGCAGGAAGAATTTTGCCAGCATCGAAAAACTGGCGGAAATCCGGGGAATTTCTCAGATCTTGACGACATCGTCGAGGCGGCGGTAGGACGCCGGGCGGGCCAGCACCTCGGTGATGGCCACCGTGACGCGATCGCCCTTCAGAACCACCTGCCCCTTCGCCACGGGCAGGTTGTTGGCAAGGATGTCAACATCGTCGTCGGCCGAATGGTCCAGCTCAATCACCGCGCCACGCCCCATGCGCAGCAGCTGGTGGATCGGCATGGTCTGCCCGCCAAGCACGACAGAGATTTCGACTTTGATCTTCTCCAGAGTGGCCATCGGTCCTATCTTCCGTGTCGCTGGCGGCGGGGCCTTCTCGATCACCGGCTTCTCCGGGACACGAGATGGCAGGCCGGCACGCAGTCATCTGGCAAGTGTTCGCGGCATAAGGTTACCGAATGGTTAATGAGCGGACTGAAATCAGGACTGACATGCGCGCCATCCCCGGTTCCCCGCCAGTCGAATGGCGCATCGAACCGGGGCTCGTGGATTACCAGCCCGCCGTCGCCTTCATGGAGGAGCGCATCACGGCCATTTCGGAGGGGCGCGCGACGGAACTCGTCTGGCTGGTCGAGCACCCTCCCCTATATACCGCGGGCACCAGCGCCAACGCCAGCGACCTCGTCGAACCCAGCCGCTTCCCCGTCTTTCAGGCCGGACGCGGCGGTCAGTATACCTATCACGGGCCTGGCCAGCGGGTCGCTTATGTGATGCTTGACCTCGAACGCCGCCGCAAGGATGTCAGGGCGTTCGTGGCCGCGCTAGAACGCTGGATCATTGGTGCTCTGGCCGCTTTCAATGTCCACGGCGAGACGCGTGAAGATCGCGTCGGCGTCTGGGTCCGCCGGCCCGACAAGGGGGATGGCATCGAGGACAAGATTGCGGCCATCGGCATTCGTGTCCGCCGCTGGGTGACCTTCCACGGCATCAGCCTCAACGTCGAACCGGACCTCGATCATTTTACCGGCATCGTACCTTGCGGCATCCGCGGACATGGCGTCACCAGCCTCGTTGACCTCGGGCTGCCGGTTGCCATGGAGGACGCCGACGCAGCGCTCAAGGCGAGTTTCGTCGAGGTATTCGGGCCTTGCGCGACGTCCCAAGACTGACGTGCCAACCATGTGAGTTTATCCTGCTGCGGATATGGACGGAATCCTTGGCCATCGGACGCGTGATCGCGCCGACTGGAAACTAGTCCATCGAAAAGTTCATGGTGGTCCCGTGCTGCGCCGGCGACGGCCTCGTCTGGCAACCCGAACCTGCACCCTACGCACAACACGCGGCCAGAAATCCGGAAACCCGTGACGGATCTTCAAAATGAACAATATATTTCAAGGTACTTTGGAGAATAGCGGGGCCTGAACAAGAGGAAGTAGATCAACATTGATTTCGGATGGCCCCAGGAGAACCAGTCGAGAATAAGTCACACAAATCCCCTCATTCATAGGGATATTATACCTTAGTATATGATCCAGCTCCTGCTCATTCAGCAGAATTCTCTATGAAGAAGGCCAATTTGTCTCTTTCTCTCAAATGCCCCGTAAGCTAAGTTTCTTTGGCCGGTGTGGAGGCCGGCCGAGGAAGAGGTCTGTCAGGCCAATCACTTCCCGGTATCTTTTTTGGAGGAGAGCATGCGTACTTTCAAACTGCTCGCCGCGACGGCATTCGCGACGGCCCTCACTGTTTCGTCCGCCTTTGCCCTGACCGTCGGTTTCTCGCAGATCGGTTCAGAGTCCGGCTGGCGCGCTGCCGAGACGAGCGTTACGAAGCTCGAAGCCCAGAAGCGCGGCATCGATCTGAAGTTCGCCGACGCCCAGCAGAAACAGGAAAACCAGATCAAGGCCGTTCGGTCGTTCATCGCTCAGGGCGTCGACGCGATCCTGATCGCTCCGGTGGTTGCCACCGGTTGGGATGCCGTCCTCAAGGAAGCCAAGGAAGCCAACATTCCGGTGATCCTGCTCGACCGCCAGATTGACGCGCCGGATAGCCTCTACCTCACGGCTGTCACCTCCGACCAGGTCCACGAAGGCAAGGTCGCCGGCGATTGGCTGGTGAAGACGGTTGGCGACAAGCCGTGCAACATCGTTGAGCTGCAGGGCACGACCGGTTCTTCGCCGGCCATCAACCGCAAGAAGGGCTTCGAGGAAGCCATTGCCGGCCACGACAACCTGAAGATCGTCCGCAGCCAGACCGGTGACTTTACCCGCACCAAGGGCAAGGAAGTCGCGGAATCGTTCCTGAAGGCCGAAAATGGCGGCAAGAACATTTGCGCCCTCTACGCCCACAATGACGATATGGCCGTTGGCGCCATCCAGGCGATCAAGGAAGCCGGCCTCACCCCCGGTAAGGATATCCTCGTCGTCTCGATCGACGCCGTTCCGGACATCTTCCAGGCGTTCATCGCCGGTGAGGCCAACGCCACCGTCGAGCTGACCCCCAACATGGCCGGCCCGGCCTTCGACGTCCTTGATGCCTATCTCAAGGACAAGAAGGAGCCTGCCAAGTGGATCCAGACCGAGTCCAAGCTCTTCACGCCGGCTGATGACCCGCAGAAGGTCTATGACGAGAAGAAGGGCCTCGGCTACTGATAACCGACCCGGAACGCCGCCCTGCGCAGATGGGCGGCGTTCTCCTTCATTGCCGGGCCGCTTTCCGGCTGTCGGCGGGCTTGTCCCCTCGGGGTGAGGCCGCCGCATCGGAGGGCGGCCCGTTTCTTTGATCGGCAATAGTTGGACCAGCTACCATGGCGAACGCTCAGCCGCTGCTATCCGTACGCGGAGTCAGCAAGGCCTTTCTCGGCGTGTCTGCGCTTGAGAGTGTCGACTTCACCCTGAAGGCCGGCGAAGTGCACGCCCTTCTCGGCGAGAATGGCGCAGGCAAATCGACGCTCATCAAGATCATCACCGGCGCCTACCGCCGCGATGAGGGCGAGGTTCTGCTTGAAGGAACACCCATCCACCCGCGCGACGTCGTTGACGCTCAGAAGCTCGGCATCGGCACCGTCTACCAGGAGGTTAACCTCCTGACCAACCTCACCGTGGCCGAGAACCTTTTTCTCGGGCGCCAGCCCAAGCGCTTCGGCCTTACCGACATACGCGAGATGAACCGCCGCTCGCGGGCCATCCTCGACACTTACGGCCTCGATATCGACGTCACGGCACCGCTCACCAACTTTTCGGTCGCCATCCAGCAGGTCGTCGCCATCGCCCGCGCCGTCGATATCTCCGGCAAGGTGCTGGTGCTCGACGAGCCGACGGCCAGCCTCGACGCGCACGAAGTGAAAATGCTGTTCGCCGTCGTCCGGCAGCTTCGCGAGCGCGGCATGGGCATCATCTTCATCAGCCATTTCCTCGACCAGGTCTACGAGATCGCCGACACCATCACCGTGTTGCGCAACGGTCGCCTGATCGACACGGTACCGGTGCCCGGTCTCGACCGCCTGAAGCTCGTTTCCATGATGCTCGGCCGCCAGCTCGAGTCCGACATCAAGCGCACGATCGACCCCAACACGGCGCGGTCCGAGCCGCTGGTCTCGCTGCGTCAGCTTGGCAAGCGTGGCAACATTGATCCGCTCGACCTCGACATCCGCCAGGGCGAAGTGGTCGGCATCGCCGGTCTGCTCGGCTCGGGCCGCACGGAAACGGCGCAGCTCGTATTCGGCATCGAACGGCCCGATAGCGGCACCATCAGCGTCGCCGGCAAGCCGGTCAACATGACCTCGCCGCGCAAGGCCATCGCCCAGGGCTTTGCCTTCTGTCCCGAAGACCGCAAGACCGACGGCATCATCAGCGACCTGTCGGTCCGCGAGAACATCATCTTTGCGCTGCAAGCCCAGCGCGGCTGGATGCGTCCCCTCGCGCGCTCCGAACAGGAAGCGCTCGCCGACCGCTACATTGCCGCCCTCGATATCCGCACCTCCGACCGTGAGAAGCCGATCAAGTTCCTTTCGGGTGGCAACCAGCAGAAGGTTCTGCTCGCCCGTTGGCTCGCCACCAATCCCCGCTTCCTGATCCTTGATGAGCCGACCCGCGGCATCGACGTCGGAGCCCACGCCGAGATCATCCGCCTGATCATCGACCTGTGCGAACGCGGTATGGCGCTTCTGGTCATCTCGTCAGAGCTCGGCGAGCTTGTCGGCTACTCCTCCCGCATTATCGTGCTGAGGGATCGCAAGATGGTCAGTGAGTTGACTGGCGACGAAATTTCCACCGACCAGATCATGAAGGCCATCGCTTCGCATGGCGCGACCGGGGAGGCAGCATGATGGCCATTCCTACTATCGTCCGTGAGCGGACACCTCAGTTGGTCGTCCTGGCAGTGATCCTGGCGCTCAACGCAATCATCTCGCCGGGCTTTTTCTCGATCGAGATCCAGAACGGCCGACTTTACGGCTCGCTGATCGACGTGCTCAATCGCGGCGCACCAGTGACGCTGCTGGCCATCGGCATGACGCTGGTGATCGCCACCAAGGGCATCGACCTGTCCGTCGGCGCCGTGATGGCCATCGTCGGTGCCGTCGCCGCCTCGCTGATCACCTCCGGTTACTCGCTGCCGGCAACGCTCGCCGGCGCGCTGTTCGTCGGCCTCGCCTGCGGCATCTGGAACGGCGCCCTGGTCGCCCTCCTCGACATCCAGCCGATCATTGCCACGCTGATCCTGATGGTGGCGGGGCGGGGCATCGCCCAGCTCATCACCGAAGGCGTCATCTTGACGTTCAACGACAAACCCGAGCTGATCTTCGTCGGCTCCGGCTCGTTCCTGAACCTGCCGATGCCAGTGATCATCTGGATCGTCCTCGCGATCCTGGCAATCCTGGTGGTACGGCGTTCGGCCTTGGGTCTGCTGATCGAGGCGATCGGCGTCAACCGGCGCGCCTCAACGCTGTCGGGCGTCAATTCCCGCGTCATCCTGCTCGCCGTCTATGCGGTGTCCGGGCTCTGCGCGGCGGTTGCCGGCGTTATCGCCGCCGCCGATATCAAGGGCGCCGACGCCAACAATGCCGGCCTCTGGCTGGAGATGGACGCTATCCTGGCGGTGGTCATTGGCGGCACGTCGCTGCTCGGCGGCCGCTTCTCGCTCATCGGCTCGCTGATGGGTGCCATGATCATCCAATCGCTCAACACCGGCATTCTGCTGGCGGGCTTCCCGCCGGAATTCAACCTCATCATCAAGGCGGCGATCATCCTGATCATCCTGATCGTCCAGTCGCCAGCCAGCCAGACGGCCATGGCCAATTTCCGGGCCAACAGGCAGACCATGGCGATCAAGACCGAAAGCCGGGAGCACGCGGCGCGATGAAAAACTCCAAATACTTGCCGCTGATGGCCACCTTCGTGGTCTTCGTGCTGGCCTACATCATCTGCATCTCGGTGTTTCCGAACATGCTGTCGACGCGCGTCGCCGGCAACCTGCTGACCGACAACGCCTTCCTCGGTATCACGGCGGTCGGCATGACCTTCGTGATCCTGTCGGGCGGCATCGACCTGTCGGTCGGTTCGGTGATCGCCTTCACCGGCGTGTTCCTGTCGGTGGTCTTGAGGGACACCTCCATCCATCCACTGGTCGCTTTCGCCATGGTGCTGGTGTTGACGACCGCCTTCGGAGCCGCGATGGGCGGGGTGATCTTCTTCCTGGATATGCCGCCGTTCATCGTAACGCTGGCCGGCATGTTCCTGGCCCGCGGCATCTCCTACCTGCTGACCACGGATTCGGTGCCGATCACCCACCCGTTCTATTCCACGCTGCAGGACATCTTTATCAGGATGCCCGGCAACGGTCGGCTGACGCTGATCGCCATCATCATGCTGGTGGTGTTCGCCGTCGGCATCGTCCTCGCCCAGCGCACACGCTTCGGCACCTACGTCTACGCACTCGGCGGCAATCTCACCTCGGCTCAGCTGATGGGCGTGCCGGTGGCCAAGACGACGATCGGCATCTATGCCCTTTCCGGCTTTCTTGCCGGTCTCTCGGGCATCGTCTTCTCGCTCTACACCTCGGCCGGCTATTCGCTGGCGGCGGTCGGTGTCGAGCTCGATGCCATCGCCGCCGTCGTCATCGGAGGAACGCTTTTGACCGGAGGCTATGGCTTCGTCGCAGGCACCTTCCTCGGCATTTGCATCCAGGGTCTCATCCAGACCTACATCGTGTTCGATGGCACGTTGTCCAGCTGGTGGACCAAGATCGTCATCGGTCTTCTGCTGTTCGGGTTCATCGCCCTGCAGCGCGGCTTGATGTGGATGTCCGAGCGCAGCGCCCGCAATAAGCGCCACGCCTCGGCCGCCCAGCCGAGCAGTGCCTGACGGGCAGCGTCTCTTCCCCAAAATGCAAAAGCCGCCGCCAGAGCGATCCGGCGGCGGCTTTTTTTGCGAGTGGGACGACCGCTCAGCGGTCGAGGTAGTGCACGGTCGGCAGGTCGCGTAGCCGCTGGGCGGCCGTCTCCGGTGTCAGATCGCGCTGCGGCGAGCCAAGCATTTCAAAGCCAACCATGAACTTTTTCACCGTCGCCGAGCGCAACAGCGGCGGGTAGAAATGGGCGTGGAACATCCACTCCTCGTGCGGCTGACCATCGGTCGGCTTCTGATGGAAGCCCATCGAGTAAGGGAAGGATGTCTCAAACAGATTATCGTAGCGGATGGCGATATTGGACAGCGCATCGGCCAGCGAGGCGCGTTCGCCGGTCGTGAACTCATCAAACCCGCCGATGCGGCGCTTGGGCAGCACCATGGTTTCGAACGGCCAGATCGCCCAATAGGGAACCAGCACGACGAAATGCTCGTTCTGGTGGATGACCCGCTCGCCGAGTTTCAGCTCCTTCTCGACATAGTCGAGGAGCATCGCCCGCCCCTTTTCCTTGAAATAGGCCAACTGGCGATCGGTTTCCTTGGCGGTCTCGTTCGGCATGTGCCGGCTCGACCAGATCTGCCCGTGCGGATGCGGCTGCGAGCAGCCCATGACCTCGCCACGGTTCTCGAAAATCAGCACCGAACCGATATCCGGCTTCGAGCCGAGATCGACAAACTGCTCGACCCAGGCGTCAACGATGTAGGTGATCTCCTCGGTCGACATGCGCGACAGCGTCTGGTCGTGGCGCGGCGAGAAGCACAGCACCCGACAGAGGCCGGATTCGCCCTCGGCGATCATCAGTCCGTCGTCGTCGCGATAGTCCGACGGTGCATCGGGCGTCAGAGCCGCGAAATCGTTGTTGAAGACGAAGGTATGCTTGTAGTCGGGGTTGCGCTCGCCGTTCATGCGCAGATTGCCAGTGCAGAGGTTGCACTTGGGATCATGCGTTACGCTGGCGACGGGCGGCAGCTTCTCCACCTGCCCCTGCCACGGACGCTTGGCTCGGTGCGGCGACACCAGCACCCATTCGCCCGTGAGCGGGTTGAACCGGCGATGGGGATGATCGGCGAATGCGTTCATGATTGTTCCGTCCTGGCTGATGGGCCGGTCGGCGACCGGTCGAAACGCCGGGGGGCGTCCCGGGAAACGGGACGGACGTCTTGCCGGACGTCCGTCCCGCCGTTCATTCAATCTGCGAGCGGGCCGACGCCCTGCTGCGGCGAGCAGGCGAAGATGGTGGACTTGAGACCGGTTGCCGTCTCGTAGGCAGTCCTGACGTTCGTCATGAAGGCGTCGACCGCGCCGGCCTCGACGAGACTGACCGTGCAGCCGCCGAAGCCACCACCGGTCATGCGCGAACCGAACACGCCCGGCAGCTTCTGGGCAATGTCGACCAGCACGTCGACCTCCTCGCAGGAGATCTCGTAGTCGTCGCGCATCGAGGCATGCGACTGGTTCATCAGCGCGCCGCAGCGGGCGAGATCGCCGGCCGCCAGCGCATCGGCCGCCTCAACCACCCGCTCGTTTTCGGTGACGATATGGCGGGCGCGACGGTAGGTGACGTCCGACAGCAGCGCCTTGTTGGCCTCCAGTCCGGCCGGCGTCACGTCGCGCAACGCCTTGATGGAACCGAGCACGGGGGCAAGACGGCGGACCGCTTCCTCGCAGGACGCGCGGCGCTTGTTGTACTCGCCGGAGGCCAGCTCGTGGTGGACCATCGAATTGGCAACGACGATGCGGGCGCGCGGGTCGATCGGCACCGGCCGCTTCTCAAGGCTGCGGCAGTCGATCATCAGCGCGTGATCGTGTTGACCGTTGCAGGAGATGAACTGATCCATGATGCCGCAGCGCATGCCGACGAACTCATTCTCGGCCTTCTGGCAAAGTTTGGCGAGTTCAACCTTGTCGATCGGCAGACCGGCGACGGTGAGAAGGCTATAGCCGATCGACACCTCGAGCGCCGCCGATGAAGATAGACCCGAACCGACCGGCACCGACGAGGCGACCAGAATATCAGCCCCCTTCAGCGCCTTGCCGGCGCCGGCCAGCGCCACCGCCACGCCGAACACGTAGTCGGTCCAGTCGTGCTTCGGCTGGGGAGCAGGATTGTCCAGATCGAACTCGCGCGTCTCGCCGATCTTGGCTGAGTGAACCCGGAGGATTCTGTCCGCGCGCGGCGCTACCGCGGCACGAGTTTCGTACTCAAGCGCTGCCGGCATGATGAAGCCGTCGTTATAGTCGGTATGTTCGCCGATCAGGTTGACGCGCCCCGGTGCCCTGATGAGAAACGGCTCGCGCCCGTAAATATCCCTGAATCCTGCCTTCAGCTCGTCGACGCTAAACATGTTGGCTTCCGCCTCCCGAGGGTCACGGCCGGCCCTCCTCCGAAACGGCTGCCGGCATGGATGAATGCGCTGATGCGATCGCGCCGCTTCAGGCCCACAAGGCGAGGCGACACACCCTTATAGACAGCATAAAACAACCCGGCAAGCGTCGGATGCTTGCGCGCCTTTGCGTATGACGGCGGATATCTAGGCCCCTCAGCGCCCGCGGAGTCGGTCTCGCGGAGCCTTAAACGTCCCTACGGAAGCCCTTGGGTTCGGCCATGCTCGGCCCGGAAGGCCTTCGGGCTGCACCCGGTGTAGCGGCGGAAGACACGGCTGAAATAGAGCGGGTCCTCATAGCCGACCTGGGCAGCGATCTGCTTCACCGGGCTCGGCGTCACCAGGAGCAGGTGGCAGGCAAACTGGATCACCTGCTCTTCACGCCATTTCAGGATCGACCGACCGAGCGTCTGGGTGAACAGGTGAGCGAGACGCGACGGTGACAGGCAGACCGCCTGGGCGATTTCCGCCACGGAAAGCGGCCGGTGCAGATTGTCGGTAACGAATTTGCAGGCCATCAGCAAGCGCTGGTCGAAATGCCCCGGCGGCGCCGTCGCCCGATCATTCTTGGCGCAGAGCAGGATGACCCTCTCGAGGAGGTTCATAGCCAGTTCCATGGAGAGAAGATCGGTGTTGGCCGACCAGCTTGCCACCTCGCCGAACAGTGTTTCCAGCGTCGAGACGAGCGCCCGATCTTCCACCCGCTGCACGAAGAACGAGCCATGCACCCCGCGCCAGGACAACCAGCCGCTCCAGAAGGCCCGCGGCTGGAAGTAGATCCAGCGGTGCCACCATTCCGACGCGCCCGGCGCCCGTCCGTAGTCGTGGATCGCCCCCGGCGGGAACAGCACAAGATCACCCGGCTCCACCGTGAAGCGGTTTTCGCCGTCAAAAACCTCGCCGCTGCCCTTGACGGTCAGATTGATGATCCAGCCGCGCATGCCATCCGGCCGCTCGATGCGGAAATCGAGTGGTCCCCCGCGCTCGATCGGCGTGATGCCGGCGACGAGGCGCGTGTCGAAATGAAAACCGGGAAACAGCGGCGCGACAAAAGGGTCAGCCGTCGTCTCTCCATCTCCCTGCAACAGGGACAACCGGCGAATGACGCTTTCGACCTGAGCCGGAGCGGAAAGGGGGGCGGCAGTATCGTCCATGTAAAAAGCTGGATTAGCCCTTTGGGATGCAGATGGGGCGCACTATAATCCCCCCAATCAAAATGAGCAATAACAGCAGCTTGAATTCGATCGCCGATAAGGAGGAAGAAGCTGGACTTTTCGCAGGGAGAGCGAATTTCGTCCGCATCACGGCTAACGCTTAAGCGAAATCACGTGGCATCGTCCCGGCGCGCGACAATGGGCGTGTTTTCCGATTCCGTGCGACACGATAGTATCAAGCAAACAGAACGAGTGGTCCGGACGGGCTGGTCGCGCGGTGAATTCGGCGCTTATGCCGAGACCGACGCTTATCGTTGAGCTATCTAGCGCTGCCGGTCGCCTTCCGACTCGCGACCGGCGCACCCATTCATGCGGAAGGCAGCCATCAATGAAACTCAAGGAACTCCGCGAACAGGTCTGCGAGGCCAACCTCGAGCTCGACCGTCGCAAGATCGTCGTTCACACCTGGGGCAACGTCTCGGGTATCGATCGCGAAAAGGGCTATATCGTCATCAAGCCGTCGGGCGTGTCCTATGACAAGCTGACGCCGGACAAGCTGGTGGTGGTGAACCTTGCCGACGGCAAGGTGCTCGAGGGCGATCTCAATCCCTCCACCGACACCAAGACGCATCTGGTGCTCTATCGCGCCTTCCCGACCATCGGTGGCGTCACCCACACACATTCAGCCTACGCGGTCGCCTGGGCGCAGGCACGCAAGGAAATCCCCTGCTTCGGCACCACGCACGCCGACTACTGCCATGGCGCCGTGCCGCTCACCGCGCCGCTCACCGCCGACGAAGTGACGGCCGACTACGAAGGCAACACCGGCGAAGCGATCGTCCGCCGGCTCGGCAATGACAATCCGCTCGCCAAGCCCATGGTTCTGGTGGCCGGTCACGGCCCGTTCACCTGGGGCAAGAACGCCCCCGACTCGGTGCTCAACGCCGTGTTCCTCGAAGAGATCGCCCGCATCGCCACCACCACCGTCATGCTGGCGCCCAACGCCGCCCCGGTCGAGGAATACGTTTCTGAATACCACTACCAGCGCAAGCATGGTCCTGGTGCTTGGTACGGCCAGAAGAAGGGCTGATCCTTCCTCCCGGATTTCGGGATGTCGATGAGCCAAGGATAATAATTTTCTAGGAGGCAAGGAAATGTCGCTCAAGGATATCACGCGGAAGCCGAAGATCGGCTTCCTCGGCATCATGCAGGAACTCTACGACAACACGCTGCCGGGCATCACCAAGCGTCAGGAAGGCTTTGCCCGCGAAGTGTCGGCCCGCCTGACCGGCGTTGCCGAGGTGCTGTTCCCGAAGGCCGCCCGCTGCCGTGAAGACATCGAGGAAGTGCTGAAGATCTTCGCCGCCGAAGACGTCGACGGCATCATGATCGTCAACCTGACCTATGGTCCGGGCCTCCGCCTCGTCAATGCCTTCCGCGACGTGTCGACGCCGCTGTTCCTGGCCAACATCCAGCCGGAGCCGCGCGTCACCAAGGCCTGGGACATGGCCGACCTCACCTATAACCAGGGCGTCCACGGCGCTCAGGACACCGCCAATTCGCTGATCCACGTCGGCAAGCAGTTCTCTGTCTGGTCGGGCGACTGGAAGGACGGCGAGTTCGTCAAGGCGTTTGAAGTGTTCGCTTCGGCCGCTCACGCCGTCGCCGTCATGAAGCAGACCAAGGTCGCCGTCTTCGGCCGCATGCCGGGCATGGGCGACATCCTGACCGACCCGCACACCTTCATGCGCGTCATCGGCCCGCAGGTCGATCACATCGGCATGGGCCCGGTGGCCGCCGAGATGGACAAGGTCAACACCCAGGAGATCCAGGCCGTCATCGCCTACTGCAAGGCCAACTTCGACATGGATCCGAAGCTGACCCAGCCGCAGCT
>JAGSYU010000137.1 GCA_018262575.1 Pseudomonadota bacterium | reverse complement strand
GCCTGCTGCGCCGGCTTCCTGATCGGCGTCGTCAATGGCCTCGGCGTCACCTACCTGCGCATTCCGCCACTGGTGATGACACTCGGCATGATGGGCGTCATCCAGGGTGGTCTCGTCGTGCTGTCGCGTGGCGTGCCGTCGGGCAACGCCGCGCCGGCGCTGATGGCCTTCGTCAACCGGTCAGCCTTCCTCGGCATCCCCGGCATCCTGTTCGTCTGGGCGGCGATCATCGTGCTGATGGCGCTGGTGTTGACGCGGACGCGCTTCGGCTGGTCGATCTACGCCGTTGGTTCCAATGAGAATGCCGCCGTGCTGACCGGCCTGCCGGCCCACCGCATCCGCGTGCTGCTCTACGGTCTCGCCGGCCTGTTCGGCGGCTTCACCGGTGTCTGCGTCATCGGCTATACCGGCAACTCGTTCATCAGCGTCGGCGACCAGTATGTGCTGCCGTCGGTGATCGCCGTAGTGATTGGCGGTACGTCGCTGTCGGGCGGTGCCGGCTCCTATACTGGCACGGCGCTCGGCGCCATCGCGCTGATCCTGCTGCAGAGCGTGCTCACCACGCTCAACCTGGAGTTCTGGGGGCGGCAGGTGATCTTCGGCGTGACGCTGCTGCTCCTGATGTTGCTGTATGGCCGGCAGACACGGCTGAGGGTGTGATCGTCATGGCCGGGTCCGTCAACATCCGCGACGTCGCCGCCATGGCGGGCGTGTCTGTCGCTACCGTGTCGCGCACGCTCAAGAACCCGGACCTCGTGCGGCCGGAGACGCGCGAAGCGGTGCTGCGGTGCGTTGCCGCGCTTGGTTTCGTGCCGAACGCTCAGGCGCGGCATTTCCGGCGGCAGGCCACCGACACGGTGATCCTGCTGGTGCGCGACATTTCCAACCCCTTCTATCTCGATGTCTTCAAGGGCGTGGAGGACGTGGCGTCGTCGGCCGGCTACAAGGTGCTGATGGGCGATGCCCGCTCCGATCCGGCCCGCGTCCACCACTACATCGACATGGTGCGCGAGCGGCATGCCGACGGCCTGATCCTGATGACCGGCTCGATGCCGGTGGAGCTCGAGGACGCCAGCCTGCCGCCGATGGTGGTGGCGCTCGAGTATATGCCGACGCGCCATCTTCCGACCGTGCTGATCGACAACGAAGGCGCGGCTGCCATGGCAACGCGTCACCTTCTTGATCTTGGCCACACGGCGATCGCCCACCTCAGCGGCCCGGTGCCGGAGGTGATGAGCGTCGCCCGCGTTGCCGGCTGGCGCAAGGCGCTCGCCGAGGCCGGCTGTCCGCCCGACGATCGGCTGGACGTGCGCGGCGATTACAGTCTTGCTTCCGGCGAGGCGGCGGTCGACACGCTCTATGCCCGCGGCGTGGCCTTTTCGGCCATCTTCGCCTCCAACGACGAGATGGCCGTCGGCGCCATCAATCGGCTCAGGGCGCGCGGCGCTTCAGTGCCGGGCAACGTCTCGGTCGTCGGGTTCGACGACACCATCTTCGCCGTTGCCTGCAATCCGCCGCTGACCACCGTCCGCCAACCGCAGCGCGAGATTGGCGTCGAGGTCATGCGGATGATGATCGAGCGCCTTGAAGGCCGCCTGGCGCCCGACGCCACCGTCGTCGTGCCGACCAAACTCGTGGTCCGCTCGTCGACCGCGCCCGCCAAGCCGGATGGCCTGATAGCCGCCGGATAACGACAAGAGTCCTGGGAGGACTAGAGATGACGACCGACTTTCCGCGCCGCACCCTCCGCATCGGCTTCGTTGGCAGCGGCTTCATCGCCCATTTTCATCTGAAGTCGCTCGTCGGTGTCCGCAACGTCGAGGTAACCGGTGTCTATTCGCCGACCGAAGGGAAGCGACGGGCTTTCGCCGACGCCGTGCGCGATCTCGATCTCGGCACCTGCACCGCCCACCCGACGCTGGAGGCGCTGCTGATGTCGCCGGATGTCGATGCCATCTGGGTGCTGTCGCCCAACTATACTCGCCTCGACGTGATGCGGGCGCTTAACGATCTCAAGAAGGCCGGCCGCTCGACCATTTATGCCGTCGCCTGCGAGAAGCCGCTCGCTCGTACGCTCGGCGAGGCACGCGAGATGCTGCGGCTGGTCGAGGACGCCAAGCTCATCCACGGCTATCTCGAAAATCAGGTGTTCTCGACGGCGGTCATGCGCGGCAAGGACATCATCTGGCGTCGGGCGGTGCCGGCCGCCGGCCGTCCCTATCTTGCCCGCGCCGCCGAGGAACATGCCGGGCCGCACGAGCCCTGGTTCTGGAAGGGCGACCAGCAGGGTGGCGGCGTGCTGCTCGACATGATGTGCCATTCCGTCGAAGTGGCGCGCTTCATGCTGACGCGGCCGGATGCGCCGCGCTCGTCGCTGAAGCTGAAGTCGGCGACCGGCGCTATCGCCTGCCTGAAGTGGACGCGTCCGAACTATGCCGCCGAACTCAAGGAGCGCATGGGGCCGACGGTCGACTATAGCCGGCGGGCCAGCGAGGATTTTGCCCGCGGCATGATCACGCTGGAAGACGACCTCGGGCAGGAGGTGATCATCGAGGCAACCACCTCCTGGGCCTATGTCGGCGCCGGGCTGCGCATCCAGCTCGAGCTGCTTGGGCCGGAGTACGCGCTGGAATTCTCCTCGCTCAATACCGGCCTCAAGGTGTTCATGTCGCGCCGGGTCACCGGCAGCGAAGGCGAGGACCTCGTCGAGAAGCAGAATGCCGAGCAGGGCCTGATGCCGGTTCTGGAGGATGAGGCTGGCGTTTACGGCTACACTGACGAGAATCGCCACATGGTCGAGCGCTTCCGCAAGGGACAGGCGCCCGACGAGACCTTCGCCGACGGTGTGGCAGTGATCGAGATGCTGATGGCGCTCTACAAGTCGGCCGAGGAAGGGCGGACGGTTTACTTCGACCGCGAGGATCTTTCCGACTTCGTGCCGGCGGTTGGCCGGCCCGACTGAGTCGACGCTATGGTGTCTGCTGCGCCAGAAATTCGTCGCGCAGCAGACCGTAACAGACAGAGCCGGTGATCGAGCCATCGGCATGGCGCTTGTCGGCGCGGACGTGGCCCTCGCGGGCCATGCCGAGTCGCTCGGCGATGCGCTGGCTGGCGATGTTGGTATCGTCGCACCACAGGCCGACTCGCAGCGCGCCGCAGTTTCCGAACAAGGCGGCGACCGTGGCCACCGCTGCTTCTGTGATGTAGCCCTGCCTCACATGCGCTTCGTCACAGAAATAGCCGACCAGATAGCCGGGCAGGTCGGCGTTGCCGACGCCGATGTAGATTTGCCCCACGAAAGCGCCGTCCAGCCGGCGAAAAACGCCGAGGAAGGCAGCCTTGCCGGCCTCGGCCTCTTCATTGAAGCCCTGAATGGCGGTGGTGGCGTCGGCTTCGGTGGCGATCGTCATCGCCGCATTGTCGCTCTCGTGGCGGGCGAGATGTGCTCGGTTGCGTAGCGCCATCGTTGCATACCATGCTGCGTCATCCGATACATAGCGGCGCAGATCGAGGCGTTTCGTGGTAAGGCTTGAGGGAAGGGCGGGCATCGGGCAAACTCTCGTTCGATCGGTATTATCGCCAAGCAACTGGACCGCGACCGGCATGGCGTCAACCGTCGGGCTTTCCCCGACATGCCGCCGAATATGTGTTTCTGATTGTTTCTGGAAACGATTGTCATCAACAATCCGGTTGGTTGCCGGCGGTGGTTACACTTTTCGACCTCTTTTGACTTGCCGACCGCAACTGAAGCAGTCCAAATCCCAATAGTTTCAAAAGGGAAGACCAGTACAGCCATGGCTCTGCGCGCGGATAGGACCAGAATGGTCGACAACTCTTCCCCCCTCCGACGCGCCGCCGGGATTGGTATTCCGCTCCTCGGCCTGCTGCTGTCGGGCTGTGCTGTCGGTCCTGACTACTTGATGCCGAGCCTCGCCTTGCCGGCGAGCTGGAGTTCGTCGAGCGCCGAGACACCGGCGCGTCCGGTTGAACTTGCGCATTGGTGGGAGCGGCTCGGCGACAGGGAGCTCAATGCTCTGGTCGAGGAAGCTGTTGCCGGCAATCTCGATGTGGCCGCTGCCAAGGCCAAGATTCGTACGGCGCGCGCCACCGAACGACAGACGAACGCAGCGCTGCTGCCGTCGGCCGATGGTTCATCGTCGGCCAGCCGGCAGAAGTCGCAAGGCGAGGTCCAGAACCAGTTCAAGGGTGGCTTCGACTCCTCTTGGGAGCTCGACCTGTTCGGCGCCAACGCCCGTTCGTCGGAGGCGGCGCGCTATGGCAGTCAGGCGGCCGATGAGGACCTCGGCTCGGTGGTGCTGACGCTGATCGGCGACGTTGCCTCCAACTACGTGGCGGCGCGTGGCTATCAGGCGCGCATATCGCTGGCGCAGCAGAGCGCCGCGTCGCAGCGCGAGACAGCGGGACTGACGCGCAAGAAGTTCGAAGCGGGATCGGCGTCGGCCGTTGACGTTTCCAACGCCGAGGGACAGGCGGCGAGCACCGAAGCCAAGCTGCCGGACCTCAGGACCGCGTATGCCGGGGCCGTTCACCGTCTGTCGGTTCTGACCGGCCGCGCGCCAGCTGACCTCGACGCCCGCATGAAGAAGGGCGGGGCGATTCCCCGACCACGCCAGCCGGTTCCCACCGGCCTGCCGGCTGATCTTCTCACCAACCGACCGGATATCCGGAAGGCAGAGCGCGACTACGCGCAGGCGACGGCCAAAATCGGTGCCGCCGCCGCCGCTCGTTATCCTTCGGTCAGCCTATCGGGAACGCTTTCCACCACCGCCACGTCGATTGGCGATCTCGGCAAGGCATCCTCGCTGAGCTGGAGCTTGGGGCCGTCGCTGTCGGTGCCGATCTTCAACGCTGGCAAGCTCGCCGCCGCACAGGAAGCCGCCGAAGCGACGCGCGACCAGTATTTCGTCGCCTACAAGGCGGCGGTGCTCGGCGCGTTGGAGGATGTCGAGAACGCCATCGTCGCCTTCCGGCAGGAGCGGATCAAGAACGGCCGTCTCGCCGCCGCCACGCAGTCCTACCGCAAGGCATCCGAGCTGGCGCAGTCGCTTTACCAGTCGGGATCGTCAAGTTTCCTCGATGTGCTCGACGCCGAACGGTCGCTCTATTCGGCCGAGGACTCCTTGCTCACCAGCACGGTCGCCATAGCCGACAACTACATTACCCTCAACAAGGCGCTGGGTGGGGGCTGGAGCGGCACAATTGACGCTTCGAAGCCTGAAGTTGTCGATACCAACACCGGCCCGCGCCTGCGCGCCGCCACCAACTGACCTTCCCCTGGCCTAGAGCCGCGAGCCGGCGCTTCCCCGGCAACTCCGCGAAACGATGCCCTCTCCCGCGACTGCTGCCGTCAACACCTTAAGCCTGACCTTCATCCTCGCCTCGCTCACGGCCTTCGCCCCGCTGTCGACCGACATGTATCTGGCGAGCTTCTCCAGCCTCGCCGAAACCTTTGCCACGGATGAAGGGCGGATACAGCTTTCCCTGTCGGTGTTCTTCTTCGGTCTGTCGGTGGGGCAGCTGATCTACGGCCCGCTGGTCGATCGCTTCGGCCGCAAGCCGCCGTTGATCGCAGGCCTGGCGATCTTCACGCTGGCCTCAGCCGCCATCGTCGTCGTGCCGACCGTCGAGGGTTTCATTGCGCTGCGCCTCTGTCAGGCTCTCGGCGGTTGCGCCGGCATGGTGGTCAGCCGGGCGATCGTCTCCGACCTGTTCGACGAGCGCGGCAGCGCCCGCTTCCTGTCGCAGATGGTCTTGGTGCAGGGCATGGCGCCGATCGTCGCGCCACTTCTGGGCGGCTACATACTGGCCGTGGCCCCTTGGGAGGCGATCTTCGCCATCCTCACCCTGTTCGGTATCGGCTGTCTGGTGGCAACGTTGCGCGGACTGCCGGAAACACTGCCGCCCGAACGGCGGCAGGCTACCGGCGTCCGGGGTGTGGCTCGTGCCTTCGGCGCGGTGCTTGCCAACCGGGCCTTCATGGCGTCGGCGCTGTCGGGTGCCTTCGCTGCCGCCTGCATCTTCGCCTTCATCACCGGCTCACCCTACGTCTACATGCAGCTTCATGGCGTCAGCCAGCAGCACTACGGCTGGCTATTCGGCCTCAATGCCGGCGGCATGATCGTCGCCTCGCAGATCAACCGATTGCTGCTGCGCTGGTTCTCGACGCGAGGGGTGATGGTTGGGGCGCTTGCCTTCAATGTGACGATGGGAGTGGTGCTCGTTGCTGTTGCCGCCACGGCGCCCTTGCCGCTTCTCATCGCGCTGCTGATGCTTTGCCTGTCGGCCGGTCCGCTGATCGGCGCCAATTCGACGGCGATCGCCATGAGCCATGTCGCCACGCATCGCGGCACGGCGTCGTCGGTGCTCGGCGTGATGCAGTTCGCCGTGGCGAGCCTTGCCAGCGCGGCTGTCGGCCTGCTGCACAACGGAACCGTCTATCCCATGGTGGGTATCATCCTGGCCGGCGGCGTCTTCGCCTCGCTGGCCTATCTCATGGGACGTCGCGCATGACCGCCGCACCGCGCAAACGCAAGAGCCGTCGCGCCCTGATGCTACTTGTGGTTCTCGCCGTCGCCGCGGCGGCCGGCTATGTCGTCAAGCTCCGCTACTATACGACACCGGCCATCACCATGATGACCGCCACCGTCGAACGAGGCAGTGTCGAGGAGACGGTACTTGCCACTGGTCAGCTCCGGCCGGTGAAGCTCGTCGCCGTCGGCGCCCAGGCATCGGGTCGCATCACCTCGCTCGACGTCACGCTCGGTGACCGCGTCAAGGTGGGCGACCTCATCGCCGAGATCGACTCGGTGACGCAGGAAAACAACCTCAAGACGGCCGAAGCATCGCTGGCCAGCATCCACGCCCAGCGCGCCGAGAAGGAGGCATCGCTGACGCTCGCCCGCCAGACGCTCGACCGTCAGCAGACCATGGTCAGCCAGAACGCTGTCGCCCGCGCCGATCTCGACAGCGCCGAGGCCACCGTCAAGACGACGGAAGCGCAGATCGCCGCCCTCGATGCCGAGATCCAGTCGGCCGAGGTGGCCGTCGCCACAGCCAAGGCCAACATCGGCTATACGCGCATCACTGCGCCGATCGACGGTACGGTGCTCGCCGTGGTCAGCCAAGCAGGGCAGACGGTCAACGCCTCGCAGTCGGCGCCGACCATCGTCGTGCTCGGGGAACTCGACACCATGACGGTGCGCGCCGAGATATCGGAGGCCGATGTCGTTCGCGTCGCCCCCGGCCAGATGGTTTATTTCACCATCATCGGCGATCCCGAACACCGTTATGACGCCGCGTTGGAAAGTATCGATCCGGCGCCGGAATCGATCCGCTCCGACACCGCCATCACCTCGTCGAGTTCGTCGTCCTCCTCGTCGAGTTCGTCGTCCTCGGCCATCTACTATTACGGCAACTTCAACGTTCCAAACCCCGATGGACGCCTCCGGACCTACATGACGGCCGAGGTGAACATCGTGCTCGGCGGCGCCGAAAATGTTCTGACGGTGCCGGCCGCCGCGCTGGGCGGCCGCGATGCAGAGGGGAAGTATCTCGTCAAGGTCCTGAACGCCGACGGCAGCACGACGGAGCGACGCGTCGAGATCGGCCTCAACGACAAGGTCACCGCCGAGGTGAAATCCGGCCTCGCCGAAGGCGATCAGGTGGTGACCGGCGAGATGACCGCTGCCCAGCGGTCGGCCTCCTCCTCGTCGTTGAGGCTTGGCCGCGGTGGCGGCGGCCCGCCGCCGGGGATGTGAGCCATGGCCGAGCTCATCCAGCTGGAGAAGCTCCGGCGCGATTTCCCATCCGGCGACGGCACGATCACCGTGCTGAAGGACGTCGACCTGGTCATTGAGGCAGGCGAGATGGTGGCGATCGTCGGTGCCTCCGGTTCCGGCAAATCGACGCTGATGAACATCCTCGGCTGCCTCGACCGGCCGACGGGCGGCAGCTATCGCATCTCTGGACGGGAGACGGGTTCGCTGGAGCCTGACGAGCTTGCTGCCCTCCGGCGGGAGCATTTCGGCTTCATCTTCCAGCGCTATCACCTGCTCGGCGAACTCGACGCGCTCGCCAACGTGGAGATCCCGGCCATCTACGCCGGCATGCCGCCACGCGACCGGCGGGCACGGGCGGAGGGCCTGCTCGACCGGCTTGGCATGAGCGACCGCACCGACCATCGGCCGGGGCAGCTGTCCGGTGGCCAGCAGCAGCGCGTTTCCATCGCTCGCGCCCTGATGAATGGCGCCAACGTCATTCTCGCCGACGAGCCGACCGGTGCGCTCGACAAGCATTCCGGCGAGGAGGTGCTGCGCATCCTCGAGGAGCTGAACGCCGAGGGCAAGACGATCATCATCGTCACCCACGACATGAACGTGGCGAGCCGCGCCCGTCGCATCATCGAGATTTCCGACGGCGTCATTCTCAGCGACCGCAAGGACGAGCCGATCTCGACAGCCCCGTCCGCGTCGGCGCCGGCCGTCGAAAGAGTGCGGCGCGGTGGTTATCTTCGCTCGCTGGCCGACCGCTTCAAGGAGGCGCTGCGCATGGCCGTGCTGGCCATGGCAGCGCATCGCCTCAGAACCTTCCTCACCATGCTTGGCATCATCATCGGTATCGCGTCGGTGGTGTCGGTGGTGGCGATCGGGCAGGGAACGCAGCAGCAGGTGCTCGCCAACATTTCCAGTCTTGGCACCAACACGCTGGAGATCTTCGCCGGCCGCAATTTCGGCGACACGCGCTCGGCACGCATCACGACGCTGGTAGCGGCCGATGCCGAGGCGCTGGCCCGGCAGGGATATGTCGCCGCCGTTACGCCAACGGTTTCCACCAGCAAGACACTGCGCGTCGGCTCGCAGGAAGCGAGCGCGCTGGTCAATGGCGTCGGCGAGCAGTATTTCGAGGCGCGCGGCACCAAGCTCGCCGAAGGCAGCTTCTTCGATAGCCAGTCGGTGCGCAGCCGGGCTACCGACGTGGTCATCGACGAGAACACCCGCAAGACGCTGTTCGCCGACAGCGCCAGCTCGCCGGTGGGGCAGGTGCTGCTGATCGGCAACGTGCCGGCGCGCATCGTCGGCGTCACGCAGCCGCAGCAGGGCGGCTTCGGTTCCAGCCAGAACCTGTCCGTCTACCTGCCGTACACGACGGTGCAGACCCGCTTTCTCGGCAACATGTCGCTGCGCTCGATCACCGTGCGCGTCGCCGACGACGTCGACACCAGTCTTGCCGAACAGGACGTGACGCGCTTTCTGACGCAGCGCCATGGCAGCCAGGACTTCTTCATTCTCAACACCGACGATATTCGCCAGACGATCACCTCGACGACGCAAATGCTGACGCTGCTGATTGCCGCCATCGCCGTCATCTCGCTGGTGGTCGGCGGAATCGGCGTCATGAACATCATGCTGGTGTCGGTGTCCGAGCGGGTGAGCGAGATCGGCGTGCGCATGGCGGTCGGCGCCCGGCAGGGCGATATCCTCCAGCAGTTCCTGATCGAGGCGGTGCTGGTCTGCCTGATCGGCGGTCTGTGCGGCATCGGCGGCGCCTTCGGCATCGGTCAGCTCGTGCGGCTGTTCTCCAGCGACTTCACGCTGATCTATTCGACGACCTCGATCGTTGCCGCCTGCGTCTGCTCGACGCTGATCGGCGTCGTCTTCGGCTTCCTGCCGGCTCGCAACGCCTCGCTGCTCGATCCGGTGGTGGC
>JAGSYU010000261.1 GCA_018262575.1 Pseudomonadota bacterium | reverse complement strand
GAAGTCGCCGCCGGGATGGCCGAGACCGGCGTCATGCACCATCGTGAAGGCGCTGCGACGGATGGCGAGCGCCCGGGCGCGGACCATGGTGATCCTGTCCATATCCACAGGATAGCGCGAACGCTCGCTACTAGACATACAACGTCTCCAGATTCGGCACAGAACGACAGCCGCTATTCGTGAAATACTAAAGACGCACTCCACCGGTTCTTATCGTGAACCCGATTTTATTGGCCGACGCTCGATTGCTTTCGAATTCTAGTGAATGGTATCGAATTACGAGCCGACGTCAATAGGATTTTGCCGATTATATGGATATTCCTGCCACCTTCCGACGAGCTTGCCTTCTTTATGCGCCACATAGTTGAGTATGCAGCTTAAATTTGAGGAATAAAATATCTAGTATCAATTATTTGCCCGCATTGATCGCCAACACACGCAACCTCTGATTGAATCTGCGTCGCCATCATCTACGCAGGAATATGTGATGATTCGAAATAAAAACGCATACATATATTTCGGATTCTTCGCTTTGATCGCATTTCCGTGAGGATGCCTGCGCCATAAGCCGATGCGGACACGACCGCGCCGACACTCGGCCGACGAACCGGCCGTCTCGCCCAGGAAATCCGCCTCGTCTCTTGCGATGACGCAGCCCAGCGAACGGAAGGGCACGCCCTTCGGAGGCGTGCAGCCTCGTGCCGGCGTGGGGTGAAGCCACCCCAAGCCAGTCGGACGATGCGAACCGCTGGTGGCGGCCTCGCGCAATGGGTCTTGGGAATCCATATGGCCGTTCGCAGACCGCGAACGGTGGGCCGGGCGATTACAAGCCGGTGCCCATCCGCGCCAACCAGGGCGGGATCTCCAGGCCAGCACGACCGTCAACAGCCGTCCGAACCGCGCCGGCGCAGGCCAAATTCAGAGCGCGCCGCCGGCCGACATCAAATGTCCTGCCCATGGCTGCCGGCGACGATCGCTTCGATGGCTTCATTGAGGCCGTCGAATTGCGGGTCGATCGCCTGCAGGCGTCGCAGCATTTCGAGCGCCCGCTCGTGCTGGCCGAGATCCTCGAACAGGACGGCGAGATCCTTCATCGCCAGGAAATGACGCGGTTCGATGCGCAGCACCGTCTGGAAGTCGCCGAGTGCCTGCGACAGCCGGCCGCCCATCAGATGCAGCGTGCCGCGCCGGTAATAGGCCTCCGCGAAAGCCGGCTGCCGCACCGTCAACTCGTCGAGGATGTCGAGCGCCCCGGCGGCGTCGCCGGCAGCGACTGCCTTTTCGGTCCAGGACAGCATGAGATTGGCGGTGGCGCTGCCGCTCGCCAGCCAATGGCGGCGGATGTCGGACTCGATGCCGGCCGCACTGGACCGCCCACCGGCGGCGGCGAGGCGGACGAACAGTTGGTCAAGCTCGGCGGCGGCGTCGACCGGAACGACCGACACCAGCCGCTCGCGACCACTGGTGGCGGGCGGTGGCAGGCCATCGTCGGCACCGGCCGGTCCGGCAGCGATCGTCAACAGCAAAGCGAAGGGCACAAAAACACGCATACCCGGGAAGGTACCTTCCCGGGCAGCGATCGTCGAGTGCATCCTGGCCTTGTAGCGCGGATTCTTCTTGTTGATGATGTAGATGCGGCCCTTGCGACGGACCATCCGATTGTTGCGGTCGCGGGTCATCAGGGCCCGGAGAGAATTCTTGATCTTCATTTGGTCCATCCTTGCCGACAGCCATCGCGGCGTCAGCGCCTATAAAACGCGCCGCCGACGGGGCCGATGCCCGACGTCATCAATCCCGATGCCAGAAGGGCCGAAACCCCCTTGCCCGAATTCGGGCGGACCATACGGATCGACCTCGCCGATGTCAATTGCACGATCACCGACTTTTCGGGGAGAGTCGGCTGATTTCGCCACGGCGGGAGAGGCGCCGGCCGGGCAGTCGCCTCCCTAGACGGCATCCCGCTTTTCATCGGCCACATCTTCCAGCGCTTCGGCCTTCTCCGACAGCGTTTGGCTGACCTTGCGAATCTCCTCCTCGTCGAGCTTCTCGATGCCGACGAACTTGTTCTGGGCCGAAGAGGTGAGGATCAGTTCGTCGATCTTTGCCTGCAAGGCCTTGCCGTCGCGATTCTGGGAATTCTGCAGCACAAACACCATCAGGAAGGTGACGATGGTCGTCGACGTATTGATGACGAGCTGCCAGGTTTCGGAAAAGCCGAACAGGGGCCCGGTGATCGCCCAGGTGAGGACCAGCGCCACGGCAAGGGCGAAAGCGCCGGGCTTGCCTGACAGGTCGGCGATGGTGGATGCGAATCTGGAGAACAGACGCGACGCAGTGGAACCGCTCATGGTCACCTCGTGTTGACGACGGGTGGCGCCACCTTTGGCCGGCGCAACGCTCCGGAGGGGCGGGTATCGCGCTCCGTATGGCCAAGGGACGACACGTGCGATGACAACCGTTTCGGCGCCGGGCGGTTCCGTGTCGTGGCCAGCCGGCGATTGTCATCGTCGGCCTTGCCCTTTTCTCGCCGCCATTCCACTGTTAACGCAGGAGCACCGGGACCGACCCCGGGATGCCGCGAAGTCGGACGACGAGGCCTGAACATCATGCCGGGGCAGTTTGCCAGTCTTTCCCGCCTTCTCGACGGCGTCGGCCGCTTTGTTCGGCTGGGTCGCCCGCCGGACGCCGCCACCGTGGCGCCGGCCTGCGATGGCTGCGACCTTGTTCGCGTCGCCAGCTACAACATCCACAAGGGCATCGGCAACGACGGTACCTATGATCCCGCCCGCACCATCGCGGTGATCGCCGAGATCGACGCCGACATCATCGCCCTGCAGGAAGCCGATCGCCGGTTGGGCGACCGCAAGGGCCGGCTCAACCTCGCCACGCTGGAGAAGGAGACCGGCCTGACGCTGGTGCCGCTGGCCGCCCGGCCGATGAGCCACGGCTGGCACGGCAACGCCCTGCTCTACCGGCGCGGCAGCGTCACCCGCGCCGAGCGCATCCACCTGCCGCACGCCGAGCCGCGCGGCGCGGTGCTGGCCGAGTTCGACATCGGCGGTCGCCCCTTGCGCGTCGTCGCCGCCCATCTCGGCCTGTTGAGCCGCACCCGCCGCCTGCAGATGGAACGCCTGCGCACCCATCTCGAGGCGCGCGAGCCGATGCCGACGCTGCTCTGCGGCGATTTCAACGAATGGCGGCCCGGCCGGGCCAATTCGCCGCTCGAGCGGCTGTCGCCGCTGTTTCAGACGGTCGATGCCGCGCCGAGCTTTCCCTCGCGCCGGCCGGTCTTCCCGCTCGACCGCATCTTCGGCTGGCCGGACGGGCTTGTCGCCGATTTCGGCGCCCACGACAGCCCGGTCGCCCGGCGCGCCTCCGACCATCTGCCGGTCAAGGCGGTGATCGACCTGAGGTCGGCCGGCGGGCTGTTCGGCGACCCGTCACTCCTGCCGCCGCGCCGCGAGCGCGACACGAGCGGCGGCGAGATCCTCGACGGCGAGGCCGACGGACTTGAACACCGTTATATCCGAAGCTGAACGGCGCCCCTCGACCCGGCCGCCGCACAGATCGTAGAGCGTGCCGGCGATCTCCTTCAGCGCCCCCGAGGCCATCGGCCCCTTGATGTCACCCGATTCGATCGCTGCCGCCGGCCCGTCGACGAACACCCGGCCACGCGCCATCGCCCGGTCGTCGGCCTCGCGCATGGCGGGCGTGAAGGAGCCGACGAGATCGAGATGCTGGCCGGGTTTCAGCCAGTCGCCGTGGATCAGCGGCGTGGTGGACAGCGTGGCGCAGGAGATGATGTCCGCCTCGCCGACCGCCGCCTGAAGATCGGTCCTCGCCTCCGCCGCCATGCCCTTGTCGCCAAGCTGATCGACGAGGCGCCCGGCACGCGTCGGCGTCGGGTTCCAGACGAGCACCCGGTCGATCGGCAGCACGGCGCGATAGGCCCAGGGCATTTGCGCGCCGATGTGGCCGGCCCCGACCACCAGAAGGGTGCGGGACTCAGGGCGCGCCATCAGGGAGGCGGCAAGCGCCGAGGCGGCCGCCGTGCGCCGGCCGGTCAGCGTGGCGCCATCGAACAGCGCGACATGGGCGCCGGTCGTCTCGTCGAACAGCAGATAGCTCGCCGTCACCGCCGACAGGCCGCGCGAAGCGTTGCCCGGCACGACATTGACGATCTTGACGCCGCCATGGCTGCCATCGCCCATCCAGGCCGGCATCAGCAGCAGCGTGGCGTCCGGCTCGCCGGAACGCGACAGGCTGTGGGCATGGCGAAGCGGCGCGGTGACACCGGCCGCGAACATCTCATGCAGCCCGGCGATCAGTTGCGGATAGTCGAGGGCGGACGCGGTGGCGGCGGCGTCGAGAACGAGCATGACCGGCTCCCAGAGGTGGAATATCGGCCAGCATAGCCGCCTCCGGGCCGATTGAAAGCCTGGTTTTCCAGCATCGGCCATTGCCGGGGCCGCCAACCTCGCCAAGCCCAGGCATCAATCAAGAAACCCAGACCAAAATCCATCCCGAGGGTTGAGCTATTCAATTTCCGTATATGTGCCATGCAACCATCGTTTTATCGATGAATTCGCCTAATGGATATCTTGGGGAAGACTGTCGTCTGACTATCATCAAGACATAGGGATGCTAGTGATCGAACGCAGATAGACCGGAAGATGTTTGCCTCCAATGATTTCATTTGGGGTGTAAATCAATATCAATTGCCTAATTTCCGCTCATCCGGTCACCAAACCGACACAACAAGACGACCGGCCCGTTGCCGCCGGCAGGAGACGACATGACCTATCGACGCATTACCCTGCCGCTCTTTCTGGTGCAGGAGCAGCGCCGCCTCGGCGGCAGCGGCATCTTCACGGCGCTGATGAC
>JAGSYU010000031.1 GCA_018262575.1 Pseudomonadota bacterium | reverse complement strand
CGCCGTCTTCACCTTCGTGAGGACGCTATCGATCGTGGTGTCGGAGTCGAGGTCCTTGGCTTCCACCGTGGTCGGCACACCGAGCGAGGTCGAGTCGACAGAGTTGCCGTCCTTGGCAAGAATGGCGATCGATGACGTGCTGGTTTCGTTGAAGGTGATGGTCAGCTTGTCGCCGCGCAGCAGGTTGATACCGTTGAACGAGGCATCGTCCGCCAGCTTGTCGAGCTGGTCACGCAGTTCGTTGAACTGATTGGCCAGATCGGAACGAACGGTGTTGCCACCGATCTTGGCGACGCCACTCGACGAGGCATCGATAACGCCCGACGAGCTGATGCCATCCATCTTCAGATCCTGCGTCGACAGGTTCTGGAGGCGGAGCTTGCCACTGTCGTTCGACGCCTTGACCTTGGTAGACAGCGTCGAGCTGTTGTTGATCTCGTTCACCAGATCGTCAACCGTCTTGGCAAGATGAACGTTGACATCATCCGTGCCTGCAACAACTGCCGTATTGCTAGCAGCGCCGAACAGGGTCTTCGCGCCTTCGCCGGAAACCTTCAGGTCGCCAGCGCTGGTGCTGTCAGCCTGGATCTGCAGTTTGCCAGTCTTGGCGCCGGCGGCGTCGAGCGCATCCACCGCCTTGAACTTGGAACCGGCATTGCCGAGCTGAACGTTGATGGCCTTGATGGCTTCGTCAATCGTCGGCGTTGCCGGCGTAGCAAAGTCCGACTTGGACAAAGAAACGTCGACGCCACTGACGTTCATGCTGAACTTACCGTCAGAACCTGCGTTAGTCGAAGCAACAAATCCACCAAAAGTGCCAGCAACGTCGCCGGTGCCGTCAACGAGCGTAATCGTCTTGTCTTCAGCGGAGGTGGCCTTGATCTCGAAAACACCAGCCGCCTGAGAGGCAGTCAGCTTTCCCTTCAGTGCCGCGTTGCCGTCAATCGCCGCCTGAACTTTTGTCACGGTCGCCGCAGCATCGTCGCCGGCGGCAAGGGTGACATCGACCGTGTCACTGCCATATCCCAGTGTCACTGTGCCGGCGGTGCCGGCGACAACAGCTGTGAACGCACCAGAGCCAGTCAAAGTGGCAGTATTTTCGGTGGTGGCAGTCGCCACAGCCGTCGCGGTCGCACCGGCAAAGGCTGTCGTGCCCAACACCGCCTTCGCCGAGTCAGTCGCCAGCTTGATGGAGCCGGCTCCAGATCCGAAGGCACCGCCAGTGAAGTCGATCTTGGCGGTCTTGCTGGTGGTGCTGGTCAGCGTGTAGGAGGCGGTCTCGAAGGACTTGTCCTGGCGGGCCTGACGCAGGGTCGACTGCATCGATTCCAGGGTCTTGGTGATCGAGCTCAGGCCGTTGTCGGCGGCTTCAATCGTCTTGATGCCGCTCTTCATCGAGTCCATCAGGTTGCCGAGGTCGCTAGCACGCGAATTCAGCGAGGACGCGGTGAAGAAGTTGGAGGGATTGTCGAGGGCTGAGTTGACCTTGTTACCGGTCGACAGCTTGTTCTGCGTCTTCGCCATCATCGAGGCGGTGCCCTGCAGCGAGAGCAGGTTCTGACGGACGGCAGAGGTCAGGTTGATATCAGACATTTTTACATCCCATTCCTTGGGTGAACTCATCTTCCCCTTCTGAGGAAGTAGCCGGACCCTAGCGCCGAGGTGTTGCCGAGCCGTTAATGCCTTGGTTCAAATGCCATCTTTGCCTTAGATTTCTTAAGGAACGAGACTTTGGTCGTATCGACCGCCCGGAGGGGACCGCGCCAATGGTTAACGACGGAAAACAGAAGAATCGGCCATCTTTTCAGGCTATTTCCGCCTTTTCTTCGATCGGCGAACAGCTATTCTTAACGAATGGGGCGCTATGATTCTCAAAATGCAACGGACCGCCCCCGCAGGCATCCACCAGAGGCACGCAGATGGTCGACATTTCCCTGACGAAATCGCTGCGCAGCACCGTCTCGACGCTGAACTGGGTGAACAATGAATCCGCGGCCGCCAACCAGCGCCTGACCTCGGGTGTCAAGGTTCAAACCGCGGTCGATGACCCGAGCACCTATATCTCTGCCAAGAGCCTGTCGCTGCACGCCGCCTCGCTCGACAAGTATCTCGAGCGCCTCAACCAGGGTCTTGGCGTCATCAACGCCGCCGACAACGGTCTCTCCTCGATTGCCGACAGCATCGATACCTTGAAAGGGGCCGTGACCCGGGCCGCCGCAAGCAAGAATGCCTTCGACCGCGCTGATCTTGCCAAGGAATACAACGGCATCCTCGACCAGATCGTCCAGACGGCGAAAGACTCCTCCTATGGCGGCAAGAATCTGCTGCTTGGCGCCGGCAACGACCTGACGCTCTATCTTTCCGCCGACCAGAACGAGTCCGTCACCATCAATGCGGTGGACTTCACCGATCTTCTCAACACGCTTGGCCTTCAGAAGCTCGACGAGGGCAAACTGGCCACCTTCGAGACCAAGCTGACCGACGGCGGAGCACCGGCCAAGCCGCTGAAGTCGACCAGCAAGCTGACCGAGTCCGGCGACTATGCGGTCGGCGACGTGATTGACGTCAAGGATGCGTCCGGCACGATCATCAGCTCGCTGAAAGTCTCGGCCGACACGACGGCCGGCGACCTGGTCACCGCCTTCTCCTTGCCCGACAAGGGCCTGCGCGCCTCACTCGGCAGCGACGGCGTCCTGACGGTCGAGGCGGCGAACAAGATGACCATCGCCACCACCAAGGCCGCCGACGCCGTGGCGTCGAGTGGGGCTCCCCCCACCGCTTCGAAGACGCTGACCGACGGCGGGTTGCCAGCCACCGCGACGAGCCTGCTGACTGCGACAGGCCAGTACAAGGAGGGCGACGTCATCTCCATCCGCCAGGGCAACACGGCGGTGGGCACGCTGACGGTGGGAGCCGCCACGACAGTGGGCGATCTCGTCACGGCCCTCAACATTCCAGCCTCTGGCCTCAGCGCCTCGCTCGACGCTGCTGGCGTTCTGACCGTCGATTCCGCTTCAGCCGCTTTCACGATCGATAAAACCTCGACCTACGCCGACCTGACGACAGGCACCGCCTCGTCCTGGGTGAAGCGCACCGACGCCGAGGCCGCGCAGCAGACCGTCGCCGACGCCCGCCACGCCACCCAGAAGCACACGACCGACATCGGCATCGGCCTGACGCTGCTGCGGAGCCGCGCCGACTACGTCGGCAGCTTCTCCGACGTGCTGAGTTCCACGGCGGAATCGATGCGTGCCTCCGACAAGGATGAGGAAGCGGCCGTCATGCTGGCGCTCGCCACCCAGCAGCAGTTCGCCATCAGCTCTTTCTCGATCACCCAGACCGCCGACAACGGCATCCTCCGCCTTCTCGGCGGCGGAGCCAGCTGACCCCCCGCAAGGCCCGGAAACAGGACCCTATTCCGATGACCCTCAAGGTTGAACTGAAGCCCGGTGAGCGCATCATCATCGGCGAGTCGATGATTACCAACGACGACCAGCGCACGCGTCTCTACATCGAGGGCAGCGCCCCTATCCTGCGCGAAAAGGACATCCTGACGGTCGAGTCCGCCGATACGCCGGCCAAGCGAATCTACCTTGCCGTACAGCTGATGTATCTGTCGCGGGAGATCGCCAAGTTCCAGGACAGCTACTTCTCGCTCGTCCAGGACATCATCGAGGCGGCACCGAGTACCATCCCCTTCGTGACGCGGATCAGCAACCACATCATCGCCGACCAGCTCTACAAGGCGCTGAAGGAAGCCCGCAGCCTGATCGAGCATGAGAGGAAGATCTTCGCCGCGCTGGCGCCGGCTAACGCCGGGGAGAAGTAAGCCTGGAGCGTTTTCGGTACGCTCCATATCCTAGGCAAGACGCAATTCCGAATGCCAAACCGCGATCCACTTTTGCTGGAGTTGCTCCAGCTCGGGAACGGGGACGCCTGGCGCCCCCGCCCGACCTTACTTCATATAGTTGAGCAGGTTGAGATTGTTGAGGATCATTGACGTCGTGTAGCTCGCTTCCATGCGGGTCTGCAGCGTCAGGATCTGTGCGGTCAGCTCTTCCTTGTTGATGCCCTCGACACCATCGAGCATCACCTGCAGCGTGCTCTTGGACGTGGTCTGGCGGTCGGCGGCGCTCTTGGCGACATTGCCGGACACGGCGATTTCCGTGTGGATGTCGGTCGGTTTCTGATTGCCGCTGGCAAAGGCGAGCACGCCGTCGACCCGCGATGCCAACGCCGTATGACGGGACTTTTCGATCTCGAGATTCTTCTGCCGCTCGGCATCGGTGGTGGCATTGGTGTCGCCGAGCGTTCCCGCCTTGGGATCGAACTCGGCAACGGTCATGACGGCGAGGGAGCGAACCATGTCGGCATAGGCACCCTCATTGGCCCTGACGCCGTAACCGACGGTGATGTTGCTGTCGACGCGCGCCACCACGTCGTTGCGGGGCGATGTCGCGCTGTCGTTGGGATCGATAGCCTCGTTATAGCCAGCGTACCACTCCACCGTATCGGTATCGTCACCGTCGCGCAGGCCGGTGGCGGTGGCCAGCAGGTTGTTGTCGGTTGGATCGGCGTCGACCCGCTGCGGCTTGCCGCCACTCGTCGTGTCGAAGAAGGTCTCCGACGCCCGCATCATCGAAGCCGCCTGGAAAGTGGTCTTCGTCTCGGTCTTGAGGCTGTCCTCGATCCGGGTCTTGAAGTTGGCGGCGGTGGCCGCGATGTCGACGGTGGCCGGAGAGCCCGTCTGGGCGATGGTGAATTCGCCCTTGCCGGGCGGACTGGTCAGCGTCCCGGTCAGCTTGACCGTCGATTTCGTACCGTCGGGGTTCTCAAGTTCGAGCGACACGCTGTCGCCGGCCTGGAGATTGGCGCCGAACTGGATACCGTAGGCGGTGTTGACCGTCTTGCCGGCGCTGTCCACCCCCGTGGTCGGCGTCACCGAGACGTGGGTGGTATCGCTCGTCGAAGCGGACGCGGAGGCGATCTTGTAGCCAAATTCAGCAGACGGCGGCGTTCCCTGGCGGGTGATCGTGACGGTGTCATTGGCAACGGCGCCGGTGGCGGTGCCAACGTCGAGTCGTCCGAGCTTGTTGGTGCCGAGATCGGCGGTGTAGCGCTCGTTGATGACCTTCTTCAGCCCGTACTTGCTGCCCGAGCCATAGAGCATCTCGTCCATGCTGACCACCGGCTTGGTGTCGGTGGTCTTGCCGGACATCAGATAGCGACCGTCGGCCTCGGAATTAAGCAGACCGATCACCTCGTTGAGAGCGATCTTGGCGCCCTTCTGCCCGGTGGTCGTGCCGCTGGAATCGATATTGTAGGTGTTGGGATCGATGGAGGCGGCGGCGTCGCTGGGGATGTCTTCCAGCCGGCCCATCGCCTTGTCGAGCAAGGAAATGCGCATGTTCAGAACGTCGGTGTTCTGAAGGTAACCATTGATCTCCGAGATCTTCGAGCGGAAGGTGATCGACTGCGTGCGGCCGGCGCCGAGCGTGCCATAGGTGTCGGCTTTCTGCCCGGTGCCAAGCTGACGCTGCATGTCCTCAAGCTGCGTCCGCATGGTCGACAGGAGCGACATGTTCGGATTGATGAGCACGTTATTGATCGCCATGACATACCACCGTGACTTCCGCGGCGCTGGGCGCCGTCGGCAATCTATTTGAATGTATTCATCAGCACGTCTATCAGCTCCTGCGCCACGGAGAGAACCCGGGCGTTGGCCGAATAGGACGTCTGCAGCTGGATGAGCGACATCAGCTCGGTGTCGAGATCGACCGCGCGGCTGTTGGCGTAGCGTTCCTTGAGGTTCGAAGTGACGACCGACTGGCCGTCGGCGACATTCTGAGCGTCCTCGACGAGGGCGCCCTGGGTGTTGATGACCTGTGATAGGAGGCCCTCGAAGGTGCCTTTGAACGGCGTCGTGACCGAACCGATACCGATCGAGGCGGAGTAGGAATAGGTGCGGCTATCGAGCGCATCGAGGATCGCCTGCGGCCGCGTGCCGTCGCCCGACAGCGTGCCACTGCCGTATTTCACCGTCAGCGAGGGGTCCGCGACCACCTTGGGATTGACCGAAAGGCGGGCGGCGAGACCTGTAATGGTGTCGGCGCCGCCGGTGAGCCCGGTATAGGCCTTGCCGGTGGAGCCGTCGATGAACAGCGGAAATGTCTGATACCCCGCCTGCTCGGAGGGCGCGGAGATCTCGCCGACAACGCTGTTGATGGTACCATGGCTGGCCGGCACCGTCGTTGCGGCCAGCGTCACCGTAGTGGTCGAACCTGCAGTCGCCACCGAACCCGAAAAGTCGGTGCCACCGGTGGCGGTGTTGAGCGCGTTGGCGATCTGGGTGCCGATGTCGGTGGCGCTGGTGAGGTCGATGCCGACGACGGTATCGCCGGGCTCGGGAGTAAATGTGTTGCCGGGCGCGGTGCCGCCATTGTAGGCGACAAAGGTGATCGAGCCTTTGACACCGGCGGCGCTGGTATACCCAACCTTGAGCGTGTTGCCTTCGGTGAGGCCGGAGACGTCCAGCGTATAGCCGGCGGTGGTGGCCGTGGTGGCGGCGGTGCCGGAGGTCTGCCGCGTCGAGGTGGCCTTCGACAGCGTCGCGGCGATGGTGTCGAGCTGGGCCTGGGCGTCGACCAGCGTCTCGTCGCGCAATTCCTTGAAGGCGGCGATCTTGCCGGAGCGGATCGATCCACTCTTGAACAGGTCGATGCCGGCACCGGGGCCGGAACTGATGCGGATGGTGCCGAGCGAACGTTGGCTGTCGTCGGTCGAATAGACACTCGAGGCGTCGACCACACCCTGCTGGTCGAAGCTCAGCGTCACCGGCACGTCGTCGTAGATCTGCGTGCCGTCGGTCAGCGAGATGGCGATGGCGCCACCGGTCTGGTCGGTGACATGGATATCCATGTATTCGGCCAGCTCATCGACAGCGGCATCCCGCTTGTCCTGCAGGCCGGCGGTGCTGTTGACCCCGCCGGCACCGACGGCGACGATCTGGCGATCGAGCTCGGAAATGGTCGTCAGCAGCGAGTTCACGCGGCTGACGGCGTTATCAATGTTGGATTCAGCCTCCTGCCGCAACGACTGCACGTCGCCGGAAAGCTGGTTGAGGCGGGTGACGAGGCTCTGCGCCGCGGAAACAGCGCTGCCCTGCGTCGCCGTGTCGCCCGGCGTTGTCGCCAGCTTCTGCAGCGTGGTGGTAAAGGCGCCGTAGACCGAATTCAGCGAACTGCTGCTGTTGGGAGCACCCCAGTAGCTGTCGAGCGCGGACAGGGCGGTGACGCGCGTCTCGGCGTAGGCGGAATTCGCCGTCGATGTCCGCCACTGCTTCTGCACGAGAAGATTGATCTCGCGCGTAACCTGATTGGCCTCGACGCCGTAAACCCGAGAGTTGGCGACCAGCGCCGACGACGATATCGACTGGCGGCTGTAGCCGGTGCTTTTTGCATTGGCAATATTGGCCGACGCAACGCCCAACTGCTGCTGGGTCGTCCGGATGCCGGATAGAGCCGTGGAAAGAGCACTCGAAACTGCCATGTCCGTCTCGCGGTCGGAGGACGTCGTGGATGCGGGAGACGGCCGTCACGCCGGAAGGCGCGACGGCCACCAAAAGCGTCAGCGGATGATCTGCAGGATGTCAGACATCATCTGGTCGGCGGTGGTGATGACCTTGGAATTGGCCGAGAACGCCTGCTGCGTGACGATCAGCTTGGTGAACTCCTCGGAGATGTCGACGTTGGACGCCTCGAGCGCCGAGCTCGACAGGGCGCCGTCGATGTCGATCGGACCGCCACTGCGGATGGTCTCGGTATAGGCGCCACCATCCTCCGCCTTGAGGTAGCTGGCGCCGTTGAAGGCGACGATCGGGATCGACCACGTCTTGACGGTCTGACCGTTCGAGTAGTTGTAACTGACGATGCCGCTGTTGTCGTCGACCGACACCCCCTCGAACTCACCGGTGGCGTAGCCGTCCTGCGTCAGCTGGTTGGTGGTCGCCTGGCCGTTCTTGTCGGCATATTCGGTGGCGGCGGCGTTCATGGTAGCGCCGGTAAACGTCTTGCCCTCGACGGTGATCGTCCCGAGGCTGATGGCCGACGTGTCGGTGAGCTGCTTGCCTTTGTTGTCGAAGAAGAACGCACCGCTGGCGAGCGCGCTGTTCGGAGTCGAAGTCGTATCCTGTGTCGCCGTCGTCTTGATCTGCTGCCAGGCTGGATCGGTGGCGAGGGTTGGATTTTCCGCCTGGCGATAGAACAGGCCCCACTCGCTGCGGCCAGTACTGTCTTCGGTGAACTTTGCCCAGCGAAGCTGCACGACAGACGGCGTGCCCTGCGCGTCGTAGATGGTCACCGATCCACCGGCAATCGAGTTGTTCATGAACGTGTCGGCTTCCGACTTGGGCACCGTACCGGCCGCCAAAACGGACGCAGCCCCCGGCACATAGACGGCCGCATTGGCCTTTGTGGTCGGGACCGTCGGCAGGTTCAGCTTGTAGGTGAGCTTTTCGGTCGCCTTGGCGCTCTGCGACGTCTTGTCGATGGTGATGACCTGCTTGTTGCCGATCGGCGTACCGGTCGCCTGGTCGATGGTCTGGCCCATCAGCGAGTAGCCGGAGCCGTTGCGCAGGTAGGTCGCACCGTTGCGCGAGTCGTAATACTGCTCGAAGTCGCCGGCGCGGGTATAGCGGGCGCCGAGGCTGCCATCGAGCGGATCGGCCGACACGCAGAAGAAGCCGGTGCCGTTGATGGCCAGATGGGTGTCGACGGCCGACCCCTGGATGTCGCCGTCGAGCGTGATGGTCGAGCGCGAGGTGGCGGTGACGCCGCCGGACGAGACGCGGGCGGGATTGGATGTGTTCGACCGCACGAGGTCGGCGAAGCTGGTATCCTTGCGCTTGAAGCCGGTTGTCGAGGAGTTGGCGATGTTGCCCGAGATATTCTCGAGGGCGAAGGATTGCGCTCCGAGGCCGCCGACGGCCGAATTCATTGCGGTCAGGATACCCATGCTCGTTTCCCTTACGATCTGCAACGCGGTCGGCCGGACGAATGGCCGCTACAGACACAAGCGCAACGGGCGTGCCAAACGGCTTCCCTTCTTTTTCCGTTTGTTTTCAGGAAACAGGAGTTTGCCCCAGGTAAACAACAAGTTAATGCGGCGGCAAGGTTCGGCTTGCCCGGCAAATCCTGCCGGGCCGATCCGGTCGAACCAGGGCTAATTTGCCCGCCGGGCGCGGATGCCGGCCATGATTTCGGACAGCTGTGGCCGCCGCCGCTCGAGGAACGGCAGCGGGCGACAGACGTCGATGGCGGCAATGCCGACGCGGGCGGTCAGCAGGCCGTTGATCACGCCCTCGCCAAGCCGCGCCGACAGCTTGGCGGCAAGACCGTGGCCGATCAACTGCTGGGCGAGACCGTCGCCGACGGCGATCGAGCCGGTCACCGCGAGATGGGTGAGAACGAGCCGCGTCAGCCGCGCCAGCCCAATGAAGCCGGGACGGCCGCCATAGATTGCCGCGAGGCGGCGGATCAGGCCGAGCGTCGCCACCACCACGAAGATCACATCGATGGCGGCGCGCGGCGACACCGCCGTCACCACCGACACCCGGGCGGCGGCGTCCGACACCAGCCGACGGGCGGCCGCGTCGAGCGGAGCGAGGAGATCGGCTTCCGCCAGCACCAGCCGGTCGCGACCGTCGATGACATCGCCGGTGCGCGCCTCGGTGGCCCGCCGGCCGGGCGCCAGATCCGGCCGGTCGGCGTAGAGCTTCACCAACTCGTCGACCACCGCCTCGGCCTCCGGCCGGTCGTCACGGGCAGCGGCAATGTCGGCGCGCTGGCGCATGCGGTCGATGCGCTTCAGCCAGATGAGGCCGGCGATCTCGCGCACCGCGATGGCGACGACGGCGACGACGGCGAGCGCGATCAAGGCGATGGCCAGCCAGCCGAGCCAGTCGTCGCGAGCGAACAGGTCGCGGACCAACTGGTCGAGCCAGAGGCCGATCGCCAGCGACAGGATGCCGCCAACCGCCGTGAAGAACACGCGCGACCAGGCAAACCGCCGCCGGGCGACGGGCAGCGGCGCCGGCAGGTCCTCCGCCTCCATCGCTTCCTCGACGATGACGGTGGCAGCGTCCGGCGGCGGCGCCTCGCCCGGACGGACGTGCCGGACATCGTCGGCTGCGAGATCGAAGGCGGTGGGGCGACGTGTCATGCCAGACGGTCTCCGAGCAGGAAATCGAGGGCGCGGTCGAGGCGGATGTGCGGCAGCGACAGGCTGACGCCCTCGGCCGTCACCTCCACCGGTGGCGGCCGGAACCGCAGGAAGCGCAGCGCATCGCGGGGTGGCTCATCCGCTTCCGGCGTGCGGAACAGCGCCTGCGGATTGTCGGGCAGGTCGCCGGGGAACAGCGCGATCTCCTCGCGACCGTCATAGAGATGGTCGTCGAGCAGCTCCCCCTCCTGCGGCACGCCGAGGATGCAGGGCAAGCTTTCGCCATCGCGCCTGACCGTCGCCTCGCGCGTCGCCCGCACGGCGGCGATGGCTTTCACCTCCACCTCGGCGCCGGAAAACGACGCGCGGGCGATCGCCCGGTCGGTGAGACGGCGGAGGATCAGCTCCAGCCGATCGTGGCTGAAGTGATGGAGATGGTCGGCCTTGGTGGCGGCAAACAGCAAGCGGTCGATGCGGCGCGTCAACACCTGCCCGAGCCAGGACGAGTGCCCCGGACGGAAGCAGGCGAGGATCTCGCCGAGCGCCACTTCGAGGTCGAGGAGCGCCTCTCGGCCGCCGTTCAGCGCACTGAGCACATCGACCAGCACCACCTGCCGGTCGAGACGGGCGAAATGGGTCCGGAAGAACGGCCGGACAACCACGTCCTTGTAGGCCTCGAAGCGGCTTTCCATCAGCGCCCACAGGCTGTCATGCGGCGCCTCGCCGGTCTCCGGCAGGTCGAGCGGGGCAAACGTCAGCGCAGGCGAGCCAGCGAGGTCGCCCGGCATCAGGAACCGGCCGGGCGGCACCATGGACAGCGCCAGACTGCCGCTGCGCGCGGTGCCGAGATAGGCGGAGAACAGCTCATGCAGACGTCCCGCCGCCTCGTCATCGGCCGGCCCCAGCGGATCGATGCCGGAGGTATGCGTGAGCCAGTCGGCGGCGATGGCCGTGCGACGCGGTTCGCGCGCCCGCTCGATCGTCTCGCGGCAAAAGCTACGGTAGTCCTTGGACAGCAGCGGCAGGTCGAGCAGCCATTCGCCGGGATAGTCGACGATGTCCAGGTCGAGCTTGCCCCGCCCGAGCGAGCGGCCGAGGAAGGTGGCGCTTTCGTAAGCGATGGTCAGGCGCAGTTCGGAGATCTGCCGCGTCGACTCCGGCCAGACGCGCGTATCGGTCAGCTTGCGCACATGGCCGCGATAATCGAAGGTCGGGACATCAGGATGGAGCTGCGGCCGGATGTCGGCGCCAAGCAGCCGGCCGGCCCGCCAGGGCTCGAACATCGGCAGCCGGCCGCCATGCGTCAGGTTGTGGATCAGCGCCGTGATGAACACGGTCTTGCCGGCACGGGAGAGGCCGGTGACGCCGAGCCTCAGCGACGGCGAGCCGAGGCTCCAGGCGAAATCGGTCATGTTGTCGAGGGCGATGCGCGCCTCGTCGGAAAGCGTGGTGAAGCTCACGGCCTCGTAAAACCTCGTCCGGCGCGAAGGCACCGCGAGCCTACATGTAGGCACATCCCGCGCCACCACAATGGTGACGGTTCAGTCGTCGACGGGACCGCCGAGATCGGCCGGCGTCACATAGGCAACGAGCCGTCCGTCGCCCGGCCGGATCTCGGCCCAGCTGCCGGAAAACTCGGTCACCGCCAGCGAAGCGGTCGGGAACTTCCCTTTGAGCCGGGCCAGCGCGGCGGGATCGCCCTCGCCGGGAAGCGTCAGCGCCAGCTTGTGGACCGACGGGTTGTGCCCGATCACCAACAGCCGTTCGGCCGCGCCGGCATGGGCGACGATGACCTTGAACATGGCGTCAAGCGAGGCTTCGTAGAGTTCCCAAACGTAATCCACGGCGATACCGGCAGGCAGGAAGCGCCGGACGAATTCGTAGGTCTCGCGGGTGCGCGCCGATGGCGAGCAAAGGACGAGGTCGGGAACATAGCCCTCCCCGGCCATGTAGAGGCCCATGGCCGCCGCAGCGTCCCTGCCCCGTTCGCCCAGCGGCCGATCGAAATCCTTCTGACCGGCGAGCGCCGTGGGAGACTTGGCATGGCGGAGAAGAAAAAGACGTGGCATTGGCGAGCTCCGGGACTCCCATCGCGCCGGACTTGGCGTAATGTTGTTTTATTCTAACCTGATTCCGGGCTGCCGACGCGGCTTCGACGATCCGCCGCCCGATTGGGCTCGCGAATCCGGTCGGCCTGGATCGCCGAGGATCGCTTCATGCCCACTGCCTCAGACGTTGCGCCGCGCTTTTCGAACCCGGCCGACGCCATTCACTGGCTCCGTGACCGCCGCATCAACGAGGTCGAGTGCATCGTTCCGGACATGAACGGCATCATGCGCGGCAAGATCGTGCCGCGTGAGGACTTCATCCGCATCATCGACGCCGGCATCCGACTGCCGGAATTCGTGTTCTTCCAGGCAGTGACCGGCGACAGCGCCGTCGAGAGCAAGATCGTCAACCCGCTCGACCGCGACATCCGCTGCATCCCCGATCTCGCCACGCTGCGCCTCGTGCCCTGGTACGACGAGCCGACGGCGCAGGTGATCTGCGACTGCCACTTCGCCGAGGGCCACCTTGTCGACTTCGCGCCGCGCTCGGTGCTGCGGCACGTCATCGACCTCTACGTCGCCCGCGGCATCCGCCCGGTGGTGGCGCCGGAGGTGGAATTCTACCTCACCGGCCAGAACGACGACCCCGACCTGCCGCTCGAGGTGCCGATCGGCCTTTCCGGCCGCAAGGAGAGCGGCAGTCAGGCCTACGGCATCGAGCACGCCAACGACTACGATCACGTCGTCAATCAGATGTACGACTATTGCGAGGCCTCGCGCATCGAGATCGCCACCATGGCCCATGAGGCCGGCCCGGCCCAGCTCGAGATGAACTTCCGCCACGGCGACCCGATCGAACTCGCCGACCAGACCTTCCTGTTCAAGCGCACCGCCCGCCTTGCCGCCCGCAAATACGGCATGGTCGCCACCTTCATGGCCATGCCGCACCAGGAGATGCCGGGCTCGGCCACCCATATCCACCAGTCCGTGGTGCGGATCGCCGACGGCCGCAACATCTTCGCCGATCCCGACGGCAACGACACCGACAAGCTGCACCACTATATCGGCGGCCTGCAGCGCTATGTTCCGAAGTCGATGAGCCTGTTCTGCCCCAACGTGAACAGCTACCGCCGCATCCGTCTGGAAAGCGACGCGCCGATCAACGTCCACTGGGGGCGCGACAATCGCACCTGCGGCCTGCGCGTCCCGGATTCGGGGCCGGAATCGCGTCGCGTCGAGAACCGGGTCATCGGTGCCGACAGCAATCCCTATATCGCCATGGCGACGACGCTGGCCTGCGGCCTGATCGGTCTTGAGGACCAGATCCAGCCGGACGAGGCGGTGACGGTCGACGCCAAGACGCTCGGGGTGACGCTGCCCATCCACCTGTCGGACGCACTGATCGAACTCGGCGAGTGCGAGCGACTGAAGACGGTGCTGGGTGCCCGCTTTGTCGAGGCCTACATCGACGTCAAGCAGCTTGAACTCAGGCTTTACAACCGCGTCATCTCGAGCTGGGAGCGCGAGTATTTGCTGCTCAACGTCTGACGCTGCCGCAGGCGGCCGGCGATCGCCGCGGCGAGGCGCTGGCCGGGCAGTTCGATGAACCGCCAGGTAAGTGTCGACAGGGCGAGGACCAGCGCGATGTAGATCACCCCGACGGCGATCTCACGCAGCGTCACGTTGCCGGGCACCAGCCCACCGACGGTCTGCGACAGGCGCGGAACGACATAGGCAACCAGAAACAGGTGGGTCAGGTAGATCGAGTAGGAGAGCCGGCCCAACCACTGCATGGGCCAGGTCGCCATGAAGCGCGACAGTGGACCGCGGTCGTCGGCATGGGCAAACACCAGCGCGAGGAACACGATCGGTGCGGCGTAGCGAGCGACCGGCAGGCTGGCGGTGACCCATAGCAGAACGACGCCGGCCAGTGCCGTGACGATCTCGGCCCGGCCATCGGCGAGCGCCCGGAAGCTTCCCCGGCGGTGCAGCCATTCTGCCAGAACGCCGCAGAAGAAGCCCAGGAGGCAGCGAACGATGCCGAACACGTCGGTGCTGATCATGCCGCGACCGGTGATGTCCACGAAGAGAACAAGCCAGGCCACCACCGCGATGGCGGCGGCGACGGCGGCGCGCCGGCCGGGGTGGCCGGCCGTCCGGACGGCAACCAGCGCGAAGACGGCATAGGCCCAGATTTCGGCCGAGATGCTCCAGCTCGGGAAGTTCCAGGTCAACTCGGGCCCGAGGCGGGCCGTCTGCAGGAACAGGGCGATCGGCAGGATGTCGGATGGATTGCGGGCTGCCCCGAAGGGGGCGTTCTCGGAAGAAAAACCCGTCTCGCGCTGAAGGGCCAGCTTGGCAAGTTCGACCAGGATGAACATGGCCAGCATCGTCAGATGCAGCGGCCACAGGCGGCCAAGCCGCCGCACCACGAACAGGGTAACTCGCTCGCCGTCGGCCAGATCGTCGGCATAAACGCGGGCCATGACGAAGCCGGACAGCACGAAGAAGAAATCGACCGCCAATATCCAGGAATCGAGCGATGGCGCCGACGTCAGGTAGCCGTTGAGCTGCAAATGGATGAAACAGACGGCAAGCGCCCCTATCCCTCTCCAGCCGTCGAGTGCCTTCATGCGCATGGCATCGCTCCTGCTCGCTGCCGGCATGCCGGACCCAGTCCGGCCACGCTGCGGCGATAACCCGACGACTAAAGTCCGTGGGCCAGCTCATCTTTAATTCCGATGACCGGCTGGAAGCAATCTAAACTGCAAATTAAGGCTAACGGCGCACTTCCAGCCTTTCAAGCCCGTCGCGCCGGAACGCGAAGGGTCGCGAGCACCGGAAGCGCAGAACTCGAAGCCAAAGTATCGTGCGGAAAAGTGGGAACCGGCTTTCCGGGAGAAACGATGCGCCAACAAAGAACCAGATGCCAGCCCCAGTCGGCGACCGGGTCGGGCTTCAGGCCTGCCGCGCCGGAACGTGAACCACCAGTCCGTCGAGATCGTCGCGCACCTTGATCTGGCAGGACAGGCGGGAGGTCGGCCGGGGATCGGCGGCGAAATCCAGCATGTCCTCTTCCATCGGCTCGGGCTCGCCGGTGGCCGCCACCCAGGCCTCGTCGACATAGACATGGCAGGTCGCACAGGAGCAGGCACCGCCGCACTCGGCCTCGATGCCAGGAACGAGGTTCTTGACGGCGTTCTCCATCACCGTCGTGCCAGCCTCGGCCTCCACCTCATAGCGGCTGCCTTCGGGAGAGATGTAGGTGATCTTGGGCATGGAAACCTGGCGGCTGCGGGGCGTCGCCCCTCGACTATCGGGCCACCTGCACATATAGCAGCGCCCGCCGTCGTCAACCCCTGCTGCCGAGACGCGTCTCTATAAAGGCATTGGCGGCGGCGACCGCCTCCCTCAACCGGGCAAGTTCCGGTGCGCCGTTGGCGCCGCGCAGCAGGACGGCTTCGAGCGCCGCCGCCGCGCTGGCGACCGACGTTGCCCCGATGCCGCGCGCCGATCCGAGCAGCAGATGGGCGGTACCGGCGTCGGGCACCACCGCCAGCCGGCTGAGGCAGTCGCGGCTCTGCGTCAGGAACAGGCGCAGCACCTCCGCCTCGAGGTCGGCGTTGCCGAAGGTCTGCTCAGCGAGGTGCCGAAGATCAATGGGAGAGGCAGTGTTGCCGTCGTCGTCGTTCATCGCTATCGCCTCCTCCGCCTCGCTCCGGAGGCTGTCGACACCCTGCGCGCCGGGGCCGGACGGGGCCTGGAAACGCCTCGCCGGCTGCGAGGAGCGGCCGGAATTCTGAAGATATGGTTAATTCGCCTGTTGCAATCCAAGCCTGTTGCCAGCGTGAAATGGGACCTGCATTCCCCGGAACGCCGCCACCCCGCCGACCTGACCGCCTCTCCGACAACCGGAGTTTTTGCAGTCAACCGGTAACCATATGTTTTAAGCCAATATTCAAGTCGGCGGCCTAGCGTCTTGACTGTGTCTCACCGGCATCTCCGACACCTCGGCCACCGACGCGCGCGTCGACGAAGAAGGTCGAGGACGGGTTTGCGCGTCCGGATTCCGATCCGGAATCTACAACTATAAGATGAATAACAATGTGCGACACCTATTAACGGCTTGTTAACAATACAGGGCACCGAGGGCGGCTTCCTTGTTCGGAAGGGCCTGTTGTGCCATTACGTTTTGATAGGCATTCCTCGGCCAGCGTAGCCGTTGCCGCCTCCTTCAGGGGGCATGGCGGTCGAGAAAGCCCGAGTTCATGCCCCTTGCCTAGGCCGGGCGAGGGCATGGTTCGACCAGGACGGCAACCGGGAGTACGCTTCTGGCACCGTCCGGCGTTCAAGTATGCGGACATGAGGGTACCATGGTAAAAAGCACCAAGGCATCGGATCCGGCGGAGGCCGCACTCTCCGCCGTCGAGGAGGCCCTGAAGATCGACTTCGGCGTCTCGGCCGACGCGCCGAGATCGCCCGACCAGGATACCTTCGCCGAGAGCTCGGACGCCACGTCGCGGCCGCCGCTCGCCGATCCCGCCGACGCTCCGCGCGCCGCCGCCCGTCCGGGCCGTGCGCCAGCCAACGACGATCGCCGATCCGTGGCGAGCCTGCTCTACCAGATGCAGCGCCGCCCGTCGGCCCTGCCCTTCTGGACCGCGCTTGTCGCCTCGGTTGTCTGGGTGGCCGGCGGCTTCTATGTCGCCCGCGCCGCCTTTGGCGATTTCTCGGTGCTGGCCGATCCGGCCGCCTTGTTCGCGCGCCCCGACGGCTTCGCGCTGCTCGGCGGTATCGTCGCTCCGGTGGTGCTGTTCTTTGCCATCGCCACCATGATCTGGCGCGCCCAGGACCTCCGACTTGCCGCCCGATCATTGACCGAAGTGGCCATCAAGCTCGCCGAGCCAGAGCTGTCGGCCAAGGAAAACGTCGTCACCGTCGGCCAGGCCATCCGCCGCGAAGTCGCCGCCATGGGCGACGGCATTGAGCGGGCACTGGCTCGCGCCAGCGAACTTGAGGTGCTGGTCCACAACGAAGTCAACTCCCTCGAGCGCTCCTACGCCGAGAACGAGATGCGCATCCGCGGTCTGGTGGAAGAACTGGTCAGCCAGCGCGAAAGCGTGGTCGCCAATGCCGAGAAGGCACGGGCCGCCATCTCCGGCGCTCACCAGAACCTGTCCGAGGAGTTGCGCACCGCCGGTGATCTGCTCACCAACCGCATCGACGAGACCGGCCGCACCGTCACCCGCACGTTCGGTTCCAAGGCCGAGGAACTGGCGCTGGCCTTCGAAGCGGCCGGCAATTCGGTCACCGAGACGGTAGGCAAGCGCGGCGCCGACTTCCTGGCGACGCTGGGCGCCGAGCGCGAGAGCCTGATCAGCGGCCTCGCCGAGACCGGCACCGCCATCAACGAGGCGATCGCCAGCCGTAGCGACGCGCTGACGCGCACCATTACCGAGGAAGGCGGCCGCCTGGTCGGCGCCATCGGCAAGGAAACCGAGCAACTCGGCACCGAACTCGCCAAGCGGTCCGACGAACTGGTATCGACGCTCGCCACCCGCACCGCCGACCTGTCGTCGGCGCTCAGCGACGGCACGGGCGAGCTGGCCTTCACGCTGGCCTCGCGCACCGAGGAACTGGTTTCCACGCTGGCCGCCCGCTCGGAAGAACTGTCCTCGACGCTCACCGACCGCACTGGCGACATCGCCTTCACGCTGTCGGCCCGCACCGAAGAGATGGTGTCCTCGATCGCCGCCCGCTCCGACGAACTGTCGTCGACGCTGTCGGTCCGCACCTTCGAAATGGGCAAGGCGCTCGGCGAGAAGACCGAGGAGATCGGCACCACGCTGGCCACCCGTACCGCCGAATTTTCCGCCGCCCTCACGCAGAAGAGCGAGGCTCTGGAGAGCACGCTCGCCCTGCGCTCGGCCCAGCTTGCCAGCACCATCGAGGCACGCACCGGCGAACTCAGTGCCGAGCTGACCGACAAGACCGAGCTGATCGACCGGACGCTGTCCGGCCGCACCTCCGAGCTTTCCGAGACGCTGGCGAGCCGCGCCGAACTGTTCGGCGCCACTCTCGCCGAGCAGTCGGCCAATTTCGACCGGACCATCGGCCATCGCGTCAACGAACTCGTCTCGACCATCGCCACCTCGACGTCGGTCATGGAGACGCAGTTGCTCACCCGCACCGACAACCTTGACAAGGTGCTCAACGAGCGGTCGCAGGAGATCTCCTCCACCCTTGAGACCCGGACCGGCTCGCTCGATACGCTGCTGCGCGACCGTGGCGACGCCATCATCTTCTCGATCGACACCACCGTTGCCGCCCTCGAGGAGAACCTGACGCTGCGCACCCGCGAGTTCGACGAGACGCTGGCCCGCTCCGGCCAGACCTTCGCCGAAGACATCTCCCAGCGCGCCTTCTCCGTCAGCGAGCAGGTCGCCCGCACGACCGGCGAAGCGTCCCGGGTGATGTCCGAGAAGATCGAGACCATCAACGAAACGCTGCGCTCCACCTCCGAGGGCGTGCTGCTCGATCTGTCCATCCGCGGCTCCGAGATCACCGATCGCCTCGACCAGACCGGTACCCTCATCACCTCGACGATCACCGAGCGCGGCACCGACCTCGTCAACAAGCTGTCCGTCACCGGTGAGGCCGTGCACACGGCGATCAGCGTCAACGGCTTCGACCTCGCCGACCGCCTCGCCGCCACCGGCCAGGAAGTCGCCCGCATGATGGACGACCGCACCACGTCGATCCGCGGCATCATCGACGGTGCCACGCTGTCGGTGGAGACGCTGCTCGCCGACAGTGGCAGCCTGTTCTCCGAGCGTCTGTCGACCATCGGCGCCGAGATCGCCCGCGCCGTCAACGCCCGCGGCGAACGCGTCGCCGAGACCATCCTCGCCGCCGGCAGCCAGATCGCCAACCTGCTCGACGACCGCTCCGACAGCATGTCGGTGAGCTTTGCCGAACGCATCCGCGTGCTCGACGAGATCATCAACGGCCGCGCCGCCGAACTGGTGGAAAGCCTGGTCAGCCGCACGTCGATGCTCGACGGCTCGCTCGAAGAGCAGATCGCCCACATCGAAGCGGCGCTGGCCGCGCGCACCCTCACCATCCAGAACGCCCTCGCCCAAGGCACCAGTGTGCTCGAGGAGACGCTGTCCGGACGCTCCGGCAACATCGCCGGCCTCATCGACGAGCGCGTCGAGCGGCTGGGCGTCGAGTTCGACAAGCGCTCCGGCGCGCTCATCGAGACGCTGGACGGCCGTACCGGGGCGGTCCTCGCCTCGCTGGAAGGCCGCGCTGGCAGCTTCGAAGTGGCGCTGGAAGGCCAGCTCGCCTCCTTCGACGGCAGCGTCGGCAAGCGCCTGGAGGACGCCACTCGCACCTTCGCCGACAAGGCGGACGCGCTGACCGGCACCCTCGACAGCCGCATCGAACTGATCGACCACGCGCTTGACGGCCGTGCCCGCCAGATCACCGAGACGCTGATGGCCCGCACCCGCGATCTGGCCCAGGCCTTCTCGGCCGGCCAGACGGAGATGGTCGACGCCATCGAGGGGCGCCTCGACGCCGTCGGTCGCTCGTTGCAGCGCAAGACCGAAGAGTTCACCGAGACGCTGGCCGACAAGGTGGCCGAGATCAACGTGTCGCTTGGCTCCAAGGTGTTCGAGGTCGCCGAGACGCTCGACAGCCGCGCCAGTTCGCTGGAGGTGTCGCTGTCCCAGCGCCTGGCCTCCATCGTCGACATGCTCGGCAGCCAGACCGAGACGGCCCGCGAGGAACTCGCCCGCGCGCTCATCAACGCCGCCTCCGTGCTGCAGACGGAAAGTGCCCGCGTCCGCGAGGACCTCACCGGGTCCGTGGAAGCGGCCACCGACAAGCTGCGGTTCGAGGCAGACCGCGCCAAGGCCATTGTCGTCGACACCATGACCGACATCGCCAGCGAGATGGAAAGCGGCTCGATCCGGGCGCGCGACGTGGTCGCCAGCGTGCTGGACGGCATGTCCGAACGCCTTGCCGGCGAGAGCGAACAGGTCCGCTACTCCGTGGTCTCCGCCATCGATGGCGCCGCCTCGCGCCTCGCGGCCGAGGGCGAGAACACCTCGCTGGCCGTCAGCCAGTCGCTGGAAGGCGCCGAGGGCCGGCTGGCCAGCCTGCGCGACGAGACGCACGGCACCCTCAACGAGCTCATCTCCACCCTGTCCGACGTGCTGTCGACCGAGAGCCAGAAGGCGCGTGAAAACGTCTATGAGGCGATCACCGCCGTCGAGGGGCGTCTCGTCGGCGAGAGCGAGCGCGTCCGCGACAACATCATCGGCTCGGTCGACGAGGTCACCGGCCGCATGGCAGCGGAAAGCGAGAAGGCGCGCGCCGGCCTGATCGGCGCCATCGACGAGGTCACCGACCGGCTGTCGGAAGAGACCGCCCGCGCCCGCTCCAACCTCATCGGCTCGGCCGAGGCGGTTACCGGCCGCATCGCCGGTGAAACCGAACGGTCGAGCGAAATCCTGGCGGCGGCCATCGCGGCGGCCACCGAACGCCTGGCCGACGCGACGCGCAATCTCGAGGCGGTGCTCGACGCCCGCACCGAGGCGGCGACCAACGCGATGGACAATCGCGCCGAGAAGGTGGTCGATCTCGTCACCCGGCGCATGGCCGAACTCTCCGAACTGGTCGACGGCCGCGGCGGCAATCTCGCCAACGCCTTCCTGTCCGGTACCCGCGCCCTCGATCAGGTCGTTGGCAGCCGCGGCGAGGAAGTGGCCGGCTTGGTCCGCAACGCGGCGAGCGACGTGCTCAAGGCGCTGACCATAGGTGGCGAAGGCGTCAGCCGCGCCATCACCCAGCGCGGCAGCGACGCGGCCGAAGCGCTGAGAGAGGCCACATTGTCGCTGATGGCGACCTTCGACGAGCAGGGCCGCGACGTCCTGCAGTCGCTCGACGACACCACGACGCGCGTCAAGACCGATGTCGTCGCCGTGCTGGAACAGGTGGACGGCGCCAATCGCACCCTCCGCGCCATCGTCGATCAGGCGGCCGGCAACCTCAGCCGCATCGAGCGCGGCCTTGAGCACCAGACCGGCGACCTGCGCCTCGCCCTCGAGCGCGTCGTCGCCGACACATCGGCGTCCAGCACCACCGTTGCCGAGACCACAGAAGTGTTGCGCGAGGTCTCCCGGACGGTGCTCGCCGACATCGGCACCATCGCCACCTCGCTCTCCGAGCAGACCGGCGACCTGCAGTCGTCGGCCCGGGCGCTGTCGTCGGTTGGCGGCAACCTCCAGGGCGTCATCGGCGAACGTCTCGCCGCCCTCGACGGCGTGGTCTCCACGCTGCAGGAACGCACCGAGACGATGTCCGAAAGCCTGCAGGCCATCTCTGGCCAGATCCAGGACACGCTGTCCAACGCCGAGCGCCGCGCCCGCGACGTCGGCTATCAGTTGTCCCGCAACGCCGAGACGGCCATGAACGGCGTCACCCAGCAGCTCGAGCAGCTGTCGGTCAGTGCCGAAGAAGAAGGCCTCAAGACGAAGGTGACCATCGAGCGGGTGCGCGGCGAGCTGATCTCCGAGATCAACTCCTCGATCGGCTCGGCGGTTGACCGCTTTGCCGGCGCCACCGAGGAAATGCGCAAGGCCACCCGCGCCGTCGGCCGGGAGCTGGAACAGATCCGCGAGGATCTCAGCCGCGGCATCCTCGACCTGCCGGAGGAGACCAGCCAGCACGCCGCCGCCATGCGCCGCGTGGTCAGCGAGCAGATCCGCGCCCTGAACGAACTCTCCGAGATCGTCTCGCGCCAGCTGCCCGGTGAGGTCGCCGCTGAAGTACCCGTTCGCGCCCAGGCGTCCGCCAAGGCGTCGGCGTCCCGCAGCCTGCCGGCCCCGCAGAAGCCGTCGCAGCCCGTTGCCGAGCCGCCGCGCGCCTTCACCCGTCAGCCGGCCAACCAGCCTCCCCGCCCGGCAGTCGCCGAGCGGCGGCCCGAGCTGCGGCAGCCTGAGCTGCGGCAGCCCGCCGAGGAACGCGGTGAGCGGGCAAGCGGCTGGATCTCCGACCTGCTGCGCCGCGTCAACGACGAGGACGGCCCGTCGCCGCGCCTGCCGTCGTCCGACCGGGGCGCCGATCGCGGTAAAAATAGCAACCCGCTCGACGGCCTGGGTTCGCTGACCTCGGACATCGCTCGCTCGATCGATCCCGAGGCCTATGCCGAGCTCTGGGACCGCTTCCGGCGCGGCGAAGGCAACGTGTTCACGCGCCGCGTCTACACGCTGCAGGGCCAGCAGACCTTCGATGAGGTGCGTCGCCGCTACGGTCGCGAAGCCGACTTCCGCGAGGCGGTCGACCGCTACATCGACCACTTCAGCGCGCTCTACGAGGAAGCCGTCCAGAAGGACCCGAACGGCCGCCTCGCCGAGAACTACCTGAACTCCGATACCGGCAAGGTCTACACGCTCCTGGCCCACGCCAGCGGCAAGCTCGGCTGAGCCTGACGAACCAACGATCATGGAAAAGGGCGCCCCAGGGCGCCCTTTTTCGTTGGCAAGATACATCGCGCCTCGGACGATCACGCGCTTGTGATCGCGCTGCCTGTAACAAAACTTCGTCCGTCTCCGAGTACCTCACGTGCCCCAACGAAGGGCGCGTATCGAACGACGGAGAACACCAATGCTGAAGGCTTCCATCACCACGGTCCTTCTTGCCGGCGCAGTCACATCGGCCCTCGCCACTCTTGCCAGCGCGGCCCCGCTGACCAAGGCGGAGGCCGATGCCGCGATGGCGGCCCACAAGGAGCAATGCTACGGCGTGGCCCTCAAGGGCCAGAACGACTGCGCCGCGGGGCCGGGCACCACGTGCCAGGGAACGTCGGTCAAGGATTTCCAGGGCAATGCCTGGAAATTCGTCCAGGGCGGCACCTGCGCCTCTCTCGAGCTTCCCGGCGGCCGTCACGGCTCGCTGATGCCGCTCGATCGCGACATTTAAGCAAGACACCCGGAAAGCGGAGGCGACAATGGCCAAAGTCGACATGACGCCCCATAGTCCCATGAGGACGGAAGCAGCGCCCCGCTTTCCGACGATGTCGCTGGCCGGCCAGGCTGGTACCAGTTTCAAGCCGGAGCATCTCGCGGCGATTTGTGCCGAGACCGGTCGGCAGGGCTTCTTCGAAGTCCATGCCGAAAACTACATGGGTGCAGGCGGCCCGCCGCATCGGGCGCTCGAACGGGTACGCCGTGACCATCCGATCTCGCTGCATGGCGTGTGCATGTCGCTCGGAGGTTCCCAACCGCTCGACAGAAAGCATCTCAGCCGCTTCAAAGGTCTCGTCGACCGTTACCAGCCGGCACTGGTCTCCGAGCATCTCGCCTGGTCGACCCATCGGAACACATATCTGAACGACCTGTTGCCGCTGCCCTATACCGCCGCGACGCTGTCCCACGTCTGCGATCATGTGGACCAGATGCAGACCGCGATCGGCCGCCCGATCCTCTTGGAGAACCCCTCGACCTACGTGCTCTATGTGGATTCCTCGATGAGCGAGACGGATTTCATTCGGCAGATTTCGAGGCGAACCGGCTGCGGCCTGCTGCTCGATGTCAACAACGTCTTCGTCTCCGCCACCAATCAAGGCTTTTCGGCGCTGGACTATCTGCGCGATTTTCCGCTTTCGAGCGTCGGCGAGATCCACCTTGCCGGCCATGCCGAACAGCAAGATGACGAGGGCGAGCGGTTGCTGATCGACAGCCATGACGGGCCGGTCGCTGATGCCGTCTGGCGGCTCTATGACATCGTCATTGCCCGCTGCGGGCCGATCCCGACGCTGATCGAGTGGGACAGCAAGATTCCCGATTGGCCGGTGCTGCGCGCTGAGGCGCTGGCCGCTCAGGCCATCCTCGACCGGCAGACGAACGGCCGGGAGCAATTCCATGCGCGCAGCTGACATCCTGCCGATAGCACTGAAAACCCTGGATTTCACCGAGCCGTTCTCGGCCGCGCTGCTCTCCCCCGAGGCCCCGACGCCAACGCTGGTGACAGGTCCGCACGGCAAGCGGGCAGAGAAGCGCTACGATGTCTACCGCAACAATGTCACGGTCAGCCTGATCGCCGCGCTGGCCTCGACTTTCCCGGCTGTCGAGCGCATCACGGGGCCGGATTTCTTCCGCGCCATGGCCCGTTTCCATGCCCGTCAGACACCGCCGACCTCGCCGCTTCTGTTCGACTATGGAAGAGACTTCCCCGACTTCATCGACCGCTATGACTACGCCAAGGACCTGCCCTGGCTTTCGGATGTGGCGCGGATCGAGCGGGAATGGCTCGACGCCTATCACGCCGCCAACGCGCCAGCTCTCAACGCCGAAGCGCTTTCGGTGGTACCGCCGGACGAGCTGGGCGCCGTCACCTTCAGGCCGCATCCGACAACGCGCCTGATCTCATCGGCTCATCCGGCCGTCACCATCTTCGCCATGAACCGCGGCACCGGCCCCGTCGGTCGCGTCGAGAACCGACCCGAGGACGGATTGATCACGCGGATCGAGGACGAGGTAACCGTCCACCTGCTGGCCCCGGGCAATGCCACCTTTCTCGGCGCGCTGCTCAGCGGCCGATGCCTGGCGGCAGCCGCCGCGGCGGCCCTCGAAGCCGAACCCGCCTTCGATCTCTCCGGCGCCATCGGCGCGATGATCGCCGCCGGCGCCTTTTCCCACATCGAGAGGGAGACCCCCAATGTCGAGCCTGCCTGAAACCATGCCCCGCCACGGCTCTGGTACCCGGTCGGCGAGGCTCGTGGCCATGGCTGCCGATCTTGTCCGCGCCATCGCCCAGCCGGACGTCGTCCAAGCCATCCTCCGCGTGGCGCTCGCCGTTCCCTTCTGGCGCTCCGGCCTCTTGAAGTGGGATGGCTTCCTGCAATTAAGCGATACGGCGATCTATCTGTTCAGCCAGCAATTCATGCTGCACCTGCCGGGCGGCCCCTATCCCTTCCCCGCGCCGGCGATGATGGCCTTCCTCTCCGGCTGCGCCGAGATCATTTTCCCGACGCTTCTCGTCCTCGGGCTGGCGACCCGCTTTGCCGGCCTCGGCCTGCTCGTCATGACGGCTATCGTCCAACTGACCGTTCCCGATGGCTGGCCGATCCACATCACCTGGGCGGCGATGGCGCTGGCTGTCATGCGCCATGGACCAGGACGCCTCTCAGTCGACCATCTGTTTGCGAGGGCCTCAGGCTTTCTCGTTCGTTGAGCGCCCTTGCGTTCTCATGCGGCTTGCCTGCCAATGCACTCAACAGGCGTCTAGGCGCGTGGAGGATAGTAGCGGATGAACCATTCGGCCCGTGAAGAGCAATGGGCGGCCTGGATGTGCGCGGCGATGGCCGGCGACACGCTGGCCTATGACCGGTTCCTGAAGGCCGTGACCCCCTATCTCCGGTCGATCGCCCGTCGGCGCTGCGACCAGTTTGGTGCCCCACCGAGCGAGGTGGAGGACGTGGTACAGGACGTTCTGCTGGCAATTCACCTGAAGCGCGGAACCTGGGATATCTCCCGGCCGGTCGGTCCGTGGCTCTCGACCATCGTGCGCAACAAGCTGATCGACAGCCTGCGTCGGCGCGGCCGTCCTGTCAGTGTCCCGATCGAGGATGTCATGGAGACGCTGGTGGCCGACCACCACGACGATGGCGCCGACCGCGTCGATGTCGATCGCATGCTGGAAGGCTTGCGAGATCCGCAGCGTGAGATCGTGCGGTCCATCTCGCTCGGTGGTGCCGGTATCCGCGAAACAGCCGAGAAATTGAAGATGACCGAAGGCGCCGTACGAGTGGCGCTGCATAGGGCGCTCAAGGGATTGGCGACCCTCTATCGGAGCGACAGACTTGAAAACGGATGACCTGATCCACCTGTTGGCCAAGGACGCCCGCGTGCGCGTTCGCTTCGACTACATCTTCCTGATCGCGCTGGCGATTGGAGTGACGATCTCCGCCGTGCTGCTGCTGTCGACCCTCGGCATCCGCGCCAACATGGCCGAAGCGATCGAGACGCCGCGCGTCATTTTCAAGCTTGGCCTCACCTTGCTGCTGGCGATCGTCTCCACGCGCCTCGCCCTCCGCGTCGGCAAACCAGGCGCATCATTGCGCTCAGCCACTCTGGCGCTTGTCCTGCCGCTCGCCGTCTTGATCGTCGGCATTGCCACCGAGCTTCTTGTCGTGCCGCCGGGTGCCTGGAGAACGAGCCTGGGGGGGCAATTCCCAAGCTTCTGCCTGTTCTTCGTGCCCACGCTTTCGATCGCCCCGCTCGCCGCCCTTCTCTATTCCGTCCGCCAGGGCGCCCCGGAACACCCGGGCCTTGCCGGCGCCGCGACGGGCCTCGCCGCCGGAGGCATCGCGGCCAGCATCTACGCCTGGCACTGCCCGGACGACAGCCCGCTGTTTCTGGCGACCTGGTATTTGATCGGCATAGGGATGGTGACGGCAGCCGGCTTCCTGTTGGGGCGACGCGTCCTTCGCTGGTAGTTGCCTCACATCGCCTCGCCGAGAACGACCTGAACTCCGATGCCGGCAAGGTCTGCACGCTCCTGACGCCCCCCCCTGCAAGCTCGGCTGAGCCTGAAGGACCAACGACCAGGGAAGAGGCGCCCCACCCTCTCAGAACGTCAGTCTGGCCTGGAAACTGCCGGCGATGCCCTCGCGCTGGCCGACGAAGCCCTGCAGGCCGAGGTCGATCGACAGCGGCAGGTCGTCGGACGGCGTCAGCGTCAGTCCGGCCTCGAGAATGCCGGTGTCGCCGCCCATCGACGGCGCGTCGAGGGCGAGGCCATTGGTGGTGGCGCCGGCCTTGCCGTCGAACTCGTGCTCCCAGGCCGCCCCGGCGTAGGGGGTGACCTGCTCGGACAGGGCATAGGAGACGCGGGCGCCGAGGCGGGTGCGCTCGGAGGTCACCGCGTCGAACTCCACCGTCTCGCCGGTGGTGAGCTGAACGGTATCGCTGCCAAGGCGCGACCACAGAACCTTGCCGCTGACGTCGATCGTCGTCGCTTCGCTGAGGTTCCAGACATAGCCGACGGCGGCGCTGGCACCCGCGTAGAGCGAGGCGGTGTCATAGCCGGCCGCGACGCCGCCGGAGACGAGGTCGGCGCTGCTGAAGCTGTTATTGGCGTTGCCGAAACGGACTGACGCCTCGGCATAGGCGTGTCCCGGTCCGGCCGCGTCGAAGTCCATGTGGCCGAGCAGGCCGCCGCCGATATAGGTGCTGTCGCCCTGGCCGCGCACATCGCCCGAGGAGAAGCCGTTGAAGGTGTCGTAGGCGCCGCTGCCGTATTCGGCAAACACGCCGGCCGTCAGACGGCCGATCGACAGGTCGGCGTCCCCGGACAGGCCGGCCATCAGCGACACGCCCTCGACATCGACATGCGAGCCGGTTTCGGTGCGGATGGAGCCCCCGGACACCGCGCCGAACGACGACCAGCCCGCCTCGGCGGCGCTGATGGCGTTGGCCATGCCCTTGCCAGCGGCAAGGTCGGCGCCCTGGTTGACGAAGGACGCGCCGGAGACGACGCCTTCCGACAGCGCCTTGCTCTCTTCGGTGACGCTGCTGCCCTGAACCGTAGCGGTGAGGTTATTGCCGGCGATACCGATGTCGAACACGTAACTCAACGTCACGCCCAGCATGCCCGAACCGGTCGCCGTGTCGTTGAGATCGGCATCGGTGACCAGCGTTCCCGCGTGGATCAGGGTGATGGTGTCGCCGGCGGCCAGGGCCGAGGCGGCACCGTTGATGCCGACGTTGACGATCGACGATCCGCCGCTGCCGTTGGTGAGATCGGCGATGCCCGACACGCTCAGCATGGTCTGGCCGGATGCAAGGCTCGTCGGCAGATAGAAGTTGAGGTACTCGAAGTTCTGGAGGCTGGCGACGGCCAGACCCGCGGTCTTGAGGTTGAGCGTGTTGCCGGTGAAAATGTCGGAGCAACCGCCCACATGGCAACGCCCACCGTACAGCTCGGGGGTGCTTGTGAACACCGGAGCGCCGCTGATCGTGACCGTATTGCCGGTTACCATCATTCCGCCATCACCGCCGACAATGAGGGACGAGTTGATCGTGCCTCCGCTGATGGTAACGCTGTTGCCCATAGCAGCGCCCGAGTCCGAAAAGCCGCCGAAGACAGAGAGGCCGATCGTGGCATTTCCGCTGATGGTTACCGAATTCCCGTTGGCATCGCCAAACAATGTTTGGCCACCATAGGCACTAGACCCGACCTGTGCATTGCCGCCAATGGTCACCGAGTTCCCGATGACATCGTGCGCATTCGCGCTACCGCCGACGACATTCCAGTCGACCACGGCATCGCTGTCCACCAGAACCGTGTTGTTGAAGGCGCCCTGCACCATGGAACTCGCGCCATACGCAATACCGGTAATAATGTATGAAGTTCCTGTAATCGTTAGACTATTATTGGAGGCCCCTGCAACGCTGGTTGTGGGATCAACCCCGTTGCTGTTCCCGTACACATGAGCAGCGTAATTGGTATTTGAGATGATAATATCACCAGCCCAGGCTTGGCCTGCCTGCAGCGCCGTTGCCCCGACGATCACGGCCATGACCGATACGGCGGACTTGAGGCCACGATGCAGCCTCGGCAAACAGTTTGTCGTCGTCACGCTTTCAGCCCCTAAAGTGCTCGATCCGCGTGACCACAAGGCCGTAACTCGACGATCTACGACCGCGCGTCCGGCACTATTGCCAACACCGATGGATATGATGCCCGCTTCTGGCCCCCGCCAGTATGTTTCCAGTTACAATCTTTCACACTTCTTGCTGCCCGTCACGAGTGTGAACCGCATTTATATCGGCAGTACAAGTACTTATCTTCTTGCCGGGCTGGGGCTGATAGCCCCGGATGAGAGGGAAGCCGGCGACGGACCGGCCGGCTTGGCCCGCAAGCCGCCGCCCGCCTCAGAACGTCAGTCTGGCCTGAAGACTGCCGGCGACGCCTTCGCGCTGGCCGACGAAGCCCTGAAGGCCGAGGTCGATCGACAGCGGCAGGTCGTCGGACGGCGTCAGCGTCAGTCCGGCCTCGAGAATGCCGGTGTCGCCGCCCATCGACGGCGCGTCGATGGCCAAGCCGTTGGTGGTGGCGCGGGACTTGCCGTCGAACTCGTGCTCCCAGGCCGCCCCGGCGTAGGGGGTGATCTGGTCGGACAGGGCGTAGGAAACGCGGGC
>JAGSYU010000136.1 GCA_018262575.1 Pseudomonadota bacterium | reverse complement strand
GATCAGCCGGAGCTTCTCGGGAGGAATGCCGAGGCCCGGGCAGATCATGGCGTGATGCAGATGCACGCCGATCGACTTCGACAGGATCGTCAGCACGCCATCGTCATCGACGAAGGCTTCGCCGCAATCCGGCTCCAGATGCAAATGCGGCTGGCGCGAGCAGTAGGTGGTGATGTCGACGAGCGCGGCGGCGCTGGCCATCAGCGGCTTGGTATCTGCGCCCTTGACGACGCCCTGCTCGTAATAAGCGTTGGGAACGCCAAGCCGGACATGTAGGCCGGGAGCACCTCGACATCGACCTTGACCTTCTTGGCAGCGGCGCGAGCGTGTTCCTCGGTGTCCGCGGCCACGATGGCGATGGCATCACCGAACTGGAAGATTTTTTCCTTGCACAGGATCGGCCGGTCCCAGCCATCGCCCTTGTTGGTGGGGAAGGTGATGAGGCCGGTGATGGCGTTCTTGCCGCCCACGTCTTTCCAGGTGATGATCCGCTCGACGCCCGGCATCTTCTCGGCTTCCGCCGTGTCGATCGTCTTGATGAGGGCGTGGCTGACCTCGGCCTGTACCAGCGCGAGACGCAGCGTGCCGGCCGGCATCTTGAGCGCGACGTCGGCGCCGAAGTCCCAGGTGCCCGTAACCTTGGCGACGGCCGACGGACGGATGTATTCGGTGCCGAGGATGGAGCCATCCTCCTTGGCCTTCGGCAGAACGTCGTAGATGGTCTTCTCGCCGCGCATGATGGCGGCGGCATCCATCACCGAGTCAATCAGCGGCTTGTAGCCGGTGCAGCGGCAGAGGTTGCGGTTGCGGTGGAACCAGGCGCGCACTTCCTCGCGGGTCGGGCTGAGAGTCTTGTCCAGCAACGCCTTGGCCGACATGATGAAACCAGGCGAGCAGACGCCGCACTGGGCGCTGCCGTGGGCCATCCAGGCGACCTGCAGGGGATGGAGATTTTCCGGCGTACCGATGCCTTCAATGGTGACGATCTTCGCACCAGCGGTCAGCTTTTCCATCGGTGTGACGCAGGCCCGGATGGGCTTGTCATCGATCAGCACCGTGCAGGAGCCGCACTGGCCATCGGCGCAGCACACCTTGCAGCCGGTGAGCATCATCTGCTCGCGCAGCACATCGGCGAGCGAACGCTGAGGATCGGCAACGACCCAGCGTTCCACGCCATTCACGTTGAGGGAAATGCGTTTCATGTCTTCCTCCTAGAGCCGTCTTGTTTGTTCGGACGTCCGCATTCAGCTGGCAGCCGCGAGAGGCGTCGCCTCATCGACAGCCCCACACCAGTCCATGGTCCGCGCCAGCGGGCGGGCTTTGTCGGACCCTCGGATGTGGGCGATCATTTCGGCAGTCACGGAGACTGCGATTTCCTCGGGCCCTTCGGCTCCGATCTCGAGGCCGACCGGTGCGTGGACGCGGCCAAACGCTTCCGGCGCGAAGCCGTCGGCAACGAGGTTCTTGTAAACCGTGAGCACCTTGCCCTTGGACCCGATCATGCCGATGTAGCCGGCCGGTGTGCCGAGCGCCCAGGCCAACGCAGCCTGATCGAGCGCATGGCCACGCATGGCGATGAACACCAGCGATGAGGCATTGGGCGCCAGACGCGCCGTGGTCTCGGACAGTGGCCCGGCATGGGTGCTCGCGGCGGCAGGGAAGCGCTCGGCGTTGGCAAATTCCGTGCGATCGTCGACAACCACCGTTTCGAGCCCCAACGTCCGGCAGATCGCTTCGGTCATCAGGCCGACATGACCGCCGCCGAAGATGTAGACGGTCCGGTTGGGCATGATCGCCTCGATGTAGAATTGCAGGTTGCCGCCGCAGATCATGCCGAGATCAAGCGTCGGGTTCTTGTGGAGGTCGATGGCCAGCATTTGCGACAGGCCGGTCTCTATGACCTCGCGGGCGACCATGATCGCCCTGCCCTCGGCCGCGCCACCGCCGACCGTGCCGGCGATCGAACCGTCGGCCCGCACCAGCATCTTGGCCGCCGTCGCCGACGGCGTTGACCCCGACTGCGTCACGATGGAAACCAGCGCCGCGCGGCGACCGGCATCGCGCTCCCGGACGAGTTCCTTGTAGATATCCATGTTGTCTCCCCCGGTCGCCTGCACGACGCGGCGATCCCGGACGGCCTGCCGTCGTCAGCCTGTCTGCCACACCCGATTCTCCTCCTCGGGGCGGCGCCGAGCGGCGGCCTGTCCATGCTGGCCAGAATCGGCCATCGCGAGGACGAATTCTGTCCGGTACAGGACTCGCGGCCAGAAAATCGCTGTCGCCCGCGCGACGGTTTGGGACGGCTCAAATAGAGATTTGGGGATGCGATTGGCGGGAAACCGCCATTTTCAGGTATTCCGGCCTAAAGCCGCCGTTGGATGAGTAAGACCACGCACAAGGAAGGTTCCACCTCCGGATCACCATTCGGGGCGATGGCAATCTCGGAAGTTTGCCGCAGGCCCGGATGACCGGGACCACGGCAGGCACGTCAGCCGCCGGTCATCGGCGGGAACAGGGCAATCTCCCGCGCCGCGCCGAGCGGCTCGTCCTGTTCGATGTGCAACTGGTCGACGGCAACGCGGATGGTCGACGGCGAGTCCAAGGCGTAGGCGTAGTTGTCGCCGCGTCCGGACAGCCAGGCGATCATCTCGCCGGCCGTCCGGACGTTGTCGGGCAGGTTCAGGCGCTCGTCGGAAAGGCCGATGCGTTCGCGCACCCAGGCAAAATAGACGAGGTGCACGTCGCGGTTCTGCGTTTCCATCGGGTCCTCGGGTATCTAGCGTTGGCGGTCAGGCCGCCGCCTTGGTCGCGTGGGCGGCGGCGATGTCGTCGGCAAGACGGTCGAGCTCGGCGAAGGCGGCTTCGCGCGGCAGTCCCTTGACCATCACCGGTTCGAAGAAGGTGGCCTTCAGCTTGGGCAGCATCGACTGGACGATCTCCGGCAGATTGCCTTCCCAACCGAACGAGCCGATCACCGCCGCATATTTGGCCTTGAGGCCAAGCACATTGGCCAGAAGTGCCGCATAGGCGACGCTCGGATGCGGCCCCGACAGAACCGTCGGCGAGGCGAATACCACAGTCGACGCATCGACGAGGCTCATGGCGAATTCACCGGTATCGAGATCGACGACGTTGATCGGCTTGACGCCGATGCCGCGTTCAATGAGCCGATCGGTGAGATAGGCGACCATCAGCGCCGTGCTTTCGTACATCGACACGTAGGGGATGACGACGAAGGGCTTGGGCTCGTCGGAGGTCCAGGAGCGATAGAGGTCGAGGATGAAGGGCGGGCGGGCGTAAACCGGCCCGTGGCTGGGCGCGATGAAGTCGAGACCGAGCGCGCTCACCTTGTCGACTGCCTCCTTCGAGAAGGATCGGTAGGGCATCATGATCTCGGCATAGTAGCGCTTGGCCGCCGTCTCGACCCGAGCCTCGTCGTCAGCGTACAGGTCGGTGGTTGCCAGATGCGCACCGAGAAAATCGCAAGTGAAGGCGATGCGCGATTCCGGCACATAGGTGACCATGGTATCGGGCCAGTGAACCCACGGCGTCATCAGGAATTGCAGCGTCTTGTCGCCAAGCGACAGGCTGTGGCCGTCACCGACGGTGATGAACGCGTCGCGTTCGACCGGCAGCGTGTCCAGGATGAACCGCTTGCACTTGGCGTTGGTCACCACCTTGGCGTCGGGGAACAGCTCAAGGACGGCGGGAATCGAGCCCGAATGATCCTGCTCGGCGTGGTTGGAGACGATATAGTCGATGCGTTCGACGCCCGACTTCCGGATGGCGGCGATGAACTCGGCGGTCTTCGGCGGATAGATGGTGTCGATCAGCGCCGTCTTTTCGCTGCCCTTGACGAGATAAGCGTTGTAGGTCGTGCCTTCCGGCAACGGCACCAGTTCATCGAAGAGTTCGCGATCCCAGTCGATCGCCCGGTATGAATAGATGCCGTCCGTTATTTTTTGCGGGATCATCTCCAGCTACCTTTCACATGAAAACTCAAAACGAGAGGACCGGTTCAGCAGCAGCCCGAGGGATGGGGCGCCTCGGCCCGAGCGCTCGCGCCGGGGCCGGAACAGTCGAACCGACCGAAATGCATGGTCCGATCGCCATCGACGCGGAAATGCCGCTTGAGGCGGCTTTCGCCGACCATGGCGGCGGTATTGCCGCAGACCAGCATAGGCTTGCCGGCAATGAAGCGGTGATGATCGTCGAGAACGAAACCGGCTGGCGCATCCGGCACGGTGCCGAGATAGGTTGCCACTTGACCGTAATCCTCGCAGATATCCTCAAGGCCGTCGAGCTTGAACGCCCGCACCGTCATTGACCAGAAGGTGGTCGGTCCGACAAGACGCTCGGCATAGGGATGACCGATGGTGATCGTTCGCTTGGAGATGACCCGGACGTCCGGCCAACCGACAGCCGTCATCAGACGACGGAAGTCTTCGACATAGAGCGCCCCGCCCAGGCATTCCCCGACCAGCAGCGGGTCAGACGCCACATCGGCCGGCAGGCGGCGGCTCGCGAAGACGTCCGAGAACAGCAATTCGCCACCTGGCTTCAGGACCCGCCGTATCTCGGCAAACACCCGCGCCTTGTCGACCGACAGATTGAGCGCACAGTTGGAGATCACCACGTCGATCGATGCATCGGCGATGCCCAGGGACGACAGATCCTCGAACCGACCTTCGAGGAAGCTGACGTTGGATGTTCGATGGCCGAAGATCCGCGCCTGTTCCGCCTGATGGTGACGGCCGACCGCCAGTTGCTCGGGCGTCATGTCGATGCCAATCGACCGACCGCTGCCGCCGACGAGAGCCGACAGCATGAAGACGTCGCGCCCCGTGCCGCACCCGAGGTCGAGCACGGTCAGGCCGTCCACATCATCCGGCATCGGCGAACCGCAACCATAGGACCTGTTCACCACCTCGGGATGGATCGCATCGAGGATCGACCGCAGCCGCGGCGACAACGGTTCCGAACTGCAGCAGGCATCGGTCTTGAGATCGCCACGCCCGGCGAGCCGAGATCCATAATAGTCGCGAACGACAGCCGTCACCTCATCCATCACGACCTCCACCCGGCCCAGCCTCCTGACCGGATGTCAGGGAGCGCCCGTTGAGAGCATCGCGCCAAATGAAGGACAGGTCTGTCACGGAGAGGACAGCCGTGTCAGAAAAGCCAAGACACTGCTCCTCGATAGCCTCATGAGCTTTCTGAGCGCGCGCTGTGCGTCTGATCAAGTTGGCGCAGGAAGCGAATGCTTTCCTGTGCCTGCTCGACGCCGGAGCGGTGGTTGGTGATGATCGAAGACAGACCGGCAAGCGACCGTTCGAAATGGCTGCTCTGGTTGATGATCTCCTCGACATTGCCGACGATGCGCTTGTAGCGTTCGCCCTCCTGCGAGAATTCCGTCTTGGTCATCTCGATGATCTCGCCAAGTTCGCGCAGCGACTCCTCAATGTTGGCAATCGCGGTCTGGGTGTGCCCGAGGGTCGACTTGGTGTCATTGGCGAGCTTCTTCACCTCGCCGGCCACCACGCCGAAGCCGCGCCCCGCGTCGCCGGCCCGCGCCGCCTCGATCGTCGCGTTGAGGGCCAGCAGGTTGGTCTGCCCGGTTATGCTGTCGATCACCGCCACCACCTGGCGCAGTTCCGTCAGGGCATCGTTGAGGCCGTTGAAACGGGCCGCCAGCGCCTGGGTGCTTGAGGGCTGGCCATCGCCATCGGCGCCGGTTTCAAGCATGACGGATCGGATGCGGCCCATGACCTCGCCAACATTGGTGATCTTGGAAACGGCCTCTTCGATCTTGGCGGTAATGCTGAGAAAGTCGGAGATCCGGTCGATAACCCCGGTCCGCAACCGATTCAGGATCTCGACACGCTTGAGCCGGCTGCTGGTGAAGTAGTTGACGAAGCTGGCATAGTGGATCGGGAAGCTGTCGATATAGTCGTCTGCGAAATCATCCTTGACGTCGGCGAAGAAGACGATGGCCGACAGGGTCTGATTGACGTTGATACCGAAGAGTTCGCCATAGGTCGAAAAGCCGGCCACCGGCGCGGGCCAGATTCCACCGGTCCGCGACAACGTCTCGGCGTTCGACAACCGCCGCAGGATGCAGTCGTTCATCAGGATGGCGGCCGGCTTGGGTTTGCCGCGCAGGTATTGGGCGACGTCGTTGCGCGTCTGCTCGATGAAATCGGTTTGCTCGAGCAGCGTCAGCTCATCCCCTGGCCCAACGTCGCAGTAAAAATAGAAAACCTCTTTTTCAAGGTCGATTTTGGCGACCGAGCGAACGAACAGTTCCTTGCCGAGTTCGATGCCAAAGGCCTTGCCGGCGAGGGCGGCCGGCAGCTTGGCAGGTTCGACCTTGAGGGCATCGGAGAGGGCACGGACCAGCGACACGACCTTGCCGGAGCGCTCGTCGATGACAGCACTCACCGTGCGCTGGTCGGGATTGGCGTCGACGACTACGAAGCTCGGGCCGATCCGACGGAAATTCTGGCTCTTCATGACGCCATAACGCTGCCCCGCCGCCATCTTCACGAAGGCGACGACCGCGTGGTTCTTGAGAATGCTGCGACCGTCGAACAGCAGCGTCTCGCTGAAGGTCAGCGCATCACCGGCCGAGCCACCGATGAACAGACAGGGAAACCGCCCGCTCTCGTAGACGGCTTCCATGAAGTAGCTCTCGGACATGGAGAGGCCGTCAACGAAGGTCAGGGCGAAGGTCGTCTTGGCGTCGAGGCGCATGGCCGGCTTGACCGCACCGAGGGCGGTGACGATCTTGCCGACGCGGGTACTGCGCGGCATTGACGACCGTCCCTCGCGCAGGTCCTCCGACGACAGCGGCACAGAGAAAACTTCGGCCTTTTCGATCAAGTCAGGCGAAAAGGCCTGAATGACGACATTCTGCCAGCTGCCCGAGGTGTCGCAGTAGATCTTCTCGGACCCGTTGGCGCACAGCTCGCCCGCCGTCGTCGTCGCGATGACCGTGGCCGTACCGGCCAACGCCTTGATCTTGCGTGTTGCCGCTGCGAAGTCGAGCTTGGGAGACACGAACGCCAGCACGAGGCTGGCCGGTCGGCCGTCGAACAGAAAGTCGCCCGTCGAAAGGCTGGAGAACGTTGCGTCGGCGCGGAGGACGCGCATTGGCTCGCCGGTATTGACCGCACCGTCATCAGGCTTTTCAGCTGACGTACCCGCACTTTTTGATTGTCTTGCGGAGTCCAATGCCGAGTCCCTAGGCGATGACACTCTTGAGAAAATCATCAAGGTCTCTCCTGCTTCATACCCGCTATAGACGATATTTTGTCTTTGTTAATTATTTACTAGAGCTAAGAGCATCAACCGGTTCAACCCAGGTGATTGAAAAGCCCGGCACCCGAACGGGTCATCCGGCCATGCCACCGGCCACACTGTGTTGCGCCCAACTCACCGGCCTTGCCGTCGAACAAGAAACAGTCGCGGGCCATCATCTTTCACGTCTGGCGGCGTGAGGATCTGGTCAAACCCGGCCTTTTGCCGGGCTTGACCGATCTCCACTCAAGAGCGGCTATCAGGCGTTGGGATCATCGGCGTTCGGGAAGAACAGCTGCTTGTCACCGATACGGTAGCCAGCAATCGCCGCCTGCCCTTCGGGCGACACCAGCCAATCGATGAAAGCCTGGCCGTCGTCGGCCTTGACGGTCGGAACCTTCTGCGGACTGACCAGCATGACACCGTATTGGTTGAACAGCTTCTTGTCGCCTTCGACGACGACCCCGAGATCGCCCTTGTTGGCGAAGGCTATCCAGGTGCCCCGATCCGAAAGCGTATAGGCGGCCATGGCGTTCGCCGTGTTGAGCGTCGCGCCCATGCCCTGACCAATCTCGCGATACCACTCGCCCCGGACCGCCGGCAAATCAACCCCGGCGGCCTTCCAGAGGTTCAGCTCGGCGGTGTTGGTGCCGGACTTGTCACCGCGAGAGACAAACGGAGCCTTCTTGTCGGCGATCGCCTTGAAGGCAGCAGCGACATCCGTGCTGCCGCCGATGCCGGCCGGATCGCTCTTGGGACCGACCACAACGAAGTCGTTGTACATCACCGGATAGCGCTTCACGCCGAAGCCATCGGCCAGGAACTTCAGTTCCTGCGCCTTGGCATGCACGAACACGACATCGGCGTCGCCACGGCGCGCCGTATCGAGCGCTTGACCGGTACCCTGAGCGATGACTTTCACGGTGATGCCGGTCTTTGCTGTGAACACAGGCAACAACACGTTGAAAAGACCGGAATCCTGGGTCGACGTGGTCGAAGCGACGGTGATGAAGCGGTCTTCGGCATGTGCCGGCCACATCAATCCAACGGCGATCAGCGCCGACGCGGCGGCATGAACGAAGGTGCGGCGTAGCATTGAGGGTTCTCCAGTTTCGTGGGGTTGGGCCGATACTCACCAGAAGAGGCGGTGTTCCAGAAAAGCTTGGGCTTCGGCGCTCTTGGGGCCGTTGAAGAAGGTTTCGGCATCGCTCTCTTCAACGAGCCGACCGTCGTGAAAGAAGAAAATCGCGTCGGCGAAACGACGAGCGAGCCCGAGATCATGCGTCGTCAGGACAAGCGTCACGCCTCGCTCATGCAGGATGTCCAGCATGTCCTCGATCTGACGGCTGGCCGTCGGGTCAAGTGACGACGTGGGCTCGTCAAGAAACAGCAGGTCGGGATTGAGGCTGGCGGCGCGGGCGATCGCCAACCTTTGCTGTTCACCACCGGACAGCACGCGCGCCGGCGTATCGGCCAAGGCCGACAGACCGAACTGGGCCATCGTCTCGGTCGCAATGCGCCAGCGTTCCCACCAACCGACGCCGGCCATGGCGAGGGCGTGGGTGAAGTTGGCCCGGACCGAGCGGCGAAGCATCACCGGCTTTTGGAACACCATGGCCTGCTTGCGCCGGATATCGGCGGCGGAAGCTGGAAATGTGAATTCAATGCTGCCACTCGTCGGCTGCACCAGCCCATGGCAGGTCTTGAGAAACAGCGTCTTGCCGGCCCCGTTCGGACCGAGAACGACGTTGCGCCGCCGGTTTTGAATTCGGGCGATGGGAACATCGAGCAGAGTGCGCCCTTCCCTCTCCAGGCGGAGATCGCGCACGATCAGCGGAAGTAGAGATGTCGTGTCGCGCATCAGTTTTTCCCGGAAAACCGCGCGCCAACGCGCGAGATGCCATAGGCGAGACCGTTGATGGCCAGCGTGAGACTCATGAGGACGACGCCGAGCGCCATGGCGAGCGGCAGATCCCCCTTGGACGTCTCAAGGGCGATCGAGGTCGTCATGGTGCGGGTAAAGCCGGCGATGTTGCCACCGACGATCAGGATGGCGCCGACCTCGGCGCTGGCCCGACCGAGGCCAGCGAGCAGTGTCGTCACCAGCGAAAAGCGAGCGTCCCACAGCAGCGTCGGGATCGAACGCAGTCTCCCGGCGCCGAGCGAGGTGAGATGGTCCTGGTATTCGGTCCAGAGATCCTCGATCGTTTGCCTCGTCAGCGCGACGATGATCGGCAGCACCAGCACGAACTGGGCGATCATCATCGCCTGCGGCGTGAACAGGAGTTCAAGCCCGCCAAGCGGCCCAGAGCGCGACAGCAGCAAGAAGATCGCCAGACCGGCAACGACGGGGGGCAGTCCCATCAGCGTATTGACCAGAACGATGACGACCGTGCGTCCTGGAAAGCGGGCCAATGCCAAGCCGGCTCCCACCGGCAGACCGACCAGCCCGGCACAGGTGACGGCGGTGATTGTCACCTTCAGCGACAGCAAGACAATCCCAAGAAGACGGCCACCCTCTCCGCTCAGAAGAGACAAAACAGAAGATGAGAGGGTCGTGTCCTGCAGCATGCTTTCCCACGTAGGTTTAAGACCGGATCTAGAGGTTGACCCATCCTCGGCCGCCTAGCTAAAGGTTCATCACGTCATATTTGGATTTTAGGAACATAGACCTTCGGACAACTTCGGCTCATGCATGTCCGACGGGTAAACGCATCTGATAAACTGTGACACTGGAGCGGATCGTGAACAAAGCGC
>JAGSYU010000260.1 GCA_018262575.1 Pseudomonadota bacterium | reverse complement strand
TGCGACGAGCGCGGACGGCAATTCGATCCGGTAATCACCGACGTATTCATCGAACACTGGAATGAATTCGAAGCGATCGCCCTGAACCACGGCATCGACAGTTGAAGATCTTTTCATTTCATTTTCTTTTCTTGTCCTTTCCCTGGCCTCCAGCCCTTTGACCCTTCCATCCACAGGAGCACACCCTTGGCGCAAAGACGATAGACGACCCATGGCACATTCAACATCCAAAGAAGTCAACTGGCTCACCCCCGCGTGCGATCCGACCGCCGGCACGCTGCTCTATGTTTTTGCCGCCGGCCTATGCTTCATCCTGATTCCGTTCTATTCGACGGATTCGGCTGATGTGGCGACGCTGGGAATCACCCCGGTCTGGGTGCTGCAATTCGCATTCGTAGCCGGCAGCGGGGTTCTCCTGCATCGCCTGTTGTCGCTCCAGGAACGGCAACGTCCGGCTGAAGACGAAAAAGCATCCGGTTGCGTCATGTTGCTGGAGAGCCTCTTCGAGCAGACGTCCATCGCCATGGCGATCATCGATGCAAAAACCCGGCGCTTCGTCCAGGTCAACGCGCAGGCCTGCCTGATATCCGGCTATGCGCGTGATGAACTGATGAAGAAGACGGCACGCGATCTGGTCCATCGCGATGATCTCGTCACCGTGCTCGATGCGATGCAGAAGATCATCAATGGGGAAACGGATTCTGCCTCCTTCGAAATTCACGCCATTCGCAAGGACGGCTCAGCGATCTTCATGAGCATCGATTTCAAATCCCTGTACCGCGACGGCGCCGAACTGCTCTACCTGTTCGCCTCCGGCCAGGACATCACGCCGCAGAAGATGCACGAGATGGCGCTGAACATCGCCAACGACCAGCTCCAGGCCAGCCAGGCCGAACTGAGGCGGCAGAACGACGATTTGCTCAATGCCCATGCGGCACTGGAGGAATCGAGGGAAAGCTATGTCGATCTCTACGAACTCGCGCCGGTGGCCTACCTGACGCTCGCTCCCGACGGAACCATCCAGAGCACCAACACGAAGGGGACGGCGTTGCTCGGCGAGGATGCGGAACGCTTGAACGGTCTGAACTTCGTTTCCCTCGTCGCCCCGGTAGCGGTGGAACAATGGCAGCGGTTTCTTGAGCGCACGACCGCAACAGCAGACCGGCAATGCGAGGAATTCCCCCTGGTTCGCCGCGACGGCTCCAGCCTTTTCGTCAATGCCGAAAGCTCCAGGCAGGTGCTCGCCGACGCCTCGATCGCGGTTCGCCTGGCGTTGTGCGACATCTCGGCACGCTTGCACGCCGAAACCGAATTGCGGACCAGCATCGAGCGCTACGAAGCCGTCACCCAGTCCGCGAACGACGCGATTGTCACCACCGACTGCACGAACACTATCGTCGGCTGGAATCGAAGCGCCGAGCACTTTTTCGGGTATTCCGGCGAAGAAATCATCGGGCAGCCCCTGGAGCGGCTGATCCCCGAGCGACACCACCAGGATCTGCACCAGAGCATGGCGCACATTCAGTCCGGCAAGGAAATCCGCGTCGCCGAAAAAACCATCGAACTGCGCGGTCTCCACAAGAACGGCAACGAATTCGACATCGATCTCTCGCTGGCGCATTGGCAAGTGGCCGGCGACACTTATTTCACCAGCACCATCCGCGACATCACCCAGCGCAAGAAAACCGAACAGCGCCTCCGCATCCTCTCGGAAGCCGTCGCTCAGTGCCCCGAAGCCATCGTCATCACGGATACCCAGGGCGGCATCGAGTACATCAACAAGGCCTTTGTGGCGCATACGGGCTACAGCCGCCGGGAAGTGATCGGACAGAACCCGCGCATCCTCCAGTCCGGCCAGACGCCGCCCGAAACCTTCCAGGCCATGTGGGCCGCCCTGAGCCGCGGCGAATCGTGGAAGGGCGAGCTCCATAACAAGCGCAAGGACGGGTCGGTATTCGTCGAATTCGCGGTCATTGCGCCGATCCGACAATCCGACGGAACGATCACCCATTATGTCGCCGTCAAGGAAGACATCACCGAGAAGAAACTGCTGGGAGCCGAACTCGACCGCTACCGCTACCATCTGGAAGATGTCGTCAAGCAACGCACGACACAGTTGGCGGAGGCCCGCCTGCAGGCCGAAGCGGCAAATATCGCCAAGAGCTCGTTCCTGGCCAACATGAGTCACGAAATCCGCACGCCGCTCAACGCCATCGTCGGCCTGACCCATCTGCTGCGCAATGGCAGACCGGCGGAACACCAGATCGAGCGCCTGGAAAAGATCGACGCGGCGGCCAACCATCTGCTGGCGTTGATCAACAACATTCTCGACCTGTCCAAGATCGAATCCGGACGGATGGACCTGGAGGAAACGGATTTCCTCCTCAACGGCGTTGTCGACAGCGTACGCTCGATGATTACCAACGAAGCCAGGGAAAAGCATCTGCCGGTAGTGATCGACCTGGGAAACGTCCCGCTGTGGCTGCGAGGCGACCCGACACGCCTGCGCCAGGCCCTGCTCAACCTGGGCGCCAACGCCGTCAAATTCACGCAGGACGGACAGATCGTCATCCGAACCGAGCTTGTGCAGGAAAACGCCAACGGTCTGATGGTGCGCTTCTCCGTGCATGACACTGGGATCGGCGTTCCCCGGGAGAAGATGAACGGCCTGTTCAACGCCTTCGAGCAGGCCGACACGTCGATCACCCGCAAATACGGCGGAACCGGCCTCGGACTGGCCATCACCCAGCGTCTGGCCATGATGATGGGCGGAGACGTCGGTGTCGAAAGCTCGCCGGGCATGGGCAGCACCTTCTGGTTTACTGCCCGGCTCAGGCGCGGACGCGGCGTCATGCCCCAGGCTGCCGAGCAGCGCGGCGACGACCACGAAAGCATGATCCGCCGCCACTACGCCGGAGCAAGGCTGCTTCTTGCCGACGATGTCGAGGTCAACCTCGAAGTCGCGCAGTTGCTGCTGCACGGCGTCGGATTGCAGGTGGACTCGGCGCGCAACGGGCTGGAAGCCGTCGACAAGATCCGCACCGCATCTTACGATCTCATCCTCATGGACGTGCAGATGCCGGTAATGAACGGACTGGAAGCATCGCGCATCATCCGTGACCTGCCGGGGCGCTCGACCATTCCGATTCTGGCCATGACGGCCAACGCCTATGAAGAAGATCGCCGAAGCTGCCTCGAAGCCGGAATGAACGACTTCGTCGCGAAACCGGTTGATCCGGAAACGCTCTACGCAATTCTGCTCAAATGGCTACCTCGATCAGGAGGCAATATGAACCAGACACCGGACAACTCGCGGGAAG
>JAGSYU010000030.1 GCA_018262575.1 Pseudomonadota bacterium | reverse complement strand
CCGCCGCCGGTGTCGATTTCGGGCCGTGGGTGTCGGCCGCGCGGCTTTGCAACACCGTCCACTATGCCAGCCGCGTGCGCGACGACCGCCGCTATGCCCGCGCCGAGGTCGACCATCCGCCGCGCCGGACCGGTGTGCCGCTCGCCCTTCTCGACTGCGAGACCTGCGGCAAGTGCGTCAACATTTGCCCCAACGATGCCATCTTCCGCTATCCGTTGCCGCAGGCGCCGGTCATTGCTGCCAACCTGCTGCCCGGTACGGCCGGCGTTGCGGTCGGCGAGGCACGGCCTGTGACGCGCGCCCAGCAGATCGGCATCTTCGCCGACGTCTGCAACCGCTGCGGCAATTGCGATGTCACCTGCCCGGAGACGGGCGGTCCCTTCGCCCGCAAGGCCAACCTGTTCGGCACCGCCGCGAGCCTCGACGATGCGCCGGACCGCGACGGGCTTGCCGTCGAGCGGATTGCGGCGGGACTCCGCCTGCACGTCCGCGACGGCGGCCGGCGCTTCGTGATCGACGACGACGGCGTCCGTCTCGCCTGCAAGGGGGATGGCTTCGATCTCTCGGTCGATCCCGCCGCGCCAGAGATGGCATCCGGCAAGACCGACCATCCGGTCGACGTCGGCCGGCTCATTCTCCTCGCCCGCATCGCCCGTGCCGTGACGGCAGCCGATGTCGTCACCTACGCCAACGCCGCCTTCGACTGAACGGACCCGCCAGATGCCCATGATCACTCTCACCGTCAACGGTCGCGACCATCAGCTCGATGTCGAAGCGGACGAGACGCTGCTCTCCGTGCTGCGCGACAGACTGAAGATCACCTCGGTGAAGGACGCCTGCTCCGGCCAGGGCCAGTGCGGCTGCTGCCTGGCGCTGATCGGCGGCCGTCCGAGCAAGACCTGCACCGTCAAGGCAACCGCCATGAAGGGACGGCCGGTTGTCACGCTGGAAGGCGTCGATACGGCGGAGCGGCAGCTCTATGCCGACGCCTTCCAGGCTGCCGCTGGCGTTCAGTGCGGCTTCTGCACGCCCGGCCTCGTCGTGCGTATCAAGGCGCTGACCGATGCCGGCGAGGCAACGGATCGGCAGGAGATCGCCGCCGCCCTCGACGGCCATCTCTGCCGCTGCACCGGCTACAAGAAGGTGATCGACGCCGTCGAGTTGATCCGCGACGTCAAGGCCGGCGTAAAGCCGCACCCGCAACCGATGGCCGATGGCGGCGTCGGCCGGCCGGTCGAGCGCTTCCGGGGCGGGGACTTGGCGCTCGGCGATCGGCCGTTCCTCGCCGACATCGACGTGCCCGGCCTGTTGCATGGCGCCCTCGTGCTGTCGCCGCACGCCCGCGCTCGCGTGAACGCCATCGATCTTACGAAGGCACTCGCCCATCCTGGCGTGGTCGGCATCGCCACCGCCGACGACGTGCCGGGCGACCGTTGGGTCGGCCAGATCCGCAAGGATTGGCCGGTGTTCGTCGCCGTCGGCGAGGAGGTGCGCTATGTCGGTGACGTCATCGCTGCCGTCGCCGCCGAAACCTCGCGCGCCGCCCGCGCGGCCGCCGCTCTCGTGGCCGTCGACTACACGGTGCTGGAGCCGACGCTGTCGCCGGAGGCCGCGCTGCAGCCCGACGCCCGGCAGGTCAACCCGCGCCAGCCCAACCTCCTGTCGGAAACGGTGATCGAGCGCGGTGATGTCGAGGCAGCGCTTGCCGCATCAGCCCATGTCGTCTCCGGAATCTGGCAAACCCAGCGTATCGAGCATCTGTTCCTGGAACCCGAGGCGGCGCTGGTCGTGCCGCTCGAAGATGGCCGGCTGCATCTCTACAGCCAGGGTCAGGGCGTGTTCGAGGACCGCAAGGCGGTGGCCGGCGTACTGGGCGTGCCGGTGGATAGCATTTTCGTCGAGCTGGTGCCGACCGGTGGCGCTTTCGGTGGCAAGGAAGACATGACGGTGCAGGCGCAGACGGCGGTGCTCGCCCGCCTGACCGGCCGGCCGGTGCGGCTCGTCCTCTCGCGTGAGGAGTCGGTGCGCCTCCATCCGAAGCGCCATCCGATGACCATGACCTATGCCGTTGGCTGCGACGCCGAGGGGCATATCACGGCGGCGAAGATCGACATCCTCGGCGATTCCGGCTGCTACGCCTCGGTGGGCGACAAGGTGCTCGAGCGGGCGGCCGGCCACGCCTGCGGCCCCTACCGGGTGCCGACGCTGTCCATCCATTCCATCGCCGCCTACACCAACAACCCGCCCTGTGGCGCCATGCGCGGCTTTGGCGTCAACCAGACCTCGTTTGCCATGGAGGGCTGTCTCGATCTTCTGGCCGAGAAAGTCGGCATCGACGGCTGGGAGATGCGCTGGCGCAACGGCGTCCGCGTCGGCGACGTGTTCTCATCGGGCCAGATCCTCGAGAAGTCGGTCGGGCTCGAGAAGTCGCTGCTTGCCGTCAGGGACGCCTATTACGCGGCAAAGGCCGAGGGCAAGGCGGTCGGCGTCGCCTGCGCCGTGAAGAACTCCGGCATTGGCAACGGCGCGCTCGAATGGGGCAAGTGCCGCCTGGAAATCGAGGCGGAGGACCGCGTCGGTCTCCACATCGGCTTCACCGAGATGGGACAGGGCCTGCTGACCATTTCCGCCCAGTCGGCCGCCGAGATAACCGGCCTTCCCTCCTCGATCTTCGTGCCACAGGTCAACAGCCGCTTCGATGTCGGCGTCGGCCAGACCACCGGATCGCGCGGCACGCTGCTGGCCGGCAACGCGGTGATCAAGGCGGCGAAGGCGCTGCGGGCGGCGCTTGAGTCTGGCAAGGCGCTGAAGGACCTCGTCGGCGAGGTGTTCGTCGGCGACATCCTGATCGATGACACGACGGCCCCAGGGCAACTGAAGAACGGCAAGATCAAGACGCATACCGCCTTCGGCTGGGCGACACAGGTGGCGATCCTCGATGACACCGGCCGCGTTGCCAAGGTGATCGCCGCCCATGACGTCGGCAAGGCGCTGAACCCCAAGCTCGCCGAGGGCCAGATCGAGGGTGCCGTGCACATGGGGCTCGGCTACGCCCTGACCGAGCAGCTTCCCTGCAAGGACGGCATGCCGGTCACGACCAACGTCCGCGAGATCGGCGTGTTGCGTGCCTCCGACATGCCGGAGGTGGAGGTGATCCTGATCGAGGAGCACGAGCCGGAGGGGCCGTTCGGCGCCAAAGGCATCGGCGAGATCGGTCTTGTGCCGACCGCTGGCGCCGTTGCCGCGGCGCTCGCCGCCTTTGACGGCGTCCGACGCACGGTGCTGCCGATGATCGACAGCCCGGCGGCGCGGGCGCTGTCGGTCGGTCTCGATCCCGACCTCGACCGGAGCGACTGGCATTGACCCGCTCGATCACCTTAGGGCCTGACCGGACCGGCCGCACGGTCGCCATCGTCGACGGCCTCATCGCCGAGACGGTTGATCCAGCGGCGGCGGTCGTCGCTTGTCCGGACGGCGAGATCGCGCCGGGCGCCGTCTGTGCCCACACGCATCTCTATTCCGGCCTGGCGTCCTACGGCATGCCGCCGGCCGAGCCAGCGCCCCGGACTTTCATCGAGATTCTCGAAAAGGTGTGGTGGCGGCTCGACCGGGCCCTTGATGCCGACACGCTCCGGGCGTCGGCGCGCGACTACATCGCCAAGGCGCTGCTATCGGGCACCACCAGCCTCATCGATCATCACGAGTCGCCGCATTTCATCAGGGGATCGCTGCAGGTGCTGGCCGACGCCGCCGAGGACCTTGGCGTACGAGTGCTCCTGACCTTCGGCGCCACCGAGCGCAACTTTGGCCGCGCCGAGGCCGAGACCGGCCTTGTCGAGTGCGGCAACGTCGAGGAGACGCCGCTGGTCCGCCGCCTCGTCGGCCTGCACGCCAGCTTCACCGTTTCCGACGACACCATCCGTTCCGCGGGCGACCTGTGCCGCGCCCTCGGCACGGTGATGCACGTCCACGTCGCGGAAGCCGTCGATGATGTGGAGGACGCGCGGACGCGCGGTTATGCCGGCCCGCTCGAGCGACTGCTCGAACTCGACGCCCTGCCCATTGGCTCGATCCTCGCCCATGGCGTCCATCTTTCCGCCGACCAAGTGCGTCAGGCCGACCGGCTCGGACTTTGGCTCGTCCAGAATCCGCGCTCCAATGAAGGCAACCGCGTCGGCTACCCGGTCAATCTCCGCCATTCGGACAAGGTGGCGCTCGGCTGCGACGGCTGGCCCGCCGACATGGCCGTCGAGGAAGCCGCTCTCGTCCGGCTCGCCACCACGCATGGCGACGACCGGGCAGCCGGCCGCCTTGATGCCGGGCAACGGTTGATCGCCGAGCGCTTCGGGTTCGCCGCCACCGGCCTCAATCCGGGCGCGGCCGGCGATGTGGTGGTGCGTGAGGGCGGCAAGGTGATGACGGTGGTGGTCGGCGGCCGGCTGGTCGTCCACGGCGGCCGCCTCGTCGGCGCCGACGCCGAGGCGATCGAGGCCTCGGCGCGCGCCGAGGCGGAGCGTCTCTGGCAGCGGATGGCCTGATCCCCGGTGACGGCGCGGTCCGCCGGGGCTATTGTCGCCGCCAGCAGGGAGCGACCGATGATCTACTTTCTCGATACCGCCGACGCCGCCGCCATCGCCCGCCTCTCGGATCTCTATCCGATCGCCGGCGTCACCACCAATCCGACGCTGATCGCCCGTGAGAAGCGGCCGTTTGCGGAGATCCTCAAGGACATCCGCGCGGTGATCGGCGACGGCGCCATGTTGCATGTTCAGGTGACTGGCAGCGATGCCGAGACCATGGTGGCAGAGGCGCGCAAGCTCGCCGACTTCGTCGGTGCGGGCTTCCATCCAAAAGTGCCGGTGACGGCGGAGGGCATCAAGGCGATCCGGCGCCTGTCGGGGCAGGGGTTCCATGTGACGGCCACCGCCATCGTCACCGCCCAGCAGGCGCTGATGGCGGCGGTGGCCGGCGCGGCCTTCACCGCTCCCTACGTCAACCGGCTCGACATGATCGGTGGTGATGGCGTCAAGGTGGTCGCCGACATCGTCCACCTGTTCCGCGTCCACGCCCTGCCGACCCGACTGCTGACCGCCTCGTTCAAGACCATCCAGCAGGTACACGACGTCGCCATGGCCGGAGCCCATTCGGCAACGCTGCCGCCCGACATTCTTGAGGCGCTGATTCGTCACCCGCTGACCGACTCCGGCGTGGCGGGCTTTTCCGCCGACTGGGCGGCGGCCTATGGCGAAGGCCGCACGACGCTCGACCTCATCTGACGTCGAGCGAAGATGCTGCCGCGTCCACGCGTCGCGAACAAAACCGAAGTCTCATCTGCGCCATGAACATGAGAAATCGGCCAACGGACTACCGGCGTCCCTTGCAAAAGCCGCCGGTCCGGGGCCGTTGTCCGTCAGGCCGGCTTCTTTTTGCCGGAGTGAGTGGCATCGCTGGTCGCCTTGGCGAAGACGTCGGTCACCGATGCCGATTTGGCACCGGCGCTCTTCACGGCCTTCGGCTTGCGCGTTTCCTTGTTCTTCTTAACCTGTCCCTTGGCCATTTCGCTCTCCTCTTCGAAGGCGCGGCCATCCCGAGATGGGCCGCGCTCGTATCGTTTCCGCGAGCCGGTCTTCCGGCCGGCCATCGACAGGGGCATGATGAGCCGGCTGCGTTGAGGATACAACCCGCGATAAGGTCCAAGCGGTGCGCCTTGCGGAAGATTCAGGCCCGGAGCGGCTCGACCGCATCGCAATCGAGGTCGACGCTGTATTCGGCGAGCACCGCGACGAGGTCACGAGGCCGGTTGAAAAGGTAGCCTTGGCCATAGCAGACGCCAAGTGCTGCCAGTTCCCTCAGCGTCGCCTCGTCCTCGATGCGCTCGGCGATGACGTCAACGCCAAGTTCGCGGCCGATCTCGTTGATCGCCCGGACGACGGTGCGATCGTAGGCGCTTTCGGCCATGTTGTGAACGAAGCTGCCATCGATCTTGATGGCATCGACGTCGAAACTCTTGAGATAGGTGAAGGACGACAGGCCTGAGCCGAAGTCGTCGAGGCTGACGCGGCAGCCGATGCCGCGAGCGGCACGGATGAAGTCGCGGGCCACCTCGAAGGAATTGATCACCGCCGTCTCGGTGATTTCCAGCGTAACGCGCGACGGCAGCAGTCGGCTTGCCCGGAAAAGATCGGCGAGATAGCGCCAGAGCGTCGGATCGTTCAGCGAATTGGCTGAGAGGTTGACGGCAACGCACAGGTCTGGCACCGCCATGATCGCCGGGCCAAAGTCGCTGATCACCTTGGCGAGCACCCAGCGGTCGATGGCTCCCATCAGCTCGAAGCGTTCGGCCGCCGGGATGAAGGTGTCCGGCGTCGATACCTCGCCATTCTCATCGAGCATGCGGACCAGGAGTTCCAGCGAACGGCCGCGTGCCGCCGGATCGGCGATCGTCCGGATTTCCTGAGCGTAGAGCACGAAACGACCGTTCTCGATTGTTTCGCGGATACGGGCGGCCATGCGGAAGTCGCTCATGTGCCGCTGCGCCTCGCCGGTGTCCTGCAGAAACACCGAGACGCGGCCGCGGCCGGCCGCCTTGGCGGCGTAGCAAGCGACGTCGGCCTCGGCCAGCACCGCCTCGGCGCTCGCCGTGGTGGCATCGACCTGGGATACGCCAGCGCTGGCGCCGATTTCGTAAATCTTGCCCTGCCAGGCGAAGCGGATTGCCCCGATGGCGGCGATCAGCTTCTCTCCGACGAAGCCGGCAAACTGCCGGTCGCAGTTTTCGATCAGCACAGCGAACTCATCGCCGCCGAGCCGGGCAAGGCAGTCGCTGATCGGCACGATCGCCCGCATGATGCGCGCCACTTCCTGCAAAAGAGCGTCGCCGGCCAGATGCCCGGCCGTGTCGTTGACGATCTTGAAGCGGTCGAGATCGACAAACAGCAGGCCGTGGCGACTGTCGTTGGCGCGCGCCGCGGCGATCATCTCATGGATGCGCGTTTCGAAGTGGCGGCGATTGGCCAGTCCTGTGAGATCGTCATGGGTGGCGGCATGGGCGAGCGACCGCCGCATGGCGCGTTCGGCCGACACGTCCTGGAAGACCAGAACGGCGCCAACCGGATCGCCGGTACCGGCAGCGATCGGTGCCGCCGCCTCGCGGATATAGTGGATGTCGCGGCCGCGCACGTCGATCACCTGCGTTCCCAGCCGCTCCACCGGCGCGCCGGTCTCGAGCACCTGGCGCACACAGGAGGCGGCCGGCCGGCCACTCTCGTCGTGGACCGCCTGAAATACCTCCTCGATGGGATGACCGCAGGCCTCGGCTTCGGCAAAGCCGGTCATACGCTGGGCCGCGGGGTTGATCAGCGCGACGCGGCCATCGGCATCGGTGGCGATGACGCCGTCGGAAATGGCGTGCAACGTTGTCCGGAGGCGTTCCTTCTCGTCGCGCAGCGCCTGGGCAGCGATCACCTGCTCGCTGATGTCCCAGGCGGTGCCAAGCAGCAGACGGTCGCCGTTCGACAGCGTCACCTGATCGGCGAGTACGCGGATGTGCAGCATGCCACGGGCAGGACTCAGCAGGCGGCAGGTGGTGTTGACCCGCGCCTCGGGATCGATCGCCGCCTGGTGCAGCAATTCCGACAGACCGGCCCGATCATCGGGATGGACGAACCGCAGCCATTCCAGCGACCGGCCGCCGCCGCCGTCGGTCGTCATGCGACCGAAGGTCTCACCGTTCCAGGCGGCGACGCCAGTGGCGAGATCGATGCTCCACAGGCCGATGCCACCGGCCTCGACGGCAAGCCGCACGCGCTCCTCGAGGAGCTGGATTTCCCGTTCGGCCGCCTTGTTGCGCGAGATATCGGTATGCGTGCCGATGATGCGCAGTGGCCGTCCCTCGGCATCGCGGGAAATCGTCTTGCCGCGGTCGAGGATCCAGACCCAGTGGCCGTTCTTGTGGCGCAGGCGGAATTCGGCCTCCAACCACTCCGTCTCGCCGCGTTCATGAGCGTTGTTGGTCGCGACGAACCTGTCGCGATCGTCGGGGTGCATCAGCTCGAGCCAGGCGTCTCCACCGTCAATCGACACGTCATCCGGCTCGTAGCCGAGCATGCGCTTCCAAGTGGGCGAGGTGTAGAGCCGACCCGCGAGCTTGTCGACGTCCCAGACGCCCTGCTGGCCATTCTCGAGCGCAAAAGCCCAGCGGCTCTCGCTCTCGGCGATGGCCTGGAGTGTCCGCTTCTTGAGATCGATGTTCTCGACTTGGGCGATCAGCCGGTCTGGCCGGCCGGTCAGAGGGTCGGCGACGACGATGATTGAGACTTCCGCCCAGAACACCTCACCCGACTTGCGAACGTAGCGCTTCTCGGCCTTGAAGCTGCGCACGGTGCCGTCGGCGATGCCGTTGCGGAAGCCATCCAGCCCGTCGCGGTCCTCCTCAAAAGTGATGCCCTTGAAGCTGTGGCCGATCAATTCGGCCTCGCTGTAGCCGGTCATGGCGCAGAAAGCGGCGTTGACCTTCAGATATTGACCTTCCCCGCCGATGATCGTCACGCCGATGTTGGCATCATCCATCGATCGGCGGAACAGGTTCTCGCTCTCGGCGAGGTCGCGCTCGCGCTGGCGCAGGCGTTCAAGCAACACGCAGGTGGCGATCGGCAGCAGCGTACCGACCGAGACGCCGAGCGGCATCAGCATTGGCGCACGCAGAGCGTCGGTCATTCCGTAGGCGGCCATCATCGTCACGAACCAGACGGCGCCCGACAGGATTGCCATATCGACCGGACGCAGGACGAAGCTCGCCAGCAGCAGCGGCACGACAAAGAAAACCACCGGTTCGGACAGCGTGGCGGTCGCCGCTACTGCGCCAACCGAGAACAGCACGACCACCGCCACGAAGACGCTACGGCTCAGCCAGGCCGGCCGTCGGCCAAGTCGCGCCGCGTCGCGCTGCAAATAGAGCAACGCCGGCAGAAAGATGGCGAAGGCGGCGGTCGCGCCTCCCCACCAGATGCCGAGCGGCATCGGGGTGTGGGACAAGACGCCAGTCGCCGACAGGAAGACCGCCACGGCGAGACTGACGAGGGGCGGAAAGACAGTCGCAGCCAGCGCGGCGGCGACCTCGAACAGTTCCTCATTGCGCGACCGCGCGACCCAGGTCCGAACGAGATCGATCACCCAGAGGCCGGTCCCCATGGTGACGGCCCGAACGAGCAGGATGGACAGGAAGAAATGCGCATCGCCGCCGCGATACCAGGCGAACAGCAGCCAGCCGACAAGGGCGCCGACGACGCCGGCCAAGCGGTCGCCAGCCGAGCGGTTGGCGAGGAACGCCACGACCACGGCATCGGCCGGCCACACAGGCGTGCGGACACCGGCCATCACGACGACCGCAATCATCACCGCCGACAATCCGGCATACAGCAGACCGCAGCCCACAAATATGCCGACCCGGCCTCCGGGAAACACGCCTTTCAGCACCACAACTCCCTGCATGAGGTGAGGCTGGCGCGACATTGGCAGGCCGGCGTGAAACAACGCTTAACGACACTCCCGCTCCCACTCAAACATGTGCCCGAAAAGCTTCAAGCTTTTCGGGCCAAGCGGGTGTGTGAAAACCAGGAGATAAAGCAAAAGCCCGTTTCAACTCGATCGGCTTTTGGTCTAGTTCCTCAGGTGCCCCGAGGGAGCGCCGTCTTCACTCTTCAAAAGAAAATCGCCCCACCTCGCAGACGTTGACGCCTGCCTTCGTGGCCTCCGTAGAGTCTTCAAACACGGCGCGGAAATCATATTTGCAGTAGCCCGAACCGTCGTCGACGTTGACGGTCATTTCGTTGCCCGCCGGCAGAGTACTCTCTCCGAGAATGTCCTCCTGCCAGTCGTTTGCGCCCGTGTTCGAGGCGTAGAACTCCTGGATCGCCGTGGACGTGTTGTTAACCACGATGACGCGGCGATCAAAGGCGCTGACGTCGACCGTGCTGACGGCGAAAACGGCAACGGCCAAAGCCGGTGCCCATATCTGGAAATTCATGTTCGCCCTACCCCTTTTCTCTGTCGCGGACTGGCGGAAGCCACATCCTGACGACGCTGCAGCAAAGCACGCCCGCAGACCGCGGTCACCTGCAACTTTGGGGGACTGCAAAATGGATCTTTGCACAAGGATGTCAGGCGAAGACGATGGTCTTCTTGCCGTGCATCAGCACGCGCGCTTCAAGGTGCAGCTTCACGGCACGGGCAAGCACGCGCGATTCGTTGTCGCGGCCAACGGCAACGAGATCCTCGGCGGAAAGGGCGTGGGTAACGCGCGAGGTCTCCTGCTCGATGATCGGACCCTCGTCGAGGTCGGGCGTCACGTAATGGGCGGTGGCGCCGATCAGCTTGACGCCGCGTTCGTGCGCCTGGTGGTAAGGCCGGGCGCCCTTGAAGGACGGCAGGAAAGAGTGGTGGATGTTGATGATCTTGCCGAACAGTGACGACGACAGCTTGTCGGACAGCACCTGCATGTAGCGGGCGAGAACCACCAGTTCGGCGCCGGTCTCCTCGACAAGGGCGACCACCATCGCCTCCTGCTCGGCCTTGTTCGATTTGTCCTTGTCGACCGGCCAGCAGTAATAGGGAATGCCCTGCACCTCGGCGAAGGGTCGGCTGTCTTCGTGGTTGGAGATGATGGCGGCCACCTCGGCCTTCAGCCAGCCGACGCGGATCTGATACATCAGATGCTGCAGGCAATGATCGAACTTCGACACCATGATGACGATCTTCGGGGTACGGGCGGCGTCGACGAGGTTGACGGTCATGCCGAAGGTCTCGATCGTTTCGGACAGCGCGGCGCGGATGGTGTCGGCACTGAGGGCGGCCGGCGTCTCGAAGGCGATCCGCATGAAGAAGCGGTTGGTGACGCGGTCCCAGAACTGGGCGCTTTCAGCGATGTTGCCACCGAGGCCGGCGAGGATGGTGGTAACCGAGGCGACGATGCGCGGACGATCAGCGCAGGAGAGCGTGAGGATGTGAGTGCGCTTGTGGGCGTCGGCCATGGTCGGGAACCTCGTCGGCATTTTGCTGGACGCTAGTTAGCTTGACCCGCCTCCTGAGGAAAGAGGCTAAAGCATTCAGATGCGGCCAGCGGTCACACTGGCCGCTCGTCGAGCGCCACCGACTTCACCAACGCGAACACTGGCCGGCCCGGCACGAGCTCAAGGTCGGCCACCGCCGCTCGGGTGACCGAGGCGGCGAGACGGCCACCACCGTCGAGCGTCACGTCGACGGTGACGCTCGGGCCGGGACCGTCCGGCACGGCCGCGACGGTGCCCGTCAGCACGGTGCGGATGGACACCCCCACCGGCCGGTGCGTGGCAAGCGCCACGTCGATGGCGCGGACCAGCACGTGCGCCGTCCGGCCCTCAGGCCGGATGATGCCGGTCAGCCAGACGATGCCGGCCGGAGTTTCGACCGGTGTCAGTTGGAACGCATCATCCGGCTTGCCGAGCCGGCCTTCGACCACCGACACGATCTCGAAACGGTCGGCGGCGACACGGAATACGTCGGCCGGCGCTCCCTCGCGGACCACCTTGCCCGCTTCGAGCACCACGACCCGTCCGGCAAGCCGCGCCACTTCATCGACGGCATGGCTGACATAGACGATGGGAATGCCGAACTCGTCGCGCAGGGCTTCGATCAGCGGCAGGATCTCCAGGCGGCGTGGCCCGTCGAGTGCGGCCAATGGCTCGTCCATCAGCAGCAGACGGGGCGAGGCAAGCAGTGCCCGGCCGATGGCGACGCGTTGCTGTTCGCCGCCGCTGAGTGTCGCCGGATGGCGATCGAGCAGATGGCCGATGCCGAGGGTGTCGATCACCGGTCCCTCGGCAATGCGCCGCTCGGCCCTCGGCGTGAACAGGCGCCCGTAGCGGAGGTTGCGCCGGACGGAGAGATGCGGAAACAGCCGCGCCTCCTGGAACACCACGCCGATGCGACGGCGGTGCGGCGGCGCATGCCGCCCTGCGTCGTCGGCGAGGACCTTGCCGTCGAGGACGACACGTCCGGCGTCGAGCCGTGTCAGGCCGGCGATCACCTTGATCACCGACGACTTGCCCGAGCCGGACGGCCCAAACAGCGCGGTGACGCCGGTGCCCCCGGAAAAGGCGACGTCGAGCAGAAAGTCGCCGAGCCTTTGGCGGATCTCCACGTCGATCACGAGGAGGTCCTCCGGAGTCGGCGGGCGATGATCTCGGAGGCGACGAGGGCGGCAAGGCCGATGCCGGCGGCAATCACCGACAGCATGAGCGCCTCGCCGTCGCCTTCGGGGCTCTGGCTCGCCGTGTAGATCGCCGAGGCGATGGTGCGCGTCTCGCCGGGAATATTGGAGACGAAGGTGATGGTGGCGCCGAATTCGCCGAGCGCCTTGGCAAAACCCAGCGTTGCCCCGACCAGGATGCCGGGCAACGACAGTGGCAGCGTCACCAGAAAGAAGGTAGCGACCGGGCCGGCACCCAGCGAGCCGGAGGCCTGTTCAAGGTGGGCATCGACCGCCTCGATGGACAACCGGATGGCGCGGACGATGATCGGCAGCGACATCACCACGGCGGCCACGACGGCACCGGTCCAGCGGAAGGAGAAGACGATGCCGAACTGCTGGTCGAGGAAGGCGCCGACAGGCCCCTTGCGGCCGAGAAGGAGCAGCAGCGCGTAGCCGGTGACGACCGGCGGCAGCACCAAAGGCAGGTGGATGATGCCGTCGAACAGTGTCTTGCCTGGAAACCGACCTCTGGCGAGGATCAGCGCCAGCAGGATCGACACCGGCACGCCCCACAGCGTCGCCATGGCGGCAACCTTGAAGCTCAGGGCAATGGCAGTCCAGGCATCGGGAGAAAGGTCCGGCATCTTTCTACAGTGTTCGATCGGCAACGAGCCGGCAAGTGGTCATCGGCGAGCGATGGACGACCGACAGTTGGAAGGTGACGGCGGGTGGGCGGCGGTGGGCCGCCCGGAACCACTCATTCAACCGACTTGACGAAGCCGGCGGCCGTAAACACCGCTCCGGCCTCCGGCCCCTTGAGATAGGTCACGAAATCAGTGGCGGCTGGCCCGGCGTCCTTGGTGAGACCGATCGGGTAGACGATTGGCTTGTGGCTGGTCTCCGGGAAGGTGGCGACGACGGCGACGCCCGGCTCGGCGGCGGCGTCCGTGCCATAGACGATGCCGAGCTTGGCCTCGCCGCGGGCAACCATCTGCAGGGCAATGCGCACGTTCTCAGCCGGCGCGAAGCGCGGTGATACCGCTTCGTAAAGGCCAAGAGACTTCAGCGCTTCCTCGGCGTAGGCACCGGCCGGCACGCTCTTGGCTTCGCCGACGGCCAGACGCTCCTGGCCGAGGACGGCCGGCAGCGACGAGGTGTCGGCGAAGTCGACGGCGACCTTGTCGTCCTTGGCGGCGACCAGCACCAGCGAGTTGCCGAGGAGATTGAAACTGCTGCCGTCCTTCATCAAGCCCTTGCCCTCGACATAGGTCATCCACTTGAGGTCGGCCGAGATGAAGACGTCGACGGGGGCTCCAGCCTCGATCTGCTTGGCGAGCGCCCCAGAGGCGGCCGGGGTGATCAGGACCTCGACATCCTTGCCGACCTTGTAGGTGTCGGCGATCTTCTGAAGGGACGGCGCCACCGAGGCGGCAGCAAAGATCCGGATTTGGTCGGCGGCGGAGGCAGCCGATGTCAGAACGCCGAGGGCGAGCCCGGCGACGAGGGCGAGCGATTTTTTCATGGAGGTGCGTTCCCGTCTGATCGTTATGTACTCAAGGGTATAACGACCGCCGGGACTTCGCAAGCACTGGAACGGACAGGCCTCTCAGACGAGGCCGTTGGCCGACAGCTCTTCCTTGACATAGGCGTAGAAGATCGGCGCGGCGATCAGCCCGGGCACGCCGAAGGTCGCTTCCATGGCGAGCATCACCGTCAGCATCTCCCAGGCGCGCGAGTTGATCTGCGTGCCGATGATGCGGGCGTTGACGAAGTATTCGAGCTTGTGGATGGCGATCAGGAACAGCAGGGCAGCGATAGCCGCCGGCGCGGAAACGCCAAGGCTGACGATGAAGATCACCGTGTTGGAGATGACGTTGCCGATGACCGGCAGGAGGCCGACGATGAAGGTGACGGCCACCATGGTCTTCAGGAACGGCAGTTCGACGCCGATCAGCGGGTCAAGACCGTAGAGAAAAATGGCGGTCAGCGTCGTGTTGAGCAGCGAGATGCGCATCTGCGCGAAGACGACGCGGCGGAAGGACAGCGTCAGACGTCGAACGCGTTCGATCAGTTCGACAGCCAACGGGCCATGCGGTTTTTCCGGCGGCCTGCGAAACAGCACCAGCGAGCCGATGACGATGCCAAACAGGATGTAGACGAGGATGCGGCCGACATCCTGGCCAAAACGCTGCAACTCCCAGGCATTGGCCTGCAGGAACTTCACAGCCTGCCGCCTCAGTTCGTCGGTGTTGACGGGCAGATAATCGCCGATCCACGGCGGCAGATAGGTACGACCGGTCTCCAGCACCTGCGCCATCTTGTGAATGAGAGCGAACAGGCCCTCCGAGCCGTTGGTGAACATCGAGCCGGCGGCGATGACGGCGGCGGTGATGCCGAGCGAGATCAAGGCAACGATGACGATGAGCGCCACCGCCTTGCCCATTTCCTGCGTCCAGCCGGTACGGTTGCGAAGCCAGGGGGCGGCGGTCAGCGCCGTCTCATGGACGAGCAGACCCGCCAGGAGGCCGGCGAGCAGCCCCATCTCAAGACAGAGCAGCAGGGCGACGCCAACGATCAGATAGGAAGCGATCTTCACCCAGTTGCAGGAATCCAGCTTGTCCATCGGCCGCAGTCATCTCCATCAGTGGTGCCCCAATACAGCCCATTCCCGATCAACGCAAAAAGAAACGGTGGGGACTTCCGGGGTGAACCGATTCATGGCAATGCGTAGGGATCGAGGAGGAGCAGCAGGATGTCCAGCACAGCGCTTTCGAAACGTTTTCCCCGCGATTTTGTCTTCGGCTACGCCACCGCCGCCTATCAGATCGAAGGCGCCCACGACGAGGATGGCCGCAAGCCGAGCATCTGGGACGCCTTCTGCCGCATTCCCGGCCGCGTCCGGGGGGGCGACACCGGCGACGTTGCCTGTGACCACTACCATCGGATGCCCGAGGACGTACGGCTGCTGAAGTCGCTATCGGCTGACGCCTACCGCTTCTCGATCGCCTGGCCGCGCGTCATTCCCGATGGTCGCGGCCCGATCAATGAAAAGGGCATCGACTTCTACGACCGGCTGGTCGACGAGTTGCTGAAGGCCGAGATCAAGCCCTACGCGACCCTCTACCACTGGGACCTGCCGATCGAGCAGCACGGCCGCGGCGGCTGGTGCGCCCGCGACACGGCACATGCCTTCGCTGACTATACCGACGTGGTGATGGCCCGCCTTGGCGATCGCCTGTCCGGCATCATGACGCTCAACGAGCCCTGGTGCTCGGGACATCTCTCCTACCTGATCGGCGAGCATGCGCCTGGCGAACGCAATCTGGCGGCGGCGCTGGCGGCGATCCACACGCTCAACCTTGCCCACGGCCTCGCCATGCAGGCCATCAAGGCGCGCCGCGCCGATCTGCCGGCCGGCATCGTCTACAATGCCAAGGCGCTCTATCCCGCGACCAACCGGTCCGAGGATATCGCCGCCACCGAGCGCTACCGTGCCTTCCACGACGGCGTGTTCATGGACCCGGTGCTGCTCGGCCACTACCCCGCCGAGGTGCTGGACGCTTTCGGCTCGATCATGCCGAAGATCGAGGCGGACGACCTCAAGATCATCTCGACACCCATCGACTTCCTGGGCCTCAATTTCTACGCGCCAGAACGGATCGCCGACGACCCCGCCTTGCCCTACCCGCGGGCTCGCTCCGTGCAGGCGGAGAATGTGCCGCGCACCGCCATGGGCTGGGAAATCCACGCCCCCGCCCTCGACCGTCTGCTTACCGACCTCGACGCCCGTTATGAGCTACCGCCGATCTACATCGCCGAAAATGGCTGCGCCCAGTATGACGAACTCGTCGACGGCAAGTGCGACGATCCCGGCCGCATCGACTATCTGGAGAAGCATCTCACCGTGCTCGCCGATGCGCGCGACAAGGGCATCCGTATCGACGGCTACTTCGTCTGGTCGCTGATGGATAATTTCGAATGGTCGCACGGCTATGCCAAGCGGTTCGGCGTGGTCTACGTCGACTACGAGACGCAGGCGCGTGTCCCGAAATCGTCGGCCAACTGGTATCGCGACCTGATTGGCGGCCGAGCCCAAGCGGCCTCGGTTTAGACCCAACAAAAAACCCCGAGAGCCAAGGCTCCCGGGGAAGTTGATCGGCACGCCTGGAAGGGAAACGGGCCGAGAAGGACAACCAAGGAAAAAGACAGACAAGACAAAGGATTAATGAACAGGACCGCAAAAAGGTCTGAACTAGGATCAGGTGCTGAAAACTTCGACCGCCGGGCTGCCTGTCAGGCCAAGTCCGTCACGGAAAAGCGAATACTGGCGACGACCGCGTTGCACCGGCTTGCCGGCGCCGCGTCGGGCCAAGCGCCGCACCGCCCGCTCGGCGGCAAAGCCGTTATCGAAGGTCGCGCCTTCAAGGACGCGGAACCTCGGATCGACCGCGTGGAACTCATAGGCGCCGCCCTCGCCGACCAAGATACCGGCCGCATCGCCGGCCAGCTCAACGATAAACCCACTGTTCATTTCATGCCTCCAGGACCGGCACGCACCGGTCGACCATCAAACCCGTTCGAGCGCGTTTTGTTTCAACGGCACATTCGAAAAGATCGCCGACAGCGTCGGCCAAGGTCGGAGCGAGGCAGCGTCGCTGGATATCCGGTGGTCATGGTCGCCTCCTGTTCCGGAAGGGCATCACCATGCCGAGGCATGGCGCTTTAGCGTTTGATCGGGCGGTCGCAAGCTACTGGTCAAATCCCGCCGCATCCGTCTCCGAATGCCCCCTTATTTGGCATCGGTTGGGGCGGTTCTTCGAGGAACCGTCGTCCAAATATTCCGGAGAATGGAGATAAATCGCCCCAGGGAAGCGTCGACGGGCAAATGGTTCAAATTTGCAGCATCGCGGCAAGGCGGGCTTAGCACCTGCCGCCGATAGTGATGAGCCATCTCGCTTCCGGAGCCGCAGCGATGTCCATCTCATCCACGTCGTCGATTTCCGCTTCCGGGATGAGGGCGGCCGCGACTCGGCTCGAGGCGGCGGCCTCCAACATCGCCAATGTCTTTTCCTCAGGGCCTCTCCCGGATGCCTCCGGCACCACCACCGCCTATGCGCCGGTGACGGTGAAGCAGTCCGATGTCAGGGGCGGCGGTGTTTCCGCCCGCATCGTCAATGCCGCAGACCCCTATGTTCCAGCCTTTGATCCGGCTTCGCCGGATGCCGACGCCGAGGGCATGGTTGCCGCCCCCAACGTCGACATGGCCGGTGAACTGGTCAATGTCCTGACCGCCCGCATCAGCTACGAGGCTTCAACCAAGACGATGAAGGTGGCGAACGACATGATGAAGACGACGCTCGACGCCTTCAGCTGAGGCATCCGCTCTCCCGTTCAGCTCCGCTGCCGCTTCACCGCCTCGATGTGGCGCGCCATGGCCTCGGCCTCGGCCGGCGTGAAGACCGCCGCGACGATCTCGTTTGTGAAGCGCTCCCCCTTGCCGAGCGGCGCGTGGGTGACCGGTCGACCGTTCACGCGAGCCGCTTCGTCGGGTGACCTGACCGGGAATGCCATGCCAACGGCCTCCTGATCGCCGGTACGGCAAATCCAGCGGGCGCAGGCACCTGTCTGCTCAGGCATGAAGGACGTATAGTCGGCCGTCCCGTCCGGATGCACCTGCATGAAATGCGACCGCCCTTCGTCGTCGGTCAGCGGATCGAAAGCGAACACCACCTCCGGCGCGAAAATCTTGTCCGAGGTGAGCGTGCTGGCGAGGCTGGGGTCTTTCGCCAGTTCGGCGATCCACTCGACATAGCCCGGTCCCGGCTGGATGTGAGGCGGGATTTCCTGCCGGACGCGCATCCCCTCGGCCGTCTCGTGCAGCGTGCCGACCAGTCGGCCGCCCTCGCGGGCCCGCCAGTTGAGGTGGCCGAGGTAGTGCACGGTGAGCGGTGCCGCTCTCAGATTGGTCACCGTGATGCCGATGGCGATGCGAGGCCGGCCCTCGTAAAGCTTCAGAATCGGCACCGCCTCGTAATTGACGGCGAAAGCCACGGTATGGTTGTAGCGGCCGGTGACGGCAATATATCGGCCGCTCGCATCCTCGCCGAACAGGACGGCAGCGTCGCGGTAAGGGGCGTTCGGCAACTCGCCATGCTGCTCGCGGCGCTCCGTCGGACCGGGCGCGCCGATCGCCGTGACGCCGGCGTGCTGGAAGTAACCGCCGTAGGTCTCGAAGAACTTCTGGGTCGGGCGCGGCATGTCGAACATCGACTTCATGCCAACCTCGCGGCCTCCGAGGCGCGCCGACCAGACGTGCTGCCCCTGGAAAGGCAGCGCTACCACCTCATCGATGCCATTCGACAGCCGGATAGCGTCGACACCGGACGCGAAGCGAAAGGCCGCCGCCGTGAACGGCCCGGCACGCAAAACCACCCGCTCGGTTTCGGAAAACGCAACGCCGCGAAGGTCGACGGCCGCCGTCGCTCCCTCGCCCAACCTCGACAATACCATTGCCATCCTCCCGCAAGGCGGACCGCCAGGCTCCTCCCGAGTCGATGGCCGCCAAAGCGATAGTCTGTCGCGTTTCCTCCTCGGCTCCAAGGGGCGACGACACCGCAATAAAGCGTACTGAGAGGCTTACTCGGCCGCCGCGGCGGCGGTCGCCGAGCCTGGAGCGGTTTGCCAGCCGAGATCGGGCAGTTGGATCAGCCGCTGGCCGCGCAGGTCGGACGCACAAACGAGGAAGCCGCGCTCTTCCATGTAGGCGAGCAGCCGCCGCGCCCGCGCAGGCGAGCGGGTACCATAGGCACGGGCGATGTCGGCGTCCGACGGGCAAGGCGCCTTCTGGAGCGCCGCCTTGGCGACCAGCAGGAAGACGCCGCGCATGTCCTCGGGAAGCGAGGCGGCAATCAGGGTTGCCTGCTGCCAGGCATTCTCGTCGATCGCCTCGGTCTCGACGCCGGCACGGGCCATGGACAGGCGCTGGCGGAAGGCCTGCAGGTCGAGGCTGTCACCGGTCACCCGTTTGATGCGGCAACGGACCAGGAAATCCTGGTAGAGCATCGACACTGCCTGGAAGGCGGCGTCGGGCTCGGCCATCATCTCGACGAGGATTTCCTCGATCGCTTCGTCGCGGGCGATGCGGCCGAGGAGGTCGGCCTGGGCCGGATTGTCCTCGGGCGCTGGCGCCAGTGCGGCACGCGAGCGGGCAAGCTCGGAAAGGATGTCGGCGGTGGAGACCGGCGCCGCGGCGACGCGTTGCGTTTCCTCGCCGGTCGCCATGCGGAAAATCAGCTCGCGGGCCGCCTCGCCGCCCTGCTCGGGCAGCGGCGTCAGCTTGGGGCCGCCGCCGCGCCCCGTCGTCTCCACCGGGCCAATCCTGACCGGCTCCGGTCGGCGGCCGATGGCCGGGCCGAGCGAGACGAATTCGCCGCGCTGAAGATTGCGGAACATTTCGGCCTGCCGCCGCTCCATGCCGAGAAGGTCGGCGGCACGGGCCATGTCGATATCGAGGAAGGTGCGGCCCATCAGGAAATTTGACGCCTCGGCGGCGACATTCTTGGCCAGCTTGGCCAGACGCTGGGTGGCGATGACGCCGGCCAGGCCGCGCTTGCGGCCACGGCACATCAGGTTGGTCATGGCAGCGAGCGAGGCGCGACGTCCCTCGCCGTCAGCCTCGCCGGAGGCAGCAGGCGCAAATAGCTGTGCTTCATCGACCACCACCAGCATCGGATACCAGTGGTCACGCTCGGCGTCGAACAGACCGTTCAGGAAGGCGGCGGCGGCGCGCACCTGGCCGTCAACGTCGAGCCCCTCGAGGTTGAGCACGATGGAGACGCGGTGCTTGCGGACACGGGCGGCAATCAGCGCGAGATCACGCTCGGAGCAGGTCGCCTCGATCACCACATGGCCGAAGCGATCGGCCAGCGTCACGAAGTCCCCCTCGGGATCGATGACAGCCTGCTGCACCCATTCGGCACTCTGCTCGAGAAGGCGACGCAACAGGTGCGATTTGCCGGAGCCGGAATTGCCCTGGACCAGCAGTCGGGTGGCGAGAAGCTCCTCGAGGTCGAAGGCGGCGCGCGTGCCGTTCGTCCTGTTGCCGATGTCCACGCTGAAGGTCATCCCGAGGTCTTCATCCCACGCTACCTGTGCTTTTGGCCGCTTCTTTCGAAAGCGTGCCCCTTCTGTCGACCGATTCGGCCGCGTTGGCCAAGGGCGAAGCGAGATGGTAACGCTGTCTTCTCCCGTGATTCACAGGCTGGAGTTTCTTCGATGGTCCGCATCGCCCTTCTCACCGTCTCCGATCGCGCCTCGCGCGGCGACTACGAAGACCTTTCGGGTCCAGCGATCGCTGCCTGGCTCGGCCGAGCCGTCACCTCGCCCTACGACCTCCTGACGCAGGTGGTTCCCGACGGCGTCGACAGCGTTGGTGGCGAACTGGTCCGCCTCTGCGACGAGGAGAGGGTCGACCTCATCCTGACCACGGGGGGCACAGGCCCATCGCCGCGTGACCTGACGCCGGAGGCGATGAAGGTAGTGCTCGAAAAGGAACTGCCAGGTTTCGGCGAACTGATGCGCCGCATCAGCCTCGAGACGGTGCCAACCGCCATCCTGTCGCGCCAGACCGCCGGCACGCGCGGCGCGACGCTGATCGTCAACCTGCCCGGCAAGCCGACGTCGATCGCCGTCTGCCTCGACGCGGTATTTCCGGCCGTTCCCTATTGCCTTGACCTGATCGGCGCCGGCCGCATCGAGACCGACCCGGCCATCTGCAAGGCGTTTCGCCCGGGATAGGCCAAAGTCCGTAAGTAGCTTGCAGCGGGCCGATTCTCGTAGTATGAGAAGCAATCGATTTTGGCCAGACCATCGGCCCTGAACGCCTGGGATTTTTCCTCCGCGACGTGACGACCTTTCCAAACTCGGTAAACCAACCCAGTCACGCGCTCCGGTGCGGGCACGTGACTTTCTTCAAGTAGACTTTCTGAGGAAAGGATCTCATCATGGCTGTAGGTACCGTCAAGTGGTTCAACGCCACCAAGGGTTACGGCTTCATCGCTCCGGACGCCGGCGGACCGGACGTTTTCGTCCACATCTCTGCTGTTGAGCGCTCGGGCCTCGGCTCGCTCAACGACGGCCAGAAGGTGAACTTCGAGGTCGTTCAGGACCGTCGCTCCGGCAAGTCCTCGGCTGATAACCTTTCTGCTGCCTGATTATCCAATCGGCGTGCACGACCATCAAAGCCCCGCGGGAGTCCTCTCCCGCGGGGTTTTCGTTTTCGGAGGATAGCGGCGGTCAGTTGCTGCCCGGCACCATCATGCGGCGCAGGGTGGAATCTTTCAGCACGTAGTGATGGTAGAGCGCCGCCGCCGCGTGGACCAGAATGAGTATTATGAACACCGGCTTGTTGACGGCGTGGATCTCGCCGAACGTTTCAATGTCGACATACTGGGCGAGAAGGCCTGTGACCGGCGTGACGATCAGCATCAGGTAGAAGAGATAGTGCAAGGCTTCACCAGCCCTCACCTGCAAGGCCGGGCCGGGCACCGACGCGGGCACGCCGAGGACAAGTCGCAGCCCAAAGCGGAAAACAGTCAGCACCAGAATAGCGATTCCGACGCCGAGGTGCAGATAGTAGCCGGTCAGGAGCGGGGCGACATCCTGCCCGGAGCTCAGGGTGTCGTTATACTGCCCCATGTCCTCGCCGAAGATCAGCTGGAAAAGGACGAGAAGCACGATCAGCCAGTGGAGCGAAAGCTGGAGGGCGGTGTAACCTGTGGACTGCTTGGCCATGTCGGACTCCCGCGGAGGTTAACAGGGCCAGCTTATACCAAATCCTCCCGCCACCAATCGGCAAGATGGTGACGGGCAAAAATACACAGACCGTCGCAACGAGCACTGCCCGTCACCGCCGCTTCATGGCAGCGGCCAGCGCGGCAGCCATGGCGCTGTTGCCGGCGGCCGGCGGCGGCGGATCGCGGCGGTCCGGGCGGCCTCCTCCGCCCGATCCTTTCGGTGCGCCGTCGTCGTCCTTGCGCATGGTGAGGGCAATGCGTTTGCGCTTCGCGTCCACCTCGACGACGCGGACCTTCACCACATCGCCGGCTTTCACCACGTCGCGCGGGTCTTTCACGAACCGGTCGGCCAACTGGCTGACGTGAACGAGGCCATCCTGGTGAACACCGATGTCGACAAAGGCGCCGAAGGCGGCAACGTTGGTCACTGTCCCCTCCAGCACCATGCCGGGCTTGAGATCGGCGATGTCCTCGACCCCGTCGGCGAAGCTTGCCGTACGGAACTCCGGGCGCGGATCGCGGCCGGGCTTTTCCAGCTCGGCGAGGATGTCGCGCACCGTCGGCAGACCGAAGCGGTCATCAACGAACTTCGCCGGGTTAAGCGCCTTCAGCGCGGCACTGTCACCCATCAGTTGGCGGATATCGCGGCCACAGGCGGCAACGACACGGCGAGCGACGCCGTAGGCCTCCGGATGCACCGAGGACGCGTCAAGCGGCTCGTCGCCATCGCGAATGCGCAGGAAGCCGGCGGCCAGCTCGAAGGTCTTGGCGCCGAGGCGCGGCACGTCCATCAACCCTTTCCGACTGCGGAAGGCGCCAGACGCATCGCGGTAGGCAACGATCGCCTCGGCGAGCGACGGACCAAGACCGGAGACGCGGGAGAGCAGCGGCACCGAGGCCATGTTGAGGTCGACGCCGACGGCGTTCACCGCGTCCTCGACGACGGCGTCGAGCGCCTTGGCCAGATGGCTTTGGTCGACGTCGTGCTGATACTGACCGACGCCGATCGACTTCGGCTCGATCTTGACAAGCTCGGCCAGCGGATCCTGAAGACGCCGGGCGATGGAGACGGCGCCGCGCAGGGAAACATCAAGGCCGGGAAACTCGCGGGCCGCCAGCTCGGAGGCCGAATAGACCGAGGCGCCGGCTTCGCTCACCACCACCTTGGTGGGCTTTTGCGTCGGCAGGCTGGCAATCAGCGCAGCGGCGAGGCGATCGGTGTCGCGGCTCGCCGTGCCGTTGCCGATGGCGATCAGGTCTACCTTGTGCTTGCGCACCAGCGCCGACAGCGTGGCGAGCGCACCGGCCACGTCGTTCCTCGGCTGGAAGGGATAGACCGTTGCGGTGTCGAGGAGCTTGCCGGTGGCGTCGACCACTGCCACCTTGACGCCGGTGCGGATGCCGGGATCGAGGCCCATGGTGGTGCGGGCGCCAGCCGGAGCAGCGAGCAACAGGTCCTTGAGGTTGTCGGCGAAGACGCGGATCGCCTCGGCTTCCGCCTTTTCCCTCAGCGTTCCCATCAGGTCGAGGGAAAGGGAAAGCTGCAGTTTGACCCGCCATGTCCAGCGGCAAACATCAAACAGGAAACCTTCAGCCGGCAGCCTCGCCGGAACGCTGATCGAAAAGGCCTCCGCCACCATGCGCTCCACCGGCTTCACCGGTGCCGGATCGTCGGCGTCGATCTCAAGTTCGAGAGCCAGTACCTCCTCGTTGCGGCCGCGCAACATGGCAAGTGCCCGATGGCTGGGCACCGCTGCCCAGCGTTCCCGATGGTCGAAATAGTCGGAAAACTTCTCGCCAGCAGCCTCCTTGCCGGTGACCACCGCCGACCGCAGCACGGCTCGATCGCGCAGGTAAGCGCGCAGGCGACCGACCAGTTCCGGCGTCTCGGCGAAGCGCTCGGCGAGGATATCGCGGGCACCGTCAAGCGCCGCCTTGATGTCGGGCACCGCCTCCGTGACGTAGCCGGCGGCGGCCGTCGCCGGCTCCAGTGTGCGATCAGCAAACAGCGCATCAGCAAGCGGGCCGAGCCCCTTCTCCTTGGCGATCTCGCCCTTGGTGCGGCGCTTCGGCTTGAAGGGAGCGTAGAGGTCTTCGATCTCCGCCTTGGTGATGGCGGCGGTGATTTTCTGCGAGAGTTCGGGCGTCAGCTTACCCTGCCCGTCGATGGCAGACAGGATCGCAGCGCGGCGTGTCTCGAGTTCGCGGCGATAGGCGAGGCGTTCCTCGAGCTTGCGCAGTTGCGTATCGTCGAGCCCGCCGGTGACTTCCTTGCGATAACGGGCGACGAAGGGCACCGTCGACCCCTCATCCAAAAGGCCAATAGCCGCCGCCGCCTGCGCCGGGCGGCAGCCGATCTCGCTGGCGATAGCCTCGACAATGCTGGTTTCGACGGCGGCGGAAAGGGTCATGTCACGGCTCCCTGACAAGAAGGCGCGACATTAGGCATCCCATTCGGGCGGCGCAACGGCGCCGGCCCGTCTTGTCAACAATCTGTCCGACGCTGTGAGAACGGCGATCTCAGCCGGAAACCACCTTGAGCGTCGGTTTCTTGGCGGATTCCTTCTTTGCCGCGGGCTTCTTGGCGACCGGTGCGGCGGCTTTAGCCGGTTCCTTCTTGGCCGCGGCGGCGCGCGGCTTACGAGCCGCCTTGGGCTTTGCTTCGGCTTCAGCGCGAACGAGAGCCTCGGCTTCCAGCCAATGCTGATCGGCCCGCCCTTCGGGCTGGCCCTCGGCCAGCCAGAGGTCGCGCGCCTTGGCCCTGATCTTGGCTTCGATATCAGACATGTCGAAATCCTCTGTTGTTCGGAACCCGGCCAGCGGACGCCAGATGCGGCGTCCCCTCAGGGGCGTTCGGGACAATAAACTGGACCCTTCGACCCGACGGTTTCTCTCACGAAACCGTAACGAGAAATAATGTAGCGCAGCACCCGTCGTCTGAGAAGGCAACGACAGGACGAAAACGACGCGTTGGCAAAGACTTTTGCCGGCAGCCGCTTCAAAAAGGGTGCTTTTTGCGGCGCGCGGTCCATCGGGATGCCCGGAGACCAGCCCTTTCACCATCGGTCCGAATCAACCTGACCCGTCAGACGATGGCGGCAGCGATCCTCGGCCGCTGCGCACCGGCAGCGGCGACCAAGGCTCCAACGTCAGCCGTGAGAAGGCGCCCGGCCTCGACGACACGCTGGCCAGCGACGAAAACATCCGTGACGTCGCCCCGACCGGCCGAGTAGACGAGATGGGTGACGGGATCGAACAACGGCACCGCGTGCGGCCGGTCGATATCGACAAGGATGAAGTCGGCCTCCTTGCCGGCTTCGATCGATCCCAACCGATCTATGGCGCCGAGCGCCCGCGCGCCGTTGCGTGTCGCCATGGCCAGCGCCTCGCTGGTGGTAACGGCGGCGGCGTCGCCCGTCGTTGCCTTGTGCAGCGTGGCGGCGAGACGGATGGCCAGCCACATGTCGAGGTCGTTGCCGGAGATGGCGCCATCGGTGCCGAGAGTCACGTTGACGCCGGCCTTGAGCAACGCCGGCACCGGCGCGAAGCCCGAGGCGAGCTTCAGGTTGGACATCGGGTTGTGCACGACGTGCGTACCGGAGGCGGCAAGCAGAGCGATCTCCGCCGCGTCAAGGTGGACGCAATGGGCCAGCACCACGTCGGGACCGAGCAGGTCGAGGTCAGCGAGATGGGCGATGACGCGCCGGCCATAGCGCTCAAGCACCGTCGCCTGCTCGGCCAATGTCTCAGCGGCATGCGTGCACCAGAAACCGCCGCGCGAACGGGAAAGGCGGGCGGCGCTTTGAAGATGCTTGGGCGATACCGTATAGGTGCCGTGCGGCAGACAGCCGGGGAAGACGAAGGGATCGTCCTCGACAGCGTTGAAGAAGGCCGCGGCGTCGGCGAGCCGCCGGTCGGCGAGATGGCCGTCCATGCCAGGGGGATCGAAGAAGATGCCTCCGGTGGCAACGCGAATGCCGAGCGCCTTCGCCGCCCGCACCGTCTCCTGAGGAAACCAGAACATGTCCATGACGGTGGTGACGCCGGAGAGCAGCAGTTCGGTCAGACCGAGTTCGGCGCCGAGCCGGCAGGTTGCCGGGTCGAGGATCGCCCGTTCGGCCTTCCACACCGTCTGCAGCCAGGGCTCGAGCGGCAGATTTTCGACGAGGCCGCGGAACAGGCTGTCACCGGCGTGGCAATGCATGTTGATAAGGCCCGGCATCAGGATGCGGCCTTTGGCCTCCACAACTTCGGCGCCAGCCACCGCAATGGCCGGCGCAGGCCCGACGGCGACGATGCGGCCATCGCGGACGGCGACGGCGCCGTCTTCGATCACGGTCATGGCGTCGTCGCAGGTGACGACATGGGAGGCGCGAACGACGAGATCGGAACGGGACATGCTCTCTCCGGGGCTGTCCATTCATTGCCGATGAGCCGGCCTTCGTAAAGGGCAGTTGCCGGCCTGCAGCCGATACCCCACACTGCCCACGACAGACGAGGCGAGCATGACCCATCCGTTCCTCACCCCCGGCGGGGACCTTCAGGAATTTCCCACATCGGAACGCTGCTTCATCACCGAACTTCTCAACCACCCGTCACGGCCGGACGTGTCCCTGGCGCGGGCACGCGTCGAGCCCTCTGTCGTGACCGAGCTGCACGCTCTCGATGTCGAGGAAACCTACGTGATCGAGGCGGGCGGCGGCATGATGGAGGTCGGCGGCGATCGCTTCCATGTCGGCCCGGGCGACAGCGTCCGCATTCCCGAGGGGACGCCCCAGCGCATCGAGAACGACGGGGTCACCGATCTGGTCTTTCTCTGCCTGTGCCGGCCGCGCTTCCGCGCCGACGGCTACATCAGCCTGGAGGCTCCGCATACCGACGAAGCGGGCAGCCCCCGACAGGATGGATAGCGGAAAATTCCGGAGCGGACATCTACGTAAAGATAGCTGCCCGCCCCTCCCCGCAAGGCGCAAACCACTAAAATATCGACGGTTTTCCTAATTCCTTTACGAACAGGTAAGGAGTTTGACCCGACATAGACGAACGTCGGGCGCATGCATTGCGCCGACCCGCATCATAAAGGAACCGGCATGTCCGCCCACTCCACTCTTGCCTCTGACATGCGTCAGCGCCTCGGTTTCCACGCCATCGACGATAGCGTCGCCACCACCCTTCGCGAGCATCGCACCTACGTCTCCAGCATCCTGGCAGACGGCATCGACGCCTTCTACAAGCACGTCGCCGAGTTCCCCGAGACCAAGCGCTTCTTTCGCTCACCCGACCATATGGCCCACGCCAGAACGGCACAGCTCAAACACTGGGAGCGCGTGCTGGAGGCCCGATACGATGAAGCTTACTTTCAGTCGGTAACCAAGATCGGCGAGACGCACTACCGGATCGGCCTGTCGCCGACCTGGTACATCGGCGGCTACGATTTTCTGCTCAACACGCTGATCGGACGCATCAACAAGGATTTTTCCGGCGGCCTGTTCAAGGGCGGCCGGGAGGAAACGCGGCTCAAGCTGCTGCAGGCGCTCAGCAAGGCCGTCATGGTCGACATGGATTTCGCAATTTCGGTCTACATTGATGCCGAGCGTGCGGCGCGTCACAGCCTGATCGACCACGTTACCAAGGAATTCGAGTCCTCGGTTGGCGCCATCGCCGACAAGGTCCTGGCCTCGGCCAAGGACATGTCTGCCCTGTCGAGCGACCTCGACCAGGCGACCGACCGCGCCGCCGAGCGTGCCAAGAGCGTGGCGCACGGCGCCGAAACCGCCTCGGCCAATGTCGCCACCGTTGCCGCGGCCACCGAGGAGTTGACCGGTTCCGTCGCCGAGATCACCCGGCAAGTCGAAGAATCGAGCCGCGTCGCCGCCGAGGCGGCTGCCGATGCCGTCCGGACCTCCGCTCAGATCAAAGAGCTCTCCGAGGCCGCCAAGAAGATCGGCGATGTCGTCGACCTCATCGACAACATCGCTTCGCAGACCAATCTCCTGGCGCTGAACGCCACCATTGAGGCCGCCCGGGCCGGCGAGGCTGGCAAAGGCTTCGCCGTCGTCGCCGCCGAGGTCAAGCAACTCGCCGATCAGACCGCCAAGGCAACCTCGACCATCGCCGACCAGATCAACGGCATCCAGTCATCAACCGAGCAGTCGGTGGCGGCGATCAACACCATTTCTGTGGTCATCGGCCGCCTGGGCGAGATCTCCAACGTCATCGCCGCCTCGGTGGAGGAACAGGGTACCGCCACGCTCGACATCTCGCGCAACCTCAACCAGGCGTCGACCAGCACCGCCGAAGTCACCGAGCACATCGATGGTGTTTCGCAGGCCAACGCAGCGGCCGTCACCGCCACCGAGCGAATGAAGAGTGGCACGGCCGAACTCGGCGAGACCTGTGCCCGTCTCCGGACGGAGATCAAGGGCTTTCTCGAGAAAGTGCGCGCCGCCTGACGGCACGGCACAGCCAGCGAAACGGCATCGAACAGCGGGCAGTCGCTCACGCGCGACTGCCCTTTTTGTCTTTGTCCTCAATCATCAGCCAGCCGGCGCTCGGCATCCGGGCTTCCACGCGGTGCCGCCCGGCCATGAAAGTCGCTTCGGTGACCTGAAGCGTTTGCCTGTCGGCGAACGCTTTGCGCCGCCGCCGCCCTTGCCTTTTCGGCAAAACGGTCTCATCCGTTAGGCAACACGCCTTTCCCCGAGATGGATCGAACCATGCCCGCCTATCGTTCCCGCACCTCCACCCACGGCCGCAACATGGCTGGCGCCCGCGGCCTGTGGCGCGCCACAGGCGTCAAGGAAAGCGACTTCGGCAAGCCGATCATTGCCGTGGTCAACTCCTTTACCCAGTTCGTACCCGGCCACGTGCACCTCAAGGACGTCGGCCAGCTGGTCGCCCGCGAGATCGAGAAAGCCGGTGGCATCGCCAAGGAGTTCGACACCATCGCTGTCGATGACGGCATCGCCATGGGTCACGATGGCATGCTCTATTCGTTGCCCTCGCGCGATCTCATCGCCGACAGCGTCGAATACATGGTCAACGCCCATTGCGCCGACGCCATGGTCTGCATCTCCAACTGCGACAAGATCACCCCCGGCATGCTGCTGGCGGCACTGCGCCTCAACATCCCCTCCGTTTTCGTGTCCGGCGGCCCGATGGAAGCCGGCAAGGTGTTGCTGTCGACGGGCGTCACCAAGTCGGTCGACCTGATCGACGCCATGGTGGCCGCCGCCGACGAGAAAGTGTCGGATGTCGACGTTCGCTCCTACGAGCGATCGGCCTGCCCGACCTGCGGGTCCTGCTCTGGCATGTTCACCGCCAACTCGATGAACTGCCTCACCGAGGCGCTCGGTCTCAGCCTGCCGGGCAATGGCTCGATGCTGGCGACGCACGCTGACCGCAAGGCGCTGTTCCTGAGGGCCGGCCAACTGATCGTCGATCTCTGCAAGCGCTACTATGAAGGCAACGACGAGAGTGTGCTTCCGCGCTCGATCGCTTCCTTTGAGGCCTTCGAGAATGCCATGACGCTCGACATATCCATGGGCGGTTCGACGAACACGGTGCTGCATTTGCTGGCCGCCGCCCAGGAAGCCGGCGTCGACTTCACCATGGCCGACATCGACCGCCTCAGCCGCCGCGTCCCCTGCCTGTCCAAGGTGGCACCGGCCGTCGCCGACATTCACATGGAGGACGTGCATCGGGCCGGCGGCATCTTCGGCCTGCTTGGCGAACTCGACCGCGCCGGTCTTCTCAACACTGATCAGCCCACGGTGCATGCGCCGACGCTGAAGGCGGCGATCGTCGAGTGGGACATCATGCAGTCCAATTCGATCGCCGTCCGGACCTTCTTCGCGGCGGCGCCCGGTGGCGTGCCGTCGCTCGAAGCCTTCAGCCAAGATCGGCGTTGGGACGAGCTCGACGTCGACCGCAAGAAGGGCGTCATTCGCTCGCTGGACAACGCCTATTCCAAGGACGGCGGCCTGGCCGTGCTGTTCGGCAATATCGCGCTCGATGGCTGCATCGTGAAGACGGCTGGCGTTGACGAGTCGATCCTGGTCTTCGAAGGCGAGGTGAGGATCTTCGAGAGCCAGGAAGGGGCGGTAAAAGGCATTCTTGGCGGCGAGGTCCAGGCCGGCGACGTGGTGGTGATCCGCTACGAAGGGCCGAAAGGCGGCCCCGGCATGCAGGAAATGCTCTATCCGACGAGCTACCTGAAATCCAAGGGCCTCGGCAAGGCCTGCGC
>JAGSYU010000135.1 GCA_018262575.1 Pseudomonadota bacterium | reverse complement strand
GATCGTCCTGATGATGCTGCTGATTCTCGCCCTCGGCTTCGCCCAGAGCCGCCCGGCCCAGCCTGCGGGATGACTGGAGAGATCGGTCGGAGGCCCGACCGATCTCTCTAGGCCTGCTATCGACCGCCAGCGATCTTGCGATGGCGTTGGGCGACGCCCTGTACGCCATATGGATAATCGGGCGGCATCGGCGCGCTGACGGTCGTGAGGCGCTCCATCTCATCGTCCGCAAGTCGAAGGTCGGCCGCCTTGAGGTTGTCGGCGAGTTGCGCCGGGGTGCGTGCGCCGAGGATGACCGAGGTCACCGCCGGCCGGGCCGCTAACCAGGCCAGCGCCACTTGCGCCATAGTGACGCTATGGCTCTTGGCGATCTCCTCGACCGCGTCGATGATCGCCCAGGTGCGCGCCTCGGCGTTACGCGGACCAAACGCCTCCATGCCACGATTGGGATTTTCGCCGAGGCGCGTGGCGCCCGCGGGCACTTGGTCGCGCTTGTATTTGCCGGACAGCCAGCCGCCGCCGAGCGGCGACCACGGCAGCAGCCCCAGACCAGCATCAAGGCAGGCGTCAACGATCTCAAGTTCGATATCGCGCACCAGAAGACTGTACTGCGGCTGCAGCGTTACCGGCCGGCTGTAGCCTCTCGCCTTGGCGATCTCCGTGGCCTTGGCGATATGCCAGCCGACATAGTTGGAGAAACCATAGTAGGCAATCTTGCCGGCGCTGACCGCGTCATCGAGGAAACGCAACGTCTCCTCGATTGGAGTCAGCGCGTCCCAGGCGTGCATCTGGTAGAGATCGATATGATCGACACCGAGCCGGCGCAGCGAGGCGTCAAGGGCATCGCCAAGATGGCGGCGGGAAAGGCCAAGGTCGTTCGACCCCGGTCCCATCGGGAAGCGCCCCTTGGTGGCGAGCACCACCTGCCTTGCCTCGATCGGCCGCGCCTTCAGCCAGCGACCAATGATCTCCTCCGACACCCCAGCCGAATACACATCGGCGGTATCGACGAAATTGCCGCCGGCCGCGAGAAAGTCGTCCAGCAGGCGAAATGCCGTTGCTTCGTCGGACTCGGCACCGAAAGTCATGGTGCCGAGGCAATGGACCGAGACGACGGTGCCGCTCGAGCCGAGCTTGCGATAGTCCATGGAAGTCCTCCAGACGGGCAGAGCGGTGGTAGACTGGTTCGGTTGTAAACAAGCTCGGCCACAGCCTATTTATCACACAAATGCCGTCAGCAAGAAGCCGGCTTCCCCAGGATCATCGGCCGACAATCGCCCGCTTCCTGACAAAAAGGCCCCAGCAATGCCGGGGCCCCGATGTCATCGTCGTGGACACGTTCAAATCTCGGCAGCTGCCTGATCTTCGGACGGCTTGTTGACCCAGCCAAGCTTCTCACTCGCCCTGATCACCACGTAGAACAGGAGCGGCACGAAGAACAAGCCGACGGTGATGGAAGCAATCATGCCACCCATCACGCCAATGCCGATGGCATTCTGCGCCGCCGAGCCGGCCCCGGTCGCGATGGCGAGCGGGGTGACGCCGAGGATGAAGGCGAGCGACGTCATGATGATCGGGCGGAGTCGGATGCGGGCGGCGTGCAGTGCCGCCTCCATCAGCCCTTCGCCCTGTCGCTGCAGATCGCGCGCGAACTCAACGATCAGAATGGCATTCTTCGCCGCCAGGCCGATCGTCGTCAGCAGGCCAACCTTGAGATAGACGTCGTTGGACTGGCCGAACAGATATCCCGCGAGAAGGGTGCCGAGCACCGAGATCGGCACTGACAGCATGACGGCGAACGGGATGGTCCAGCTCTCATAGAGGGCCGCAAGACACAGGAACACCACCAGGAAGGACACGGCGTAGAGCATGTTGGCCTGGGCGCCTGACAACCGTTCCTGATAGGAAAGACCAATCCAGCCGGTGGTGTATCCGCCACCCTGCTTTGCGACCAGAGCCTCCATCTCATTCATGGCATCGCCTGACGAAACGCCGTTTGCGGCGTTGGCGCTACCCTGGACGTTTACCGCAGACACGCCATTGAAACGAGACAGCTTTGGTGCACCGAACGACCAGTTGGTCTCCACGAAGGACGAGAAGGGTACCATCTCGCCCGAGCCATTGCGGGCATACCAGCGCTTGAAATCGTCGGGCGTCATGCGGAAGGGCGCATCCGCCTGGAGGTACACCGGTTTGATCTCGCCACGATCGATGAAGTCGTTGACGTAGGAACCGGCCCAGGCGGCGGTGATGATCGAGTTGATGTCGGACAGGCTGATGCCGAGCGCCGTTGCCTTCTCCTGATCGATGTTGACGTGCAACTGCATCTGGTTGGCCTGGGCATTCTCGCGCACGGCCATCAGCTTGGGATTCTGGTTCGCCTGCATCAGAACTTGGTCGCGGGCCCCTTCGAGGGCCGCACGGCCGGTGCCGGCATTATCTTGCAGATACATGTCGAAGCCGCCGGAGATACCGAGGCCCGGCATGGCCGGCGGCAGCAACGTGAAGATCATGGCGTCCTTGATTTGCGAAAGGGCACCCATGGCACGGCCGACCACTGCCTGCGCCGACAGTCTGGGATCGGTGCGCTGGTCAAAATCCTTGAGACGAATGAAGGCGAGACCGGCGTTCTGCCCCGAACCCGCAAAAGAAAAGCCGGTGATTCCCATGACGCTCTCCACTGCGTCCGGCTCGTTCTTCAGAAAATAGTCGGTCATCTGATCGGTCACCTGCTTGGTGCGCTCCATGGTCGCACCCGTCGGTAACTGGATCATAGCCAGCAGCACACCCTGGTCCTCTGTCGGAATGAACGAACTCGGCAGCTTGTCGAACATGAAAGCAGCGCCGCCGACCAGGGCCAGAAACACCACCACCATGCGGACCGGTCGGCCGATGATGCCGCGGACCGTTCGCTGGAACAGGGAAGAAGAATCCTCGAACCGGCGATTGAACCAGCCGAAGAACCCTCGATGACCACCGTGGCTCGGCTTCAGCATGGTGGCGCAGAGCGCTGGCGTCAGCACCAGGGCCACGATGACCGACAGCAGCATGGCCGACACGATGGTGACCGAGAACTGCCGATAAATGATACCCGTCGAGCCGCCCATGAAGGCCATCGGCACGAACACGGCGGATAGAACCAGCGCGATACCAACAAGGGCGCTGGTAATCTCGCGCATCGATTTCTGTGTCGCCGCCTTCGGGTGCAGCTTCTCCTCGGTCATGATGCGCTCGACGTTTTCCACCACGACGATGGCATCGTCCACCAACAGGCCGATGGCCAGCACCATGGCGAACATGGTCAGCGTATTGATGGAATAGCCCATCACCGCCAGCACGCCGAAGGTTCCCAACAGCACGACCGGAACGGCGATGACCGGAATGAGCGTCGCCCGGAGATTCTGCAGGAACAAGTACATGACGAGGAAGACGAGCACGACGGCTTCGATCAGTGTCTCAACCACCTTCTCGATCGAGAGCTGCACGAACGGCGTGGTGTCGTAGGCGTAGACATATTCGACATTCTGCGGCAACGACGGCTTCAGCCGGTCGAGCGTGGCACGCACGTTCTCGGCGGTCTGAAGGGCATTGGCGCCGGAGGAGAGGTTGACGCCGAAACCGGCCGCCGGCTTGCCGTTGTAGAAGGCATCGGCGGCGTAGCTCTCGGCACCGATTTCGACGCGCGCCACATCGCCCAACCGAACGATCGATCCGTCCTGCTGCGTCTTGAGGATGATATTGCGGAACTGTTCGGGCGTCTGCAGCTGGCTCTGGGCGGTGATGGTGGCGTTAAGCTGGGCGCCCTGAGCAAGAGGGCGCCCGCCGATCTGGCCGGCCGAAACCTGGGTATTCTGCGCCCGGACGGCACCGGCCACGTCGCTCGGCGTCAGCGTGAACTTGTTGAGCTTATCCGGATCAAGCCAAATGCGCATGGCATAGCCGCCACCAAAGGTCATCAGGTCGCCAACGCCATCAACACGGCGGAGTTGATCCTCGATGCGGGTGGAAACGACGTCGGCAAGATCGGTACCGGTGAGCTTGCTGTCGGTGGAGACCAGACCCACCGCCATCAGAAAGGAACTGGTCGACTTGGTGACCGTGATGCCCTGATCGATCACCGCGTCCGGCAGCAGCGACTCGACGAGCTGCAGCTTGTTCTGCGTCTGCATCTGGGCGATGTCGGCGTCAGTGTTGTTGGCGAAGGTCAGCGTGATCGAGGACGAGCCGTCGGATGTCGACGACGACTCCATGTACTCGAGATTGTCGAGACCGTTCATGTTCTGCTCGATGACCTTGGTCACCGCATTCTCGACGGTCTCGGCGCTGGCGCCGGGATAGGTGGCGGAAATGCGCACCGTTGGCGGAGCGATTTCCGGATATTGCGAAATCGACAGCGTCGATATGGCAAGGATTCCCGCCAGCATGATGGTGATGGCGATAACCCAGGCGAAGACAGGACGATTGATAAAAAACTGTGCCATTCCTTGCCTCGACGAGGTCGGTCCACCGGTTTGGGGCGAATCCGAAGCGGAAATCGGTCGGCGCACTGGCGTGCGCCGCAGGGTCAAACCGTAGGCGACCTATGCCGCCGGCCGGCTTCTTGAATGGTCAGGGAGCCTTGGCTGAAGCAGCGGCGGCCTTGGGCTTGACGAGACCATCGGCGCCAAGCTCCACCTCCGCAGACTTCACTTCCATACCGGGACGGATCTTCTGCACACCCTCGATGATCAGCCGATCGCCATCGGACACATCCTTCTCGACCACCCAGCTGAAGCCGTGGGCGCGGTCAGCCGTTAGCAGGCGCGCCTCCACCTTGTTGTCGGACGTGAGGAAATAGGCGGTCGCCTGGCCTGTCGCACTACGACTCACCGCTCGCTGTGGCAGCAGGAAAATATTGTCTTCGCTACCGATCTCGACGGCGGCACGCACGTACATGCCGGGCAGCAGCCGCAACTTCGGATTGGCAAAACTCGAGCGGACAGTCACCGTATCGGTGGTTTCGTCAACGTTGGCTTCGGTCGAGATGATGCGGCCAGTCTCTTCGTAGGTCGAGCCATCATCGAGCTTGATGGTAACCTTCGGGCCTTCCTTGCCGGCTGCTACGCCGTCCCGCTCGATCGTCTGCCGCATGCGGCTCATGCTGGTGCTGGAGGCGCTGAGGTCGACGTAGATCGGATCGATCTGGCGAATGGTGGCGAGCGCCGTCGCCTGCCCCGCCGTGACCAGCGCACCCTCGGTGACCGAGGACCGGCCGATCAGGCCGGAGATCGGCGCCTTCACCTCGGTATAGCCAAGATTGATCTCAGCCGTGCGTACGGCCGAAGCGGCCGAAGCGGCGGCGGCCTTGGCCTGCAGGAGCGCCGAACGGGCTTCGTCAATGTCCTGCTTGGAGACACCATTGACGTTGGCGAGTTCCTGGTAGCGATCGAACTTCGCCTGGGCACTCGGCACGCTCGCCTCGGCCCGGGCGAGATCGGCCTTGGCGGCGTCAAGCGTCGCCTGGTAGGACCGGGCATCAATCCGATAGAGCACGTCGCCAGCGTTCACCCGGGAGCCTTCTTCGAACACCCGCTTCTCGATGATACCGCCGACCTGCGGTCTGATTTCAGCTACCGCCGATGCCGCCGTGCGGCCGGCCACTTCCTCGACGATCGGCGCAGAGGTAGAATGGACGACGATGAAGCCGACCTCTGGCGTCGGCATTTGCATGCCGGCGGGCATGCCGCCGCCCGGCGCGCCGGCAGGCGCTCCGCCACCGCTCTTGGCGCCGAGCATATCGCCAGCCTTGTGCAGCACGGCGCCCACCTGTTCGCAGCCGGAGACCAGCGGCAGCGCGAGGGCGAGCAGCAGCGCGCCGCCAGCCAGCTTTTTGAGGTTCGTCACTTCTTCTCTCCGGATACGGACGGCATGGTCTTTTGGGGATCGGTGTTGGCGAGCACAGCGAGGTTGTCCGGCCGGTTCCACCAGCCGCCACCCAGCGCCTCGAACAGCGCCACCGCGTCGAGATAACGCGACGCCTCGGCCGAGGCGCGAGCAAGCCGCGCCGACTGGTAAGTCGTCTGCGCTGTCAGCACGTCAGTGTAGGAAACGGTACCGGCCTTGAACAAGGTCTGGGTCAGATCGAGGCTTTCCTTCGCCGCCGTCTCGGCAGCGAGATAACCAGCGAGCGCCTGCCGGTCGTGCTGCAGCGAACGCAACGCGTTGGCGACGTCCCTGAAAGCAGCAAGCACCGTCGAACGATAGTTGGCGAATGCCGCCTCGTAGGCCGCTTCGGCGGCCCGCTTGTTGTGCACCAGCGCGCCACCTTTGAAGATCGGCTGGACAAGGCCGGCGGCAATGCTCCAGCCGGTGGTGCCGGAGGCGAACAGATCACCCAGTTCGGCGGCGGAGCTCGGCAGCGACGCGGAAAGCGTCAGCTGCGGCAGCATGGCGGCAGTCGCCACACCGATATCGGCCGAGGCGCGGTGAAGCTGCGCTTCCGCCGCCCGGATGTCCGGGCGCTGCTCGACCAGGGCCGACGGCAGGCTAAGCGGCAGTGCGTGCGGCAGGCGAAGGCCTGCGATGCGGAACTTGCGAGAGGCGTATTGATTGGGGAAGTCGCCGACCAGCGCGGCAATGGTATTTTGCTGCAGCGCCAGCGCCTTCTGCAGCGCCGGCAACGACGCCTGCGCCTGGGCGAGCGCTGCCTGCTGCTGCAGCACGTTGGCTCGCGTCGACGTACCGACGTTGACCTGATTGTTGAGGACGCCAAGCAGTTCCTTGTAGGAGGCGATCACCTCCTGCGAGGCGGCGATCTGCTCGCGATAGGACGCTTCCTGGATGACGGCCTTCGCCACGCTGGACGTCACCGTCAAATAGGTCGCCTCGGCGGTGAAGCCTTGCGCCTCGGCCGTCGCCCGCGCCGCCTCCACCGACCGACGAGTACCGCCGAAAATGTCGAGCGGATAGGAGAGCGACGGCGTTACGCTATAGAGCGTGTAGAGGCCGATGTTGGAGGTACCGGTCGAATCGGCGCGCGTGGCGCTACTCGACAGCGACAGGCTGGGGAACAGGTTGCCGCCTTCGGCGAGCGCCAATTCGTTGGCCTGCTTCAGCGTCGCTCGCGCTGCTTCAAGATCGGGATTGCTCTCGATCGCCTGCTTCATCAGTGCGTCGAGATCCTTGTTGCGGAACAGCTCCCACCAGCGGCCCGGCACGTCGGTACCATAGGCGATGGCCGCCCCCGTCGCCCGGCTGGCGGCGGCATCCCCCGCCCCTCCGAGATAGCCTGCCCCCGGATCAACGCCGGGGCGCTCGAAATCCGGACCGACCGCGCAGCCGGCGAGCATCGTCACCGACAGGAGAAGAGAAACAAGCCGAGCCGGTGTCATCAAAGCCCCCACCCCACAAGACCAAAAATCCGACGGGATATGCGCCCGAACGGCCAAAGGCACAACCAGAACACGACTACACGACCAACCATCCGCCTCACAAGGCCGGATAACTCCGGCCGGTCAGCAACGGCAGTCGAAAGCCGTGATTGCATGCGGAATCGGAGATGACGTGCGGTAGATCCTAAAGTCAATCCGCGAGCTAAACCCGAACGACAATGTGAACAGTCGAAAGGGCCTAGCCTCGCTTGCCGACTCTACCGAACCAGCAAAAGTACCATATTCGGCGCATTATCACTTTTCAAGCCGGGGCACCGAGGCCGCGGATCACGAAATCGATCAGGTGGTCACACTTCTTTGTCATCTCCTCGACGGTAAAAAGGCTGCGGCCGCGGAGCACGGCGGCCGGATCGAGAATGGTGATCAGGCAATCGCAGACGGCAGCGGCAGTAATCGGACCATCACAGGGGGCAAATTCTCCCTCGGCGATGCCGTCGTCGATCAGCATTTCCAGCCGTTGCAACAACCGATGGAAGAAAGCGAGCGCGCTCGGCGGCGGCATGTAGTCGAGGCCGATCATGATGGCGAGACGGGCCGGCATCTCGCCGCGAGCGAGATGGGTCTTGAGGATGAGATGCGCCATCGCTCGGAGCCGGCTGGACGGCGGGGTGATACCCGTCGTCGTCTCGATGGCGGCATCGATCTCCATCACCCAGCGCAGCGCCACCGCGTCAATCAAGCCAGCCTTGTTGCCAAAGTTCTTGAAAACATTGGCAGGCGACATGCCGAGCCCCTTGGCGATCGATCCGATCGTCATGTGTGCGTAGCCCACGGCCTGAAGCTGGCGCTCCGCCTCGTCAAGGATTTCCGCGCGCGTATCAGCGCTCTTGTGCCAGGACCGTCTTGCCATGATCGTTGTCTACAGCTTCCGCCGCGCTTCGGCCATCGGCGATTGGTCAGGTCGAGCCCGGCGGGATCGGCATGCTCGACAGTCCGCTCGATATTGACAGCGGCAAGATCCGATTGGGATTTGAGCTCGCTTCGGGACCGGGCTAAAGACTTTGCGACGCGCCGTTTCAGGAGAGCTTGCCGTGAAGATCGTGATGATAGGGTCTGGTTACGTAGGTCTGGTGTCTGGGACGTGTTTTGCGGACTTCGGACACGACGTTGTCTGCATGGACAAGGCGGCGGAGAAGATCGAGGCGCTGGAGCGCGGCGAGATGCCGATCTACGAGCCCGGTCTGGACGCTCTGGTGGCTGCCAACGTCAAGTCGGGACGGCTGAACTTCACCACCGATCTCGCCGGTCCGGTGGCCGACGCCGACGTGGTGTTCATCGCCGTCGGCACGCCGTCGCGTCGCGGCGACGGTCACGCGGATCTGTCCTACGTCTACGCCGCCGCCCGCGAGATCGCCGCGGCGGTGACCGGCTTCACCGTGGTGGTCACCAAATCGACCGTGCCGGTCGGCACCGGCGACGAGGTCGAGCGCATCATCCGCGAGACCAACCCTCAGGCCGACGTCGCCGTCGTCTCCAATCCCGAGTTCCTGCGCGAAGGCGCCGCCATCGACGACTTCAAGCGGCCCGACCGCATCGTCATCGGCTATGAGGACGAACGGGCCCGCGAGGTGATGACCGAGGTCTATCGGCCGCTCTACCTCAACCAGGCGCCGCTGCTGTTTACCAAGCGCCGCACCTCCGAGCTGATCAAGTATGCCGGCAACGCCTTCCTGGCCATGAAGATCACCTTTATCAACGAGATCGCCGATCTCTGCGAGAAGGTTGGCGCCGACGTGCAGCAGGTGGCGCGCGGCATCGGCCTTGACGGCCGCATCGGCGCCAAGTTCCTGCACGCCGGCCCCGGCTACGGCGGCTCGTGCTTCCCCAAGGATACGCTGGCGCTGGTCAAGACGGCGCAGGACTACGACAGCCCGGTGCGGCTGATCGAGACCACCGTGGCCGTCAACGACATCCGCAAGCGGGCGATGGCGAGGAAGGTGGTAGCGGCCGTCGGCGGCGATGCCCGCGGCAAGACGGTGGCCGTGCTCGGCCTGACCTTCAAGCCGATGACCGACGACATGCGCGATTCCCCGGCGATCTCGATCATCCAGGCGCTGCAGGACGCTGGCGCCACAGTGCGCGGCTTCGACCCCGAGGGCATGGACAACGCCAGGAAGCTGATCGATGGCGTTGCCTATGTCGGCAGTGCCTACGAAGCGGCCAAGGATGCCGACGCGGTCTGCATCGTCACCGAGTGGAACGAGTTCCGAGCGCTGGACTTCCCCCGCCTCAAGGCCGTGATGAAGGCGCCGGTATTGGTCGACCTCCGCAACATCTACCGCCCCGAAGAGGTCGAGAAGCACGGCTTCAGCTATACCGGTGTCGGCCGCGGCTCTCCGGTCATCGGTGCCGTCGCAGAGGCCGCCAAGTAATGCGCTTCCTGATCACCGGCACCGCCGGCTTCATCGGCTTCCACTTGGCGCGGCGCCTTCTCGACGACGGTCACTTCGTGGTCGGCTTCGATGGCATGACGCCCTATTACGATGTCCGCCTCAAGGAAGCCCGGCACGCCCTCCTCGAGCGGTCGAACGGCTTTCGGGCG
>JAGSYU010000134.1 GCA_018262575.1 Pseudomonadota bacterium | reverse complement strand
GATCGCCACCGAACTCCTGAAGTTTGCCGTGTCCGGCCAGCTCTATCGCGGCTCCAAGCCGGTGATGTGGTCGGTCGTCGAGCGAACGGCGCTGGCCGAAGCCGAGGTCGAGTATCAGGACTACCAGTCGGATACCATCTGGGTGAAGTTCCCGGTGGGAGAACACTGGTCTCCAATGGAAGAGGGGCCGAATACTGAAGAGCCGTTGCTTCCGCTCAGCGACGCTTTCGTCGTTATTTGGACGACGACGCCATGGACCATCCCTGGCAACCGCGCCATCAGCTACTCGCCTAAAATCTCCTACGGTCTTTACGAGGTCATCGAAGCGCCGGAAGGCAACTGGGCTAAGGTCGGCGAGAAATATGTTCTGGCAGACGCCCTTGCGGAAAGCGTGTTCAAGCAAGCAAAGGTGACAGGCTTCGAACGTCGCCACAACGTTCCCGCGTCGGTCCTGAGGGACATGAGGTGTTACCATCCCCTGCACGGCCTTGGCGGCGGCTACACCTTTGACGTCCCCCTGCTCGCTGGCGACCATGTCACCGATGATACCGGTACCGGCTTCGTTCACACCGCCCCAGGCCACGGCCGCGAGGACTTCGAGGTGTGGATGGACTATGGCCGGCAGCTGACGGAACGCGGCATCTCGACGGCGATCCCGTTCACCGTCGACGACGACGGCTTCCTGACCGATGCGGCACCGGGTCTCGTCGGCCGCCGCGTCATCACCGACAAGGGCGAAAAGGGCGACGCCAACCAGGCGGTGATCGAGGCGCTGGCCGCCGCCGGCATGATGGTGGCGCGCGGCCGCCTCAAGCATACCTATCCGCACAGCTGGCGTTCAAAGAAGCCGGTGATCTTCCGCAACACGCCGCAGTGGTTCGTCTACATGGACAAGCCGATCGGCGGCGATGCGGCAGTCGGCTCGAACGCCACCACGTTGCGCGCCCGGGCGCTCGCTGCCATCGACGAGACCGCCTTCTACCCACCGGCCGGCCAGACGCGCCTGCGCGCGATGATCGAGAACCGGCCCGACTGGGTGTTGTCGCGCCAGCGCGCCTGGGGTGTGCCGATCGCCGTGTTCCGCAACACCGAAACCGGTCAGCTGCTGCCTGGCCCGGACTTCGCGCACAACGACGCCTATGCCGCCCGCGTCCGCGAGGCCTTCCTCGCTGATGGTGCCGATGCCTGGTTCGCCGACGGAGCAAAGGAACGGTTCCTCGCCGGCTTCGTCGACGATCCCGCCGCCTGGGCGCAGGTGCGCGACATTCTCGACGTCTGGTTTGACTCGGGGTCTACGCATGAGTTCGTGCTGAAAAGCCGCCCCGACCTCAAGTGGCCGGCCGATGTCTACCTCGAGGGTTCGGACCAGCACCGCGGCTGGTTCCACTCCTCGCTCCTTGAGTCCTGCGGCGTCAACGGCGTTGCCCCTTACAAGGCCGTGGTGACGCACGGCTTCATCATGGCCGAGGACGGCCGCAAGATGTCGAAGTCGCTTGGCAATCAGGTGCTGCCGCAGGACGTCATCCGACAGTCGGGCGCTGACATCCTGCGCCTCTGGGTCGCCTCCACCGACTACTGGGAAGACCTGAGGATCGGCAAGACTGTCCTCGGCACCAGTTCCGACGCCTATCGCAAGATGCGGAACACGCTGCGTTGGATGCTCGGTACGCTGGCTCATTATGATGGCGGCGTGGTGGCCTATGCCGATCTGCCGGAACTCGAGAAGGTGATGCTGCACAAGCTCGCCGCGGTGGGTGCCGAGGTTGAGGAAGGCTATCGGGACTATGACTTCAAGGCCGCGTTCTCGTCGGTGCTCAACTTCATGAACAGCGAGCTGTCGGCCTTCTACTTCGACGTTCGCAAGGATGCGCTCTACTGCGATCCGAAGTCGAGCCTCAAGCGCCGTGCCGCCCTCCACGTGGTGGCACTGCTTTACGACCACCTCGTCAAGTGGCTGGCGCCGCTGATCCCGTTCACCGCCGAGGAAGCCTGGCTCGAGCGGCATCCGGGAGAGATGTCCTCTGTCCATCTGGAATTGTTCCCAAGCGTGCCCGAGGCATGGACCGACGCAGCGCTCGACGCGAAATGGGAGAAGGTGAAGAAGGTCCGCCGCGTCGTCACCGGCGCGCTGGAGATCGAACGGCGGGAAAAGCGCATCGGCTCATCTCTCGAGGCGGCACCGATCGTCCACGTCGAAGACGCTGGCCTCCTTTCGGCGCTCGACGGACTCGATTTTGCCGAGATCTGCATCACCTCGCAGATCTCCGTCACCGGTGCGTCGGCGCCCGACGGCGCCTTCCGCCTTGATGACGGTACGCCGATCGCCGTGGTGCCGAAGCTTGCCGAGGGGCGGAAATGCGCTCGCTCCTGGAAAATCCTTCCCGAGGTCGGCAGCGATCCCGACTATCCGGACGTGACGCTACGCGACGCTGCGGCGCTGCGCGAGCTGGCGGCTGGCGCATGACGGCGGCGTCGAGCGATCTCCGGACACGGCGGACGCGGCTTGCCGCGCTCGCCGTCGTTCTGCTGACGCTCGCCATCGACCAGGCGAGTAAGTATTGGGTACTGAGCCACACGAGCCTGCCCGACGGCAATCGCATTTCCGTGCTGCCGGTGTTTGACCTCGTGCTGACCTGGAACATGGGCATCTCCTATGGCCTGTTCCAGCAGCAAGAGACGTTGGGGCGTTGGCTGCTGATCGGCCTGACGGCGCTGGCGATTGTGCTGCTCGCCATCTGGCTATGGCGGTCGCGCGACCGCCTGGTCGCCGGCCTGGCGCTGGCCCTGATCATCGGTGGTGCGATTGGCAATCTCATCGACCGCGTCCTGTTCGGCGGCGTCGTCGACTTTCTCTACCTGCACTATGGCTCGTTTTCCTGGTATGTTTTCAATCTGGCCGACTGCGCCATCGTTGCAGGGGTGGGCGCACTCCTGTATGAGTCTCTGCGCTTGAGGCCATAGTGATGCCTCAAAAGTCGGCTAGTCGCTGACCGGAACAAGGGTCGTACCATCGCGCGACCTGGCACGAGAGCAAGAGTGACGATATCGATGACCAATCTGCTGACCGGCAAGCGTTACGCTCTTCTCGCCGTCGCCGTCCTAAGCCTGTCGGCCTGTTCGGCACTCGGCACCTCAGTGGCTGAGGACGATTCGGAGACGGAGGTTCCCAACGCCTCGATGGGTCGTGCCGTTATGGAAAGCCTCGGCGCCGTTCCGGCCCGTAAGACGGCGATCAATTACACGCCCCGTGCACCGCTGGTGGTGCCGCCCGACCATTTGGCCCTGGTTGCTCCCGAGGATCCCAAACGCCTCGAGGCGAGCGGTACCTGGCCAGAAGACAACGATCTCAAGTCGCAGCGGATCCTGGCGGAGGCTTCGGCCCGCGAGGCGGCGCGCGGTGAGGACGAGCCGCAGCTGTCTCCCTCCGAGCTAACGGCCGTCCGGCTGCCGCAGAACACCAGCCGCCCGATGTCGGCGCCCAACAGCCTTGAGGAACAGGCCAAGCCGATCATGCCGAGCCAGCTCGGCGACATGCCGCGCGAAAACAAAAACAGGCTCTATGACGCCAACGGCAAGCCGATACGCAAGGCACTGGTCGAGCCGCCGGTCGCCTACCTGGAGCCGGCCGCCGGTGTACCGGTCACGACCGACGACGGCAGCCCGGCCGCGCCGAAGAAGAGTTGGTGGAAATTCTGGTAAGGGACGAAGCGCCTCGTTTCTCTCTATCGACATGAAAAAAGCCGCGTTTCCGCGGCTTTTTTATTTTCACATTGGCATTTCCGAAGTTCAGCGGCGCGATGCCCCTGCTCGTTCGCCGCCCGTCGCCGGGGCCGGGCGTGTCGCCGCTCCGGCCGCGGCTTGAACCGCACCGAGCACTTCCGGCCGGACCTGACGCGGACTGGAGAACAGGTTGCCTTGGCCGAAAGTCAGGCCGTAATCGAGCAAGTCGATCACCTGCGCCTCCTGCTCGACGCGATCGACGATCAGCGTCAGCCCCTGGCGCTGCAGATGGCCGGCCATGTCCTCGACATGGATGTCTCCGGTCACCAGCGGCGCCCGGCCGAGCAGCCGATCGGCGGCCACCTTGATCGAGCGGAAGCCGAGGTCGGACCAGCGGCGGAAATCAACGCGGAGATCGGTGACGTTGTCGACGGAGAAATGGAACCCGAGGTCGGCCACAGCCCGAAGGCTCTCGATCTCAAGCGGCCCCATCTCGGCGAGCGCCTCCTGGCGGAACTCGAACTGCACGAGTTCGGCCATGGCGCGGTTCTGGCCGAGGAAGCCCTGGAACTCGCGGAAGAAGGACGAAGAAGCGAGGCTTTCCGCTGACAGGTTGACGTAAAGGCCGACGTCGCTATTGCGCTGGGTCAGGCGCTTCAGGATCTGGAAGGAGCGGATCACCTGATAGGTGTCGAGCTTGGCGATCAGACGACTCTTCTCGGCAACCGGAATGAAGTCGGCAGCGGCAATCAGGCCAGAGGCACCCTTGAGACGGGTCAGGACCTCGTAGGAGCGGACGAGCCGCTGCGGCAGCGTCACCACCGGCTGCAGGTGCAGTTCGATCTGCTCATCGCGAATGAGGCGTTCCACTTCGCGTTCGAAGGCCGGATCGGTGTCGGAAACGAACAGAGCATTCCTCATGCTGGCGGAGACGGTATCCCGCCCCTCGCCCGGTCTGACACGGCGGCCTTCGTCTGCATAATCGTCGGAGCCTGCCCGGCGGGGCCGTCGCCCGAGAGCGTCCTCCTCGCGCTGACCGGCCTCGCGGACGTGCCGCTCAAGGGCACCGAAGCGCGCATTGACGCCATCCAGGCGGCCCTCAACGGTTGATTCCAGCTCGGCCAGCGTCTCGGTTACCTGTCGGAGCAATTCTCCCACCACCTCGACCTCGGCAGCGAGTTCGCCGGTCTGTTCGCGCACCCTGCCGGGCAGGGCCTGCTCCAGGCGATTGAGACGGGCGGCAATCTTCTCCAACTCGGCTTCACCATCACCGGCGACGGCGGCGATTTCGGCAAGACGGCCCTCGAACCAGGCCCGCTCCCGCCGCCTCTCCATCGGCTGCTGCAGGATGGACATGGTCAGCATCAGGCCGATGCCGATCAGAAGGGCCAAGCCAGCCGTCAGGCCAAACTGGAAATACAGCACCACCGCGGCCGAGGCGGCGATCACACCCATGGCGATCAGGATCATCGTCGATGACGACCGGTTCATTCGCCTGCCCACTCCAACACGAAACCACGCAACGAATCACACTGCATTGTTGCCGTTTTCGTGAGCGGAAGCGAAGACGGACAATGGTTTTCCAAGGATTTTCGGCCTGATTCCGTTCTCGTGCTCGGCTATCGGGGCCTGCTGAGGCGCTTGCCGCCGCCTTGACCGCCGCCAACCGCCGTCCCATGTTCGAAACAGCCCGTCGGCGAACGGTCGCCAGCGGCAAAAATGCGGAGACGAAGCATGATCGAACTCAACGTCAAGGGCATGATGTGCGGCGGCTGCGCCAGCTCTGTCGAGAAGGCGATCAAACGCGTCGATGCCGACGCCTCAGTCAACGTCGATTTGACCACCGGCAAGGTAAGCGTCGAAACAAAGGCAGACCCCAAAGCGCTGGGCAAAGCCATCGAAGCGGCCGGCTACGAAGTGGCGGCGTGACGCCGATTCCCGGCCGGCGCTTTTAGCCGTCTGCCCAGATGGTCGGGCAGAAATAGCGTTTTGCGACCGACGTCCAGCGCCGAAAAGCCGGCTTCATGAAGGTAGGTGACGTCCTGTTAACGGTTGTCAACGCTTTGTTTACCATGATTGGGGCAGAGTTCCGTTGGTACGCAGTGCAATTTGCAACTGTCTCGCAGGGAACGCTTTCCGATGTCGGTTGGCCCGCGCAGCACGTCGACGGTTCGTCTTTTGATCGTCGATGCAGACGTCTCGTCGAGACGAGTGGTGCGCAAGGCCCTTGAAGCGCGCATCGCCCGGCCGATGCTGATCCTCGAGACCGCCGAGCACGACGCCGCTCGCGTGATGGCTGGCAAGCAAACCTTCGACGTCATCGCCATCGACCTCGACACGATCGGTGGCCCAACCGCCTTCCGCGCGTTCACCGAGCAGCTGACGCCCACCACCATCTATGCCATGGGCGACCCGACCGACGTGCAGGCGGCTGTCGCCTGCGTCCGGGTGGGGGCCGCCGACTTCATCGAGAAGCCGGTCGATGGCAACGCCTTTGCGCGTCGCGTCGAGCGCCAGTTCGTCGAGAGCGTCGCCAACACCGTCGATGAAGCGGATGGCCTCATCGGATCGTCGCCGGCAACGCGGGCGCTCTCCGATCAGATCCTGCGTGTCGCGCCGTCGCTCGGGCCGGTGTTCATTTCCGGCGAGACCGGCAGCGGCAAATCGCTGGTCGCCCGGTCCGTCCACGCCCGCTCCCGCCGCCGCGGCGGACCGTTCGTCACGCTCGACTGCGCCCTGACACCGGTCGACCGTCTGGTCGCCGACCTCTCGGAGCCCGATGGCGCGCTGGCCGCTGCCGACGGCGGAACGCTGTTCCTCGACGAGGTGGGGCATCTTCCTGATCATGCCCAGCTGGCGCTGATGCGCTTTCTCGATACCGGCGAGATCGCCGGCTTTGACGGCAACCATCGCCTCTCGGTGCGGATCATCGCTTCGTCGCGACGGCCGCTCGATGACCTCAGCGGCCCGGCCGGTCTGCGGCAGGACCTCTATTTCCGTCTCAACGTGTTGACGCTGGCCGTACCGCCGCTTCGGGACCGGACGGAAGACATTCCGCTGCTCGTTGATGCCATCGTACGGCAGATCAATCGCGACAGCGGCTCGCGATACACTCGTTTCACGGCCGCCGCCGTGCAATGCCTCACCGGTCGCGCCTGGCCCGGCAACGTCGCCGAACTCAGGTCGGTACTCGATACCCTGATGGGCCTTTATCCTGGCGACCTCGTCACCGCTGACATGGTGGTGCCAGTGATCACCGTACCGGCGGCCATTGCCGCGGCGCCCAGGAAAAAGCTGCCGGCCGAGGTCAAGCCGCTCTGGGTTGAGGAGGCACGGGTGATCGAAGAGGCGATCGCCGCCTTCGACGGCAACATCGCCAAGGCCGCCGCCGCGCTTGAGATCAGTCCCTCGACCATCTATCGCAAGCGCCGCGACATCGAGGAGGCGATCACCGTCCGCAGCGCCTGAGTAGTTTTGCGAGGACACAGGCCTGACCTTGGAAACCGGCCGCAGATCAGTAAGATAGAGGCAGACCACAGGCGCCTTGGCCGGACGGCCTATGGCGGCCCCATCCCGGATGTTTCCGACAGATGTTCGCCGCGTTTTGTGGAAGGGCTGGAGCCTTCGCTGACCTGATTGAACCACCAGGTCAGCGAAGGCTCCAGATCATTGGCTTGAGCAGCCGCTTTCCGATCAGATGATTCCGTCTGGTCGGGAAATGCTCTAGGGGAAGGACGAGCGGTCATGCACGGGTTGCGTTTTCTTGCTGCTTTTTCGGTTTGCGTAATGGCGGCATCGGCGGCTGTGGCGGGGCCGATCCTCGATGAGGCCAAGGCTGCCGAGGCGCTGCTTTCCGAGGGCAAGGCGGTCGAAGCGCTGGCCTCGCTCGAAGCCGCCTTCAACGTCGCCTGGGACGCCGCGCCGCTCAGCTTCTCAGAAGCAACCTTCGTGACCGGCAAGCCGGCCGGCTTTGGCATCTACGCCACCCGCACGAACACCGTCTTCCTGCCCGACGAGCAGATGCTCGTCTATGCCGAACCGTTCGGCTACAGCTTCGGCAAGGATGGCGACCTGTTCAAGATCGACTTTTCCGCCGATTTCGAGCTCCGCACCCCGCGCGGTCAGATCTTGCACGCGCAGGAAGGTTTCGCCTCGCTCGACATGGTGTCTCGTCGGCGGAACAAGGAGTTCCAAGTCTACATCGTCTATAATTTCAAGGGCCTGAAGCCCGGCGACTACGTGCTGGTGACCAAGCTCAGCGATCGCAACTCCGAAAAGAAGGGCGAGTTCGAACTGCCATTCACCGTCGCCGAGAAGCCGGCTGACTGAGTTGTCATGACAGGACAGCCCCTCATCCGGCCCGCCGTCGATGCCGACGGTGGCGGTCTAGCCCGATTGATCGCAGCCGTGTTCGGGGAATACGAAGGCTGTCCGTTCGTTGACGCCGAGTTTCCTGAACTCGCCGCGCCAGCCAGCCATTACGCGACGCGGGGCGGTCGACTGTTCGTCGCCGAGCAAGGCGATACCATCGTCGGTTCTTTCGCCGTGTCGTCGCCGGATGGTGACGGCGTCTTCGAGATCAACAAGGTCTATCTCGACCGGCGGCAACGCGGCTCCGGCCTGGCGCAACGCCTTTACCGCACGGCACTTGACGAGGTGAGCCAGCGCGACGGCCGGACACTGAAGCTGTGGACCGACACCCGCTTTCTCTCCGGCCACCGCTTTTACGAAAAGCTCGGCTTCGTCCGACAGCCCGTCGTGCGCTTCCTTGCCGACGCCACAAACTGCTGGGAATTCGCCTATCGGCTTGACCTGCCTCGCTGAGCGTCAGGTAACCTACAGCCTGCTGCCACCTTCTGCCGCACGCGATCCCTAGGCTTTGCCCCGCGACCTTGCCGACAGGGCGGCTGGGGCGTAGAAGCCGCGTCAGGGCCGCCGGTCCCCGCCCCCTTCCGGAGTTACCATGCAGCCGTCGATGCGCCTTCAGGCGGCGGGCGCCGCCCTCGTCGCCGTCTTTCTATTTTCCGGGCTCGATGCTCTGGTCAAGGCATCCACCTATGCCACACCGCTCGCCATGGTGGTGTTCCTGCGTTACGCCGCCGGCCTGATCTTCACGGTGGGCTCGGCCGCCGCCCAAGGACAACTCCGGCCTGGGTGGCCCACCGTCCGGCGCGCCTTCGGTCGTTCGCTGTCGGGCCTCACCTGCGCCGTCCTGTTCTTCGGTGCGCTCAAGCTGCTGCCGCTCGCCCAGACGGTGGCCCTCACCTTCACCTCTCCGTTCTTCATGGTGCTGATCTCGGCGGCGATGATCGGCGATCCGGTCACCCGCCGCTCGCTGTTCGCCACCGCCTTCGGCTTTCTCGGCGTCATCGTCATGCTGGCCGAAAAGCTGAGCTCCGAGGCGGGCAGTCCGCTCGGCTTTGCCATGGCGCTTGCCTCGGCCGTCGCCTATGCGCTCTCCATGATCCTGTCACGGCGGGACACCGCCCACGACAGCGTGCCGCAGATGATCCTGGTACAGAACCTCATCAACGCGGCCGTCGCCCTGCCCTTCGCGCTCTATTGGTACCAGCCGGTACCCGGCGAAACGCTGGTCATGTTCCTCGCCATCGGCGCGCTCGGCACCGGCGGCAATTACGCCATCACCTGGGCTTACAAGCACGCTCCGGCGACGCTGCTCGGCCCGTTTGAGTTCACCGCGCTGATCTGGGCCGTCACCTTCGGCATGCTGTTCTTTGCCGAGATACCAAGCGCTTACACCCTGTTGGGCGCCGCCATTATTATCGGCGCCTGCCTTGCCGTGATCCAGCCGGCCGGCGCGCGCCCGAGCCGGGCCGGGGACGAGGCCCGTCCGTAAAACACCGGAACCACCCTTGACAGTCGGATGGCATGGGCCTATCTCCGGCTCGCTTGGCACTCACTTGCCGTGAGTGCTAACAGCGCAATTTTTCACCGTGGCCTGCGAGGCAACCGCACGTGCGCCACGGGCAGCTCAAATACGAGGAGCCGAACATGAAGTTCCGTCCCCTGCACGACCGCGTCGTCGTCCGCCGTCTGGAGTCCGAAGAGCGTACCACCGGTGGCATCATCATCCCCGACACCGCCAAGGAAAAGCCCCAGCAGGGCGAAGTCGTTGCCGTTGGTCCCGGCGCCCGCAATGACAAGGGCGAGCTCGTCGCCCTCGACGTCAAGGCCGGCGACAAGGTGCTGTTCGGCAAGTGGTCGGGCACCGAGGTGAAGATCGACGGTCAGGACCTCCTGATCATGAAGGAATCCGAC
>JAGSYU010000133.1 GCA_018262575.1 Pseudomonadota bacterium | reverse complement strand
TACTGGATGTACATCACCGCGCTGAAGACCGGCTCGGAGATGTTCGCGACGCCGCCCTCCTTCTGGCCGGACGATCCCCAGTGGTCGATCTTCCCCTTCGTCTTCCAGCTGAAGGGCATGGGCCAGTTCCTGTGGAACTCGACGGTGATCGCCTCGGGGTCGGTGGCGCTGATCGCCGTCCTCGGCACCGGCGGCGCCTATGTGCTCGCCCGCTATCGCAGCGTCTGGATCGATATCGGCCTGTTCCTTATCCTGATGCTGCAGGTGCTGCCGGCCTCGCTGATGATCACGCCGATCTTCGTGCTGTTCACCCTGACCGGCATCCTCGATTTTCCGCGCACGGCGGTGATCCTGGCCATCGCGGCGAAGAGCATGCCCTTCTTCATCGTGCTGGTCCGCGCCACCTTCATGAGCGTGCCGATGGAGCTCGAGGAAGCGGCTCTCGTCGATGGCAACTCGCGCGCCGGTGCCTTCTGGTCGATCGTGCTGCCGCTCGCCCGCAACGGCATCCTCGTGGCCGCCATCCTGATCTTCATGCAGGCCTTCGGCGAGTTCGTCTACTCGAAGTCGCTGATTCAGGAGATTCAGCTGCAACCGAGTTCGGTCGGCCTCAACGCATTCATGGGTCCGAACACCAACGAATGGAACCGGATCATGGCGTTCGCCTCGATCTACGTCACGCCCATTCTGGCGATCTTCGTGCTGCTGCAGCGGCGGATCGTCTCTGGCCTGACCTCCGGAGCCCTGAAATGACCAAGCAGATCGAATTTTCCGCCGTCAACAAGCACTACGGCGCCTACCACGCCCTCAAGAATATCGACCTGTCGATCGACAAGGGCAGCTTCGTCGCCCTCGTGGGGCCGTCCGGCTGTGGCAAATCGACGCTGCTGCGCTCGCTGGCTGGTCTCGAGAAGATCACCGGTGGCGACATCTCGATCGCCGGCGAGGTGGTGACCGCCTTGCCGCCGCGCAAGCGCGACATCGCCATGGTGTTCCAGTCCTATGCCCTCTACCCGCATATGACGGTGGAAGAGAACCTTACCTATTCGCTGAGGGTGCACGGCGTTTCGAAGGCCGAGCGGAAGACGGCCGCCGCCGAGGTGGCGGCCACCACCGGCTTGTCGGACCTCCTTCATCGTTATCCGCGGGAACTCTCCGGCGGCCAGCGCCAGCGCGTCGCCATGAGCCGGGCGATCATCCGCAACCCCAAGGCCTTCCTGTTCGACGAGCCGCTGTCCAACCTCGATGCCGCCCTGCGCGTCCACATGCGCAAGGAGATCCGCGCCCTGCATGACCGGCTCGGCGCCACTTCGGTCTATGTGACGCACGACCAGATCGAGGCGATGACCATGGCCGACCACGTCGTGGTGCTCCGGGCCGGCGTCATCGAGCAGCAGGGACGGCCGCTCGACCTCTACGACAAGCCGGCCAATAAATTCGTCGCTGGCTTCATCGGCTCGCCGGCCATGAACTTCCTGCCGGCGACGGTGGTTGAGGGCGGGGCGGTGACCATCGATCTTGGCGCTGGACCGTTCAGCCTGGCGACGCCCGTTGCCGCGCCGGCTGGCGCCAACGTGCTGATCGGCATTCGACCTGAACATGTGACGCTGACGGTTGCCGGCGAGGGTCGTTTCGACGCCGCCATCGCCTTCACTGAATCGACGGGTTCGACCACCTTCGTCACCACGGCGACGACGCCCGAGCTGATGGTGGTGGAAACCGGCCGCCGGATGGTCGCCCCCGGCGACCGCGTCGGCCTGTCGTTCTCGGACGCCAGCGTCCATGTCTTTGACGCGGAGACCGAGAAGCGGCTCTGAGACTGACAGCCGGCTTTCGGATCTCGTGAAAAACCCCGGAAGCGCGGCTTCCGGGGTTTTTCTGCTTCGGATCGTCGCCGTGGGACAGGCGCAGCCATCAGGCCGGTGGGAGGGTGATCCGAAGCGGACCGGCGGCACGGAGGGTGATGCCACCGGAACGCTGTTCGAAGTCGTCGCTGCCATCGACGCTGGCGACATGCCCGATGCCGACCAGGCGAAGGGCATAGGGAAGATCACGGTCGGGTGTCGCGGTCAGGATGTCGCCGTCGCGGCGCACCGTCAGCGTCAGAGCCGTTGCGCCGGTGCGGTAATCCGGCACCGTTGTCGTGGTGCTGGTACCGTCCGCCAGCTCATAGAGGGCGAAGGTGACGCCCTCAGTGTAGTCGTAGTCCGGCCGACGGTCGTTGTTGCCGAAGGCGATGAGGCTGCCCGGTCGCACATAGAGCGGCAGGCTCATGACGCCGTGCGTCTCTCGCCGCCAGACCGGCCCGTCCACCACTTCACCGGTGAGCAACTGCGTCCAGCGCCCCGCCGGCAGATAGACCGCGACCTCGCCATCCTTGTCGAACACCGGCGCGACGAGAAGTGATGGCCCCAGCATGAACTGGCGGTCGAGCGTTTCGGCTGCTGGATCGTCGGGGAATTCCAGCAGCGTGGCCCGGAGCATCGGAACGCCTGTAACCGACGCCTCGACGGCGGCGGCGTAGAGATAGGGCATCAGCGAGCACTTGAGGCGCGCGAAGTCCCGGAGGACCGCCTCCGCCTCCTGATCGAACAGCCAGGGCACGCGATATGACTTCGAGCCGTGCAGGCGACTGTGGCTCGACAACAGGCCGAAGGCGCACCAGCGCTTGTAGACGTCGGCCTCGGCGGTGTTCTCGAAACCACCGATGTCATGGCTCCAGAAGCCGAAGCCGGACAGGCCGAGGGACAGGCCGCCGCGCAACGTCTCGGCCATGGCCGGATAGTCGGAATAGCAGTCGCCGCCCCAGTGGACGGGAAAGCGTTGGCCACCGACGGTGGCCGAGCGGGCGAACAGCACGCTTTCACCGCACGCCTCGACCAGCGCGTCGTGCACCACCTCGTTGTAGAGGAACGAATAATAGTTGTGCATCTTCTGAGGATCCGAGCCGTCGTGCCAAACGACATCGGTCGGGATGCGCTCGCCAAAATCGGTCTTGAAGGCATCGACGCCCATGGCGACGAGGCGCTTCAGGTGGCCGGCATACCAGGCGGCGGCCTCGGGGTTGGTGAAGTCGACGATGCCCTGGCCGGCCTGCCAGAGGTCCCACTGCCAGACGCTGCCGTCCGGCCGCTTCAGGAGATAACCCTTGTCGGCCGCCTCATCGAACAGCTTCGAGGCCTGGGCGATGTAGGGATTGATCCACAGGCAGATCTTCAGTCCCTTGTCCCTCAGCCGCTTCAGCATGCCGGCGGGATCTGGGAACACCTTGGGGTCCCACTCGAAATCGCACCAATGGACGCCACGCATCCAGAAGCAGTCGAAGTGAAAGACGTGGAGGGGAATGTCGCGCTCGAACATGCCATCGACAAAGGAATTGACGGTGCCTTCGTCGTAGTCGGTGGTGAACGACGTCGTCAGCCACAGCCCGAACGACCAGGCCGGTGGCAGCGCCGGCCGGCCGGTGAGGCGCGTATAGCGCTCGAGCACCGCCTTCGGCGTCGGGCCATCGATCAGATAGTATTCAAGCGCTTCGCCCTCGACGGCGAACTGCACCTTCGACACCTTTTCCGACGCCACCTCGAAGCCGACGCGGCCGGGATCGTTGACCAGCACGCCCCAGCCGCGATTGGTCAGGAAGAAGGGGATGTTCTTGTAGGCCTGCGTGGTGGAGGTGCCGCCGTCCTCGTTCCAGATGTCGATGCTCTGGCCATTCTTGACGAAGGGGGAAAAGCGCTCGCCGAGGCCATAGACCAGCGTGCCGACTTCGAGGTCGAGCCGCTCGAACATGCGTGGTGGCTCGCCTGCAACGCTGGCGTGGCCGGTCTCCCGCAAGCCGGTGCCGGTGAGTCGCTTGCCGCCGCGCGTCACCTCGGTCCGCCAGTCGCCGTCCTTGGAGATGGCCAGCGTCAGTCCGCCGGAGGTGAAGGAGAGGGCCGCCTCGTCGTCGACGATGGTCGGCTGGAACGTCTCGTCCGGAAAGAGTTCGAAAGCCGGGCCGCGCTTTGCCGTGCCCTTGTGATGCTCGATGCGCACGCCGATGACGCCTTCCATCGGCGCGCTGAGCGTCAGCGTGAGGGTGGGCGCATTGATCTGGTCGGCGCGACCGCGACCGCGCACGGCGAGTGCCAGGATTTCCGCCCGGCGAGCCTCCGTCCGTACCGCATGAACATGGTGCGGATTGAGGATGCTCATGCCTGCCGGCAGCAGCCAATTGCCGTCGCTGAACTTCATTGTCGTCCTCCCGGGCGCTCCGCCACGAGGGGAGCCACAACGCTTGCCGCTCGCCGCCAAGACCTTCGTGGGGCTTGCGATTCCACGGCGTTCTTCTATTCCGTAAACGTTTACGACGATAGCGACGCCGATACCGTCTGTCAAAGGGCTTTTGTATCGCGCGATTGCTGTTAACGCGGAGAATGGCCCTGGAGATGCGCCGGTGCTGCCGGGGTTCCGCCTATTGATCGCCTGCCGGATTTCTGCTGAAAGACAGGGGCGACAGGTGGTCGGCCCCTCCGGAACGGGCTTCGGCGCTGGATGCGGAGGATGAGAGATTGGGCATCAAGGAACTGGCGCGCCATCTCAACATTTCCATCGGTACGGTGTCGCGGGCCCTCAACGGTCATCCGGAGGTCAATGCCGAGACGCGCAAGCGCGTGCTGGAGGCGGCGGCGGCGCTCGGCTACGCGCCGGATCAGGCCGGGCGCAGCCTGCGCCAGGGCACGCTCAACGTCGTGGCGTTGCTGCTTTCCACCGACCTGACGTCCAAGACGGACACCATGTTCTTCATGGAGTTGTCGCGCGGCATCCAGGACCAGTTCGCCGAGCATGGCCTCGACCTTGTCATTCACCTGAACAAGCCGGGCCTCAACATGCTCGACCGCGTGAAGCGCATCGTCGAACGCCGGCAGGCCGATGCCCTGATCCTGGCCGAGACGCGCGACGACGATCCGCGCCTCGACTATTTGGCCGGCCGCGGTTTTCCCTTCGCCACCATGGGCCGGTCGTGGTCGGGTGGCAGCCATCCGTGGATGGACCTCGACTTCGATTCCGCCATGCGCGCGGCCATCGATCGTCTCGCTGGCTTCGGTCATCGTCGCGTGGCGCTGGTCACCGGCGATCCCGGCTATCGGCTCGACAGCATGCTGCAGGACGCCTACCGGCGCGAACTCATTGGCCATGGCCTTGCCGTCGACGAAGCGCTGATGATCAAGGCCGACACCCACGAGGAGGGCGGCTACAAGGCGATGACCGATTTTCTCGCCATGGCCGAGCCGCCGACGGCGGTGATCTTCCCCCACTACCGGGCGGTGGTTGGCGCCTATGCCTGCCTGTCGGAAGCCGGCCTGCAGCCGGGCCGCGACGTGGCCATTCTCAGTTGCTCGGCCGACACCGCCATTGCCCCGTTCATGGCGCCGCCGCTCACCTGCTTCCGGATCGATCTCTACGGGCTCGGCCGACGCCTCGCCGAGGCGCTGCTCGCCTCGATGCCGCGCTTCGCCGAAGGCTATGGCGGCGCCCTTGTCCAGGAAATCTGGCCCTGGGAACTGGTTGGTCGCGATAGCGATGGCTTCCATGTGCGCTGACCCGTCCGGCTGGCGTAGATCTTGGCAAGGGGCATCGACAGTCGATTCGCCCGCCGCGTCCGGAGACGACCATGCGCGAAGAGAGCCTGTCCTTTCCGCCCTATCCGACCGAACCATCCGGCCGCGACGAGACGGTCGATGTGAAGGCTGGAACGTCCGGCAGTGGCCGCGTCTTTGAGCTGACCACCACGGCCGCCCGACGCGACAATGCCGCACGCTTCCGGCGGATCGAGGAGCGGCCCGCCGACCCCGGCACGACGACGGGCTCACCGCTTTTCGATGCCCTCTTCGCCCAGGCGGTTGACGATGCCCGGCTCAATGCCGTTTCGTCGATCCGTGATGGCGCCTATCGCTACGGCGACCCAATCCCCTGCGAATGCTTCCAGACCGGCGAGAAGTGGACCTACGTCTGGACGCGCGACGTCTCCTATGCCGCCCACCTCGGCCTTGCCGCCCTCGATCCCGAACGGGTGGCCACCACGCTTCTCTACAAGGTGAGCCCGTTCCGTGAAGGCCTCGCCTTGCCGCAGGAACTGCCGGCGGACAGCCTGCAGATCGTCCAGGACACCGGCTCGGGCGGCAGCTGGCCTGTCAGCACCGATCGCGTCTCCTGGGCCTTCGGCGCCGAGGCGCTGTTGGCAACGCTTCATGGCGACGCTCGTGCCGCCTTTGCCGACACCGCCGTCCGGGCGCTTTGCGGCACCGTCGAGGCCGATCGGCTCGCCGCCTTCGACCCGGCCGACGGGCTCTATCGCGGTGAGCAGTCCTTTCTCGACTGGCGCGACCAGACCTACGCCCCCTGGGTGATCGACGATCTCACGACCATCGCCACCTCCAAGGCGCTGTCCACCAACGTCTGCCATGTCAAGGCGCTCGACCTCGCCGCTCGTCTTGTCGCCGAGCGCGGCGACACGGCGTTGGCCGACCGTTATGCCAAATGGGCTGCCGATCTGCGCATCGCCATCAATCGCGGCTTCTGGCTGGAAGAGAAGGGCCTCTACGCTTCGATCACCACGCCCGATAGCCCGGCGCTGCCGGTTGAGAAGTTCGACATGCTCGGCCTGTCGCTGGCCATCCTGACCGGCGTTGCCAGCCGCGAGCGGGCGCGGCGGATTCTGTCGACCTATCCGCATGTTCCCTTTGGCGCACCAGTCTATTATCCGGCCCAGCCGGATGTTGTCTGCTACCACAACCGTGCCATCTGGCCCTTCGTCACCGCCTACGAACTTCTGGCCGCCACCGAGATGGCAGTGGTCGCCGCCTTCGACCATGCCTTCGACTCGCTGGTTCGTGCCGCTGCGCTCAATCTCGACAACGTCGAAAACCAGGAGTGGCTGACTGGCCGCACGTGGTTCGACGATGGCCCGCGCATTTCCTCGGCGCGCCAGCTCTGGTCGGTCGGCGGCTATCTTGGCATGGTGACGACCGCCATCTTCGGCTACCGGCCGGAGGCGGACGGCCTGCGCATCGCGCCCTTCCTCACGGCGCATGTCCGCGACCGCCTCGGTGATGCCAGGGCCGAACTCAACGGCCTCGTGCACCACGGACGGCGGATTGCCATCCGGCTCAATCTGCCGCCGCGCGCCACCGGGCAGGGCCATTATGCCGTGCGTGAGGTACGCCTCAACGGCCAGCGAATGGTGGGTCTCATCACCGACACCCTGCTTCGGGACGACAATGTCGTCGAGGTGGTCTTCGGTGACGTCGTTGCCGACGACGCCAGTCTTTCGATGAGTCCCATCGTCGATGCTCTCACCCACGACGATCCGCGTGTCTTTTCGCCACGTGAGCCGGTAATCACCGACCTCGTCACCGACAATGGGCGCGTGCGGCTCAACTTCGAGGGTCAGGCGCCGCGCTCGGGTCGAGGCGATGCCCTTCTGTTCACCGTGTTGCGCGACGGGGAGATCGTGGCGGCGGATCTCTCCGACACCGTCTGGCATGACCCGGTAGCGCTTCGGCCCGGCATCCGCCGCGCCTACCGCGTCGTCGCGCGTTTTGAGGGCAGCGGCAACGCTTCGCATCCCTCGCTCGAAGCCGCGATCGAAGATGGCGCCGTGCTGACAATCGGCGTTGACGGTACCCATGGCGAGCGGCGTGACGATCGCCTGGTCTTTTCCGAGCTGGTGGTACGCGAGGCCGGAAACTACCGGCTGGCGCTCCTGTATCGGAATCACAGCTTCCACATCCAGACCGGCGTCACCAACGCCGTGAAGAGGCTCGAGGTGTTTGACGTCGAGGGAGGTCCGGTCGCCTCTGGTGTCGTGCAGATGCCGCACATGACGCCGGTCAACTCGCTCCGCCGCTCGACGACACTGCCGACGCGCCTTCCGGCCGGCCGCTATCGCGTCGAGATCGCCGGCTTTTTCAACATGAGCCATCTTTCATCAAATGCTGCCTACATCAGCCCGGGCGGCATGCGGGGACCGCAGAACGAGGCCGATATCCGGGCCATCGATCTCATCCGTATCGGCTGATTTCCGGCGCGTATTTGAGAATTTCACACCCGGAAGTAATGGCCAGACCGGCGCGCTTCTCTTGTGCCCAAATTTGTACCTCGCAACAACTTGACAAAATATTGGGCACTGATACGGCTTTCGAAACACAATCAAAAGCCAGAGGGGACCAGAATGAACAGGGACTTTCGTCTTTCACGCCGCGCTGTGCTGGCGTCGGGCCTCGCGCTCGGTGTCGGCGGCCTCATCCTGCCGGCGCGCGCCGCCGCGCCGCTGAAGGTCGCCGGCATCCACGCCTCGCCGGTGGAGAATGCTTGGAACTCCTGTCTGCATAAGGCGCTGCAGGACGCTGCCGCCGAGGGCGCCATCGACTACACCTTCTCCGAGGGCGTTTCCGGCACCGACTATCCGCGCGCCATGCGCGAATATGCTGAGGCTGGCAACAAGCTGATCATCGGTGAGGCCTATGCCGTCGAGAAGGAAGCCCGCCAGGTGGCCGCCGACTATCCCGATACTGCCTTCGTGCTCGGTTCGTCGGGCGCGGCGGCCGGCGACAACTTCGGCGTCTTCGGCACCTGGAACCACGACGGCGCTTATCTCGCCGGCATGCTGGCCGGCAAGATGACCAAGTCCAACGTCGTCGGTTCGGTCGGCGCCATGCCGATTCCCGAGGTCAACATGCTGATCAATGCCTTCGCGGCCGGCGTCAAGGCAGTCAACCCGGAGGCGAAGCACCTCGTCACCTTCATCGGCACCTTCTTTGATCCGCCGAAGGCGCGCGAAGCGGGCCTTGCCCAGATCGATGCCGGCGCCGACATCCTGTTTGGCGAACGCATCGGGACGGCCGACGCCGCCAAGGAGCGCGGTATCAAGGCGGTGGGATCGCTGATCGACTATACGCCGCGCTATCCCGACACGGTATTTGCCAACGCCCTCTGGGGCTTCCGGCCAATCCTCAATGCTGCCATCGCCGACGCGGCAGCCGGCAAGCCGGTTGGCAAGGACTATACCGCCTTCGGCCTGATGAAGGAGGGCGGCAGCGACATCGCCTATGCCAAGGGCGCGGCGCCGACCGGCGCCGAGGCGGCCATGGAAGAGGTGCGGGCGAAGATCAAGTCTGGCGCCTTTGAAGTGCCGCGCGACACGGCCGAACCAAAGTAAGCCGACTTATGAAAAGCGATGCAACAGCGCTGGCCGAGGCGATCCGCTCGGGTCGCCTCTCTTCCAGCGAGGCCATGACGGCTTCGCTCGACGCTGCTGCGTCGCAGTCCCACCTCGGCGCGCTCTGCCATGTCGATGCCGACCTCGGCCGGCGCGAGGTCGCGGCCGCCGAGGCCGAGCGCCGCGCCGATCCGGGCCGCTTTGCCGCCCGGCCGTTCTGCGGCGTACCAACGCTCGTCAAGGATCTCGGCGGCCCGTTTGCCGGACTGCCCGTGGCGGCGGGCTCGCGGCTATTTCCTCGCACCGCGCCCGGCGCACCCGACTCCGATCTTGCGAGCCGCTTCCGCGCCACCGGCCTGCTGCCCTTCGGCCTCACTACCTCGCCAGAGTTCGGCCTGGCGCTGTCGAGCGAACCGATGATTGGCCCGCTCGCCCGCAATCCGCTCGATCCCGCCCGCACACCCGGCGGTTCGTCGGGCGGCGCCGCGGCCGCCGTCGCCGCCGGCATCGTCGCCATTGCGCATGCGACCGACGCGGGGGGCTCGATCCGCGTACCAGCCGCCTGCTGCGGCCTTGTCGGGCTGAAGCCGAGCCGGGGCGCTATCCCGGCCGGCCCCGCTTTTGGCAATCACCTCGGCGGTATCGCCTCGGAACTCTGCGTGTCGCGCAGCGTTCGCGACAGCGCCAGCCTGCTCGATTCCGTTGCTGGCGATGCAAACGGTCCCTTCGCCGACGTGGCTCTCGCCGGTCCGGAAGCCGGTCCGCTCGTTGTCGGCCTTCTCTGCGAGACAGGCCCGGATTTCCCGACGACGCCCGAACGTGCCGCCGCCATCGA
>JAGSYU010000132.1 GCA_018262575.1 Pseudomonadota bacterium | reverse complement strand
CTTGCCCTCCGGCAGCAGCATCTGGCTGGCGCCCGACTCGTCGATGACGTCGATCGCCTTGTCCGGCAGCTTGCGGTCGTTGATGTAGCGGGCGCTGAGTTCCACCGCCGACTTGATGGCGTCCTGGGTATAGCGGACCTTGTGGAACTCCTCGAAATAGGGCTTGAGCCCCTTCAGGATCTCGATGGCGTCGGTGACGGTCGGCTCGTTGACGTCGATCTTCTGGAAGCGGCGCACCAATGCCCGGTCCTTCTCGAAGAACTGACGGTACTCCTTGTAGGTCGTCGAGCCGATGCAGCGAACGGTACCGCTGGACAGCGCCGGCTTCAGAAGGTTCGACGCATCCATCGCGCCGCCCGAGGTAGCACCGGCACCAATCACCGTGTGGATCTCATCGATGAACATGATGGCGCCAGGATAATTCTCGATCTCCTTGACCACCTGCTTCAGGCGCTCTTCGAAGTCGCCGCGATAGCGCGTTCCGGCCAACAGCGCGCCCATGTCGAGCGCGAAGATGGTCGAATCCCTCAGCACTTCCGGCACGTCGCCGTCGATGATGCGCCGGGCAAGGCCCTCGGCGATCGCCGTCTTGCCGACGCCGGGATCGCCCACATAGAGCGGGTTGTTCTTCGAGCGGCGGCACAGCACCTGGATGGTGCGGGCGATCTCGTCGGCCCGGCCGATCAGCGGATCGATCTTGCCCTTCAGCGCCTTCTCGTTGAGGTTGACGCAGTAGGCATCGAGTGCATCGGCCTTCTTCTTTTCGGCCGCCGGTCCGCTGCTCGGCGGCGTCTCCTGCGACGGCGTCTCGTCATCGACGCCACGCGCCGCCCGGCTTTCGCTCATTCCGGCACGCTTGGCGATGCCGTGGCTGATGTAATTGACCGCGTCGTAGCGCGTCATATCCTGCTCCTGCAGGAAATAGGCGGCGTGGCTCTCGCGCTCGGCGAAGATGGCGACCAGCACGTTGGCGCCAGTCACCTCGTCTCGCCCGGACGACTGCACATGGATCACCGCCCGCTGGATGACGCGTTGGAAGCCAGCGGTCGGCTTTGCCTCCTCGCCAAGCTCGGTCACGAGGTTGTCGAGTTCGGTGTCGATGTATTCGACGAGGTTGCGCTTCAGAACGTCGAGATCGACCGAGCAGGCGCGCATGACGGCGGCCGCGTCGGGATCTTCAACCAGCGACAGGAGAAGGTGTTCGAGCGTCGCGTATTCCTGGCGGCGTTCATTGGCGAAAGCGAGGGCCTGGTGAAGGGCCTTTTCGAGACTGCGCGAGAAGGATGGCACGATGGACCCTCACTTTTTTTCCATGACGCACTGAAGCGGATGCTGATGGCGGCGTGCGAAGTCCATGACCTGTGTCACCTTGGTCTCGGCGACTTCAAAGGTGTAGACACCACATTCCCCCACCCCATGATGGTGGACGTGCAGCATGATCTGGGTTGCCTCTTCACGCCCCTTGTTGAAGAAACGCTCCAGGATGTGCACCACGAATTCCATCGGCGTGTAATCGTCGTTCAAGACCAGAACGCGATACATGCTCGGTCGTTTGGTCTTTGTCAGGACCTTGGAGGACACTCCGCTTCCTGAGTCAGACCCGTTCCCACTCTCCCCGTCATCGTCATCGGCCGACAGGAGCACGCGACGCGTCCTGTCCTCCATCCTGCCGTCGGTCCACTGGCCGGCCGCGGCACGGCTGCCCGGAACACCGAAGGGAAGATCCGCCGGTGCCATTTCCGCCACGCCAGCCTGAACCGCCTCGACCACCTTTTCCCTCCGCTTGCTTGCCCCGATCTTGCGGGTCGTGGGGTCATATTGAATCACGGACAACGGGGGTGCAATTCCAATCTGGAGTCCAAGCCGAAACTCCACGCACTTGTGACTGTGCGTTCGCCTGTCTGTTGGTATCTGGTAAGCAGTTTCGCTTAGGTCAAGCCATCATGCAATATGATGAGCCGCTGGCAGCCCCCAGCTTTTCGCATGACCTGCATTTAATCGCATCGATCTCGTTATTAATGCGGAGTCCTTTTTCGGGACAGTGCAAATCCGGAAAAGTCGATTCAAACTTTACGCTTCCGTAACCGCGTTGCCGCTAATTTTATGACCGTTGCCCGTTGGGCTCAGGGGGATGGAGAACAATCCGAAACAGGCTTCGTATCCGGCCGGACGGCGGGGCGAAGCCGGCGAGTTGGCGTTGTGAGGGCGGTCCATTGTTGAGTTTGCGTAGTCTTGTTTCCAAGGTCGTGCACCGAATGGCGGCTCCTGCCGCTGCCATCGTCGTCGCGGTGGGCATGTCGACCGCCGCTATCGCGGCCAAGGGGATGCCGAGCCAGGTCGTCCCTTCGAAATACGCGGCAATCGTTGTCGACACCGCTTCCGGCAAGGTCCTTTACCAAGTCAATCCTGACGCCCGGCGCTATCCCGCCTCTCTCACCAAGATGATGACGCTCTACGTCCTCTTCGAGGAGCTGGAACGCGGCCGCTTCAAGCTCTCGACGCCACTGCGCGTTTCATCGCTCGCTCAGCGGCAGGCGCCCACCAAGCTCGGTCTGCGGGCTGGTGAGACCATTGCCGTTCAGGACGCCATCAAGGGCCTGATCACCCGCTCGGCAAATGATGCCGCCGCCGTCATTGCCGAGAGCGTCGCCGGCTCGGTGCCGGCCTTCGCCGATCGCATGACGCGCACGGCCCACGCCATCGGCATGACCAACACCCGCTTTCGCAACGCCAACGGCCTACCCGATCCGGGGCAGTATACGTCGGCGCGCGACATGATGAAGCTCGGCGTCGCGTTGCAGGTCCGCTTCCCGCAATATTATCCGCTGTTCTCAATCCGCTCCTACACCTTCCGCGGGCGCACCATCGGTAATCACAACAATCTGTTGGGCCGTATCAACGGCGTCGACGGGATCAAGACCGGCTACGTCAACGCCTCCGGCTTCAACCTCGTCACGTCGGTGAAGCGTGACGGTCGCAAGCTTGTCGCCGTCGTCATGGGTGGCAAGACGGCTGCTCAGCGCGACGCCCACATGGCACAGCTGATCGCCACTTACCTGCCCAAGGCTTCGCGCTTCAGCGGCTATGACGACCAGCTCGTGGCCGACGCCATGAACGCGCCGAAGGTGGCGGCCGCCAGCGTGGTGGCACCGGCCGAGCCGGCGCGCCTCGTTGCCGCCTCGACGCTGCCGCCGCACCCCATGCCTCTGCCGCGGCCGATGAACGCCGGCATGGATACCACCGATCCCGATCCGGCCGTCGTGACCGCCTCGATCGCGCCGACGGCGCCCCGCCCCCCTGTTGTCCCTGCCGTTGCCGAACCGCAGGAGGTGGCCGAAGCGCCGGCACCGGCCGCCGCTCCCTCGCCCGAACCCGTCAGCCTGGCAACCGCCACGCTGCCGGCCAGCCTTGCCAACTCCCACCTGCCGTCGTCGGCCGCCGAGGCCTTCGCCGACATTGGTCCGGCACCGCAGGGCGACCCGCTGGCCGACCTCGTCGCCCGCGTCGACGCCCATTCACGCCGATCGGCGGCCAAGACCGTCCAGGTCGCGTCCGCTGCGCCGGCCAACGTCATGACCGACGCCGTAAGGGCGCCGAACGAAACACCGGCCCCGGCCGCCGCCCGCCCGAGCGGCTGGTACATCCAGATCGGCGCCGTCGATTCCAAGGCCGCCGCCATGACCCTTCTCGACAAGGCCAAGTCGGCCACTCCGCAACTTGCCACTGCCAGCCCCTTCGCCGAAGCGGTCAACAAGGGCGGTGCGACGGTGGTGCGGGCGCGCTTCGGCGGGTTCGCAAACGAAAAAGCCGCCAACAGGGCCTGCGCGGCCCTGAAGAAAAGCGACTTCGCCTGTTTCACAATCAGGCTCTGACCGCCCCAACTTGGCGGTCAGAGCATCCCACGCCCCATTCGGAAGCCGTGTTTCGGCCCTTCACCTGATGCGGCATTCACAGTCAGTCGACAGCACCCACTGTTTTTGCGTAACGGGAGCTAGACATGTTTGGACAGAAGCCGGTCCTTGGCCTGGTTGATACGTACCGCCAGGAAAGTGGAGCCACCCTGGTCGGGATGCACCCGCTTCATCAGTCGGCGGTGGGCGGCCCGGATATCGGCCTCTCCGGCGCCCTTTTGAAGCCCAAGGATCTCGTACGCCTCCTCCTCGCTCATGGCGCCCGCATTCGTCGCTCGACGGCGCCGCGATGCGGACTCACCTTGCATGTTCTCACGCCATCCGGGCATTCGGCGGTCGAGATAAATCTCTAGTGTCGCGCGGCTGCGCGCATCACGCGCCGTTTCCGCGTAAAGACTGGACAGATCCGCCCCCCCGAGGCGGTTGAGATCGCGATCGCGGAAGGCGCCGGCAATGACCCGGCCGCCAATGGCATCGCCATCGACCACCACCTCGACCATCGGCGACCGCAGCACTGGCCGCGTGCGCCGCGCCCGCAGGAGCCTCGCTCGGTGGAGCCCGATCAGCACCGCCGCACCGACAGCGGCAAACGCCACACGACCGGTAACCGCCAGTGCCGCCACGGCGCCGAGCCCGGCCAGCAGGCTGTAGTTGCGGGCGATGGCGTCGATGTCGCTCCGAAGGCGGGCACCGCGCCAGCGAACGAGCCAGGCGCCGATGGCAAGCAAGAGGATCAGCGTAAAGGCCACATTCATGGAAAGAAGCGTCCGGCACTCGGGTTGCGTGATATTCCATTTCAAACTTTGCCGGCGGGAATGCAATGGCAATGGACATTGCCCGACTTTCTTGGCGCCGGGAGCCACACCACGCTTGAAGCGCCATGCCTTTGCCGCCATTTTGCCTTTTAGTGGAGTCAGCGGTCGGTCGTATCGAGCGCTGTGATTGTTTGTGCGCTGCCATAAACCGACGACGGGGACCGTTCGCTCATGATGCTACGCCAGCCGACCTTCCGACGCTTCGCCATGGGCCCCCTCCTCGGAGCGACGCTGGCCACGCTCACCTTCCTCGGCCCACTTCCCGCCGGTGCGCGTGGCGTGGCGGCGGCGCAGGCCGACGCCGGTCTGCCAGTCGCCTCATCGCTCGAGGGCAACTACCTCGCCGGCCGATTCGCCGGCAGCATTTCTGACTACCGTGCCTCGGCCGATTACTTCGCGTCGGCGCTGCTGGACGCGCCGGACGACAAGTTTCTGCTCGAGCGCGCACTGTCGCTCTACATCGCCGCCGGCGAGCTGACGGAGGTCCGGGCCTTTGCCGAACGGCTGCGCGACGTCAACTCCGACAGTCCGATCGCCGCGCTAACCATCGGCCTTGACGACTTCCAGTCCGGCCGCTGGACAGAGGCGATTGCTTCGTTCGAGCAGGCAAAATCCGGACCGCTCTTGACGCTCGCCGTCGAGATCCTGTCAGCCTGGGCCGAACAGGGCGCCGGAAAGACGGACGAGGCGCTCGCCCGCCTCGCCAAGCTCGACGGCGAGAAATGGTATCTGTTCTTCCGCCACTATCATGCCGGCCTCATCGCTTCGGTCGCCGGCCGCAACGATGTGGCCGCTGCCGAACTCAAGGCGGCGCTCGCCCTGGACGACGGTCCGGTGTCGGTAATCGACGCTGCGACGCGGGCCTTCGCCCGCAACCGCGACCATGACGCCGCCAAGGCGACCATCGACAAGGCGCTGGCCTCGGCGCCCGGGCATCCGCTTCTCAAGGAATTGGCAGCTACCCTCGCCTCCGGGTATCGACCAGCCGCCCGCGTTCGTACCGTCAATGAAGGGGCGGCTGAAATCCTCTCCGGGCTCGGCACGGCCGTTGTGCGCGAGGAGACCAACGACTTCGGCGTCATCTTTCTGCAGCTCGCGCTGGCGCTCGACCCGAATGAAGACATGACCCGCGTCACGCTCGCCGAGAATTTCGAGCGCCTGAACCGTCCCGACGACGCTATCGCCATCCTCGACAAGGTGTCGAGGCGGTCGCCGCTCCGGCGCAACGCCGATATCATGATCGCCTTCGACTACAACGCGCTCGACCGGGTGGACGAGGCACGCGCCACGCTGAAGCGCGTCATCCGTCAGAACCCGAAGGACAAGGAAGCGCTGAACGGCCTCGGCAACATCCTGAGAACACGCAAGATGTTCGCGGAGGCGGCGGACGCCTACACGCGAACCCTCCGGGCGATCGGCGCTGAGCCGCAGACCGAGGATTGGCAGGTGTTCTACAATCGCGGCATCGCCTACGAGCGCACCAACCGCTGGCCGGAGGCGGAGGCTGACTTCAAGAAGGCGCTCGAGCTCAGACCCGACCAGCCGCTGGTCCTCAACTATCTCGGCTATTCCTGGGTTGATAAGGGCATCAACCTCAAGGAGGGCGTGGCGCTAATCGAGAAGGCCGTCACCCTCGCTCCGACCGATGGCTACATCGTCGACAGCCTCGGCTGGGCCCACTACAAGCTCGGTGAATACGACGTCGCCGTTGACGAGCTGGAACGGGCGGTCTCGCTGATGCCATCCGATCCGACCATCAACGACCATCTCGGCGATGCCTATTGGCAGGTCGGCCGTCGCCTCGAAGCGTGCTTCCAGTGGAACCACGCCAAGGCCAGCAAGCCCGAGCCGGCAGACCTCGCCAAGATCGAAGCCAAGATCGCCAATGGCCTTGTGGAGACGGACACAGGCAAGGCCGCTGCCAAGGTGGCTGAGCCGACGCCGGCCCAGGCGACGCCCTGACCCACGCCGGACCCAAGGGAATGCCGATCGTCGAAGAGGCCTGTGCCAAGGTCAACCTCGCGCTGCACGTCACCGGTCGGCGGCCTGACGGCTACCACGACCTCGACATGCTCGTCGCCTTCGCCGACGTCGGCGATACGCTGGCGCTGACGCCAAGCGGCGAGGATCGCTTCGACATCGACGGACCGATGGCCGCCGGTCTGTCGGCCGATCGCGACAATCTCGTGCTGCGGGCTGTGCACGGCTTCCGGGACTTGAGCGACCGAACGGAGCCGCTCGCCATCCGCCTGACGAAGCGCCTGCCGATCGCTTCGGGCATCGGCGGCGGCTCGGCCGACGCGGCGGCCACCTTGCGCGGCCTCTGCCGGCTGTATGACTGGCCCGTCGACGACCCAGCCCTTGCCGCGCTGGCGCTGTCACTGGGCGCCGACGTGCCGATGTGCATCGCGGGTCTCTCCGCCCGCGTCACGGGTGTCGGCGAGCGCATCGCGCCGACAGCCGGGCGGCTTCCTTTTGGCCTGCTGCTGGTCAATCCTGGCGTCGGCGTGTCGACGCCAGCGGCCTTCCGGGCGCTCGAACGGCGAGACAATCCGCCGCTGCCCGCCCTCCCCGCCTTGGACTCGCTCAGCCATCTCGCGACCTTCCTCGTCAGCAAGACGCGCAATGATCTGGAAGCCCCCGCCCGGACGATCGCGCCGGTCATCGGCGAAGTTCTCACCGCCGTGGCGACACTGCCAGACGTCCGCCTCGCCCGCATGTCAGGGTCGGGCGCCACCTGCTTCGGCCTGTTTGACGACCGAAAGGCGGCAGAGCTAGCCGGTGTGCGCCTCGCCGCCCTTCATCCCGGCTGGTGGGTGAAGCCAGCCGAAGTGCGGTTCTGACGCAGGCGGCCCTCTCCGGCGCCTCATAAATCGACGGCCACGTCTTCAGCGGCGATCACCCGGTGGATGCGCTCTTCGTCCGCCGCCTCCTCGCCGAACGGCGCCACCGGCCAGTCCCAGGCGTCCGAGGGAAGCGGCGGCTTAACTCCATGGAGAAGATCGCGGGTCTCGACGATCCCGCCGTCGCGTCGGCGTCGGACATAGGAAACATCGGTGACAATCACCGTCTTGCAGGGCAGTTGCGCCAATCCGTCGAGATGACCGGCGACCAGTTGAGCGACCGCATCTTCGGGCATGACGCGCGCCTGCCCGACTTTGGTCCGCAGGCGAATCTCGGCACCGACGGCGATCTGCGACAGCACATTGGCCGAGATCACCAGATCGACGTCATCGATCTTGCGAAGAAACCCCAGAGGATCAAGGCGGACGCCGAGATCCCTCTGGCCAGTGGCCAGCTTGATGCGCGATTGCTCCACGAGCCGGTCGTAGCCGGAGATATCTCGGGTCATGAAGGTGACGTTGGGATAGCGGCGGAAGAACAGCTTCAGCCGCACGGTCGGCAGGTGGACGATGTCGACCAGCACAACCTTGTTGAACATGTTGGAGAGACGCTCGATCGGCACGTCGCGGAGCAATCCCGAACCGAGCACCACCGCCGTGCGTCGCACCGGGACGCCATCGATCGCCCGTTCGATCGCCGCCCGCGTCCGCGCCTCATGCTCGGTCCAGGCGGTGCGACAGCGGCCGGCGCGCGCTCGGAGCCCGATGGCGTCGCGGATGGCGGCACCGCGACTCCTCGGCGAGATCAGGCGGGTAGCGGCGAAAAGAAGGGCGTCGGCGAACATGCGCGGCATCCGGCTGGAGCATCCTGCGGAAAGGTAGGGACCGGCTTTCCGCAAAGCGAGGCGACAACTAACAAAGACAGCGACACTCCGCATGCGTCGAAATGCGCGTCGCTCTAGAGCAATTCCAGCAAAAGTGGATCCCGATTTTGCGTCCGGAATTGCCTCTTAACAAAGAAATAGAGCGCTTCCGGTGAACCTGTTTTCATCGGAAGCGCTCTGGAAACACTAGGCGATCTCGCCGCAGACCACCGGCACCGGCGTTCCGGTGGTGGTCGGGAAGGACGACGGCAAGCCCTTCAGGCGGCGCGCGGCCAGATAGGCGAACGCCTGCGCCTCGACGAAGTCGGCGTCGAAGCCGATCTTGCCGGCCGGAACCACCTCGACCCCCGTTCGCTCGGCGATCATCCGCACCATCACTGGATTGCGGGCACCACCGCCGGAGACGATCACCGTCCTGACCGGGGCACCGGCTAGCCGGAGCCCGGCGGCGACACCCTCGGCCGTAAAGGCGGTCAGCGTCGCCACGCGATCGGCAAACGGGAGGCGCGCCGCGGCGTCGGCGCGGAAGGTATTGCGATCGAGCGACTTGGGCGCCGGTGTCTCGAAATGCGGATGATCCATCAACTGGACAAGCACAGCGTCGTCCACCCGCCCCTGCGCGGCGATGGCGCCATCAACATCGAACCGGGCGCCGGTGGCGTTGAACACCAGGTCATCGATCAGTGCGTTGCCGGGGCCGGTATCGAAGGCGGTGAGTTCGCCACCTTCGCCGATCAACGTGACGTTGGCGACGCCGCCGATGTTGAGGAAGGCGACCGGCGGCACGAGGCCGGCTTTCTGCGCCAGTGCCCGGTGATAGATCGGCACCAGCGGTGCGCCCTGCCCGCCCTCGCGGATGTCGGCGGAGCGGAAATCATGGACGACCGGCAGGTTGAAACGCTCGGCAAGCACGCCCGCGTCGCCGATCTGGGCGGTAAAGCCGCGATCCGGCGCGTGGTGCACCGTCTGGCCGTGGAAGCCGATCACCTCGGGTCGGATACCCTTTTTCTCGGCGGCGATCAGCAGCACCGCCACGGCGTGGGCGTGGGCGTCGGTGACGACGGATTCCGCCTCGGCGAGCCGGCCGAAGCGGTCGTCGCGGGCGGTCATGCCACAGGCATCCTTGAGAGCCGCCCTCAGAACCGCCCGCTCCTCGTCGCCATATGGCTGGAACAGCGTCGGACCAAACTCGGCAATCCCTTCACCGTCGGTACGAATCAGCGCCGCGTCGACGCCGTCCATCGACGTGCCGCTCATCAGACCGAGTGCCCACATGGCCGAATCGCCCGACATTTTTGACCTCATACCCCGTGAAATCCGTTTTCGTTCCTGATAGGAAGCCCAGCGGACTGATACGTCAATTCAGATCCGCGGACAAACCAAAGGTAACGAAAGATGAGCGGCTTCAAGTCGGATTTCCTGCGCACGCTCGACGAGCGCGGCTTCATCCACCAGATCTCGGACCCCGAGGGTCTCGACGCGGCATGCTTGAAGGGTCCGATCACCGCTTATGTGGGCTATGACGCCACCGCCACATCGATCCACATCGGCAACCTCATCACCGTTACCATGCTCCACTGGCTGCAGGAGACCGG